>CAXTMM010000018.1:0-34528 GCA_964245415.1 uncultured Acidobacteriaceae bacterium | reverse complement strand
CGGCGGGGCGGTACACAGGGTGACGAACTTCCACGGGCCGGATGTTTCGCCGGTCTGGAACCCGAAGACAAATGCCCAGATTGCGTGGGTGAGCGGCCGTACCGGGCTGCCGCAGGTCTACATCATGGACGCGGACGGCGCGAACGTGCAGCGCATGACCGATGGCGGGTATGCGACTTCGCCCTCCTGGTCGCCGCACGGGCAGTTTCTGGCCTTTGCATGGAACCGCAAGTATGGTCCTGGTGCCCCCGGCGGACAGGATATCTACATCATGGACGTGGCGAGCCGGCGCTGGATCCAGTTGACCCATGATGCCGGGCGCAATGATTTTCCATCTTGGGCGCCGGATGGGCGGCATATTGTGTTCCAGCGGGAGAATGGCGGATCGCAGATATGGAGCATGCTGGCCGACGGGACGGAACAGCGCGCGCTCTCGCACGGCGGATCCGATTCGATGCCGAACTGGAGCTGGAAGTAAATGATCTCGAAGTACTGTGCCAGCGCGAAGCGCAGAAATCATCCACGATTTGCATCTTTTCCGGGTCGCAGATGAACCGGCGCCGCATCCATCAACATAGAGGGAGATTGGCTCCCGAGGAGAAGATACGTGCTCGCACAGACCCGCAAGGTGATTTACCCATCGCTCGTAAGTTTGGCCGCGCTCCTGGTCGTGGCTGGCTGCCACAAGAAGCAGTCGCCGCCCCCACCGCCGCCGCCTATGACCTCGACCGGTGCACCGACGGCCGACATTACAGCCACGCCGTCGTCGGTGAGCCCGGGCGATAGCGTTGCCCTTGTGTGGCATACCAGCAATGCGACCGATATCTCCATTGAAGGTATGGGCACGGTGGCCAGTGCGGGCACGCAGACCGTGCATCCGACCGAGTCCACCAACTACCACCTGATCGCTCGCGGCGATGGCGGCACGACGGACGCGACGGCGCGGGTGACCGTAGGAGCACCGTCTGGGCCTGCGGGGACGTCAAGCAACATAAACGAAGGCGATGTGGACGATGCGACCTTCCACCAGAATGTGCAGGATGTGTTTTTCGACTACGACAGCTACGACGTAACTGGGAACTCGTCGGCGATTATCACCAAGGATGCGAGTTATTTGAGCGCGCACCCCAGGCTCAAGATTGTGCTGGGCGGCTACTGCGATGACCGCGGTTCGACCGAGTACAACCTAGCGCTGGGTGAGAACCGCGCGAATGCAGCTAAGCAGGCGCTGGCCGCGGCCGGCATCAGCCCAGATCGCATCCGCACAGTGAGCTACGGGAAGGAAAAGCAGTTCTGCACGGAGCACGATGAGAGCTGCTACCAGCAGAACCGGCGCGCGCAGTTCGCTGTCGATCGCTAGGCTAGGGATCAGCAGGAACGTGTAGGCATCTATCTACGAGAAGGGGTAGGTGCCTGTTCCACTTGTCAACATTAGGGCATTGGTATTGCCGCTTGCGTCTTGAGTTATGCTCTTGCAATTTGTAACAAGCACCGAGAGGTATCAACATGCGCCGATCGCTTTTTACACTTCCGCTTTTGGCCTCTGTCCTGCTCATGCCTCAGCAGGCACACGCAGTCTCAAAAGAGATGATCCAATTGCAGACCCAGGTGCAGCAGTTAGAAGATATGCTGCAGCATCTGCAGACCTCCAACGATGAGCGCATGGGCGTGTTGCAGCATCTGGTCGAGCAGTCGGCTGACAGCGTGAACCGGATGCAGCAGCAGATGACCGCGCTTGCGGGGCAGATGGAGCAGAGCAACAAGAGTGAAACGCTTTCTACGCAGATACAGGGGCTGAACGACTCAGTGGACGAGTTGAAGTCGCGCCTGGGGCAGGTAAACAAGCAGCTCGCCGACATTCAGTCGCAGCTGCAAAATGTGCAGGCGCAGCCCTCTGCGCAGCAGGCGTCGCCGCAAGGTGTTTCGGGCGGTGACCCGAATGTGTCTGGCTCTGGACAGGGCACGAGTCCAGCCGCCGGCTATAACGTGCCTCCGGCGCAGGCGCAAGCCGCACCGCAAGCGCCACCTGTTGATCAGCTGTACCAGGGCGCGGTGCGCGATTACAACGGGGCTCGCAACGATCTCGCGACGTCCGAGTTTGCGGATGTAGTCAAGTATTACCCGCAGAACGCGCTTGCCGGCAACAGCAGTTACTACTTAGGCGAAATTGCGTATCGCAAGGGACTCTACCCGGCGTCGATCCGCTACTACGACATCGTGCTGGAGCAGTTTGCCGGCAGCAGCAAGGCGGCGGCGGCGCAGCTGCGCAAGGCGCAAGCCGAGATAGCCAGCGAGCAGCGAGATGCCGGCATCCGTGATCTTCGCTCACTGATTCAGCGCTATCCCAGCTCGCCTGAAGGCGCACAGGGACGAAGCCTGCTGAATGGCATGGGCGTACGCATTGTGCCGACCAAGCCGAGCCCTGGGCGCTAAAGCCATTGTCCTGTCTGGGTAGCGGCATTAGCGAGAAGTCATCGTGACTTTTCCGTTCAGTCATCCCCGGTCACAATATGCGTTATACACCTGTTGGGAAAACGGCTCTAAGTTAGTGTGGATGTTCGCTAGTTGCGAAGGTCACGCATGAGTCGCGCCACTTGGCTTTGCTGCTCGCCGGTAAGCGGCAGCAGCGGCAAACGTGGGCGACCGCCATAGTAGCCGTTCAGATCGCACGCATGCTTGACGCCTGCTATGCCGAGGGTGCCAACGACGTAGGCTGACGCATCGATGAGCCGCCGCTGTTTTTCGGCTGCGAGCGCCGGGTTAGTCTCCTTTGACGCGATGTAGACCTCGTGACAGGCCTGGGGCGCGCAGGCAGCAAGAGCCAGTACGGCCCCGGTTGCGCCGGCGCTGAGGGAGGATTCGATTTTGTCTGCAGCACCGCTTAGCACCTGGAAGCCGACCTCCCGTATACGCGTTTTGAGCGCCCGGGCGGGTGGCGCAGAGGCGAGTACAGCTGCGCCGGAGTCGCCACCGAGCAGGTCAGCCGAGATGAATGAGCCGGTACCGCTCTGTGGCGCGAGCATGCGCTGCGTGACCGCGGAAAAAACAGAGGTTACGGTCGTCTCGCGCTTGGCTGCGGTGCGGGTTGTGCTGACGATCTCACCAAGCCTCTGTACGTTGCCGCTTGAGTCCTTCAAACCGATGATGTTCGGGTGGTACGCGAGCTCGGCAATGAGGTCTGTAGCAAGATCGTAATGCGTGAATTTAGGAATGGTGTAGAGCACGACCGGGAGGGGTGAGCTATCGGCCACTGTACGGAAGTAGGTGAGCATGGCGAGAGGGCTCATTTGCGGGCTGTAGTAGTTCGGGGTACGGACGAGCACGGCATCGTACTGCTGTTCGGCTGCGAACTCGGCCAGGCGGAGCGTAGCAAGGCTGCTATCTCGGCCAATACCTGCGAGCAACACCTTCTCCGGCTCTGACGCGGCTGCCGCGGTCTTCAATAGTTCGCGCGTTTCCGCGTCATCGAGCATGACCGCTTCCCCGGTGGAACCGAGCACGACCAGCCCTGCGACAGGTGTACGCGAGTAGCGCTCGACGTTATGTTCAAGCTTGCGTAGATAGAGCCGCCCGTCAGGATAGTAAGGCGTCGTTATGGCGGAGAAAATACCTTCGAGTAACATGTGTGCGGACCCTCACGCTAGCTGTTTGGTGTTGGCGGCTCGCCTGGAAACGGCACCGCCTGTGCGTTGACGATCTCGATGACGCGCGCCTTGATCCAGTCGTAGTTAGCTGAACCGGAAAAGCTGCGATAGTCATTGCGAACGCCATTGCCTTGGCCGGTAAGCTGAAATTGACGCTGCCCGCCGGCTGCCTGCTCAGGATAGGCCTTGGCCCAGGATGCCTGGTTGGACTCGTCACTCTGCGCATTGATCTGCCAGGCTCGCACCCCTTGCTTGTTGCCGATGAAGAAGCAGTAGTAGATGTGGAACTTGCCGACTGGCGCGAAGTACTCGACGGCATCTACGGTGTAGCGACTGACCTTGAAGCGATCGAGGAGAAAGCCGCTGGTTTGCTTGGCGTCGGCCTGCGTGCCGGCGGTGTGCAACGCGTGTAAGGCGGTACGTTCGGCGTCGCGCTCGCGCGTCTTGCCGGCCATCGCGTAGGCAGTCACAAGGGTGGTGTCTACTTTCCAGTTATCCGGCTCAAGCGCGCGAGCGCGCTCGCCGTAGCTTACTGCCAGGGCTGGGTTCTCGAGCTCGATCGCAGTGGTAGCTGCGAGCAAATTGAGAGCCGCGTCGTCAGGGTGTGCGGCCATCGCCTGCACTAATAAGTCGAGCGCCTTTTGCGGCTGATGCTGTCTTAGGTCCAGAAGCGCTTGCTGTACGGCGGTGTTTTCTGTTTGGCCGGCATTACTTTGTGAGGCAGGTTGCTGGCCCTGGATGGCGGTGGCCATCAGGCCTACGCAAAGCATGGCAATACAAGTAGCGCTCTGCCTCATGATCTGTATTTTACGCTTAGCGACGCTGCTCTGAGGCGACCGCCAGAGCACGATGCAGGTGCTGGAGTGCGAAGACGTTGAGTGTTTTACGCTGCAGTGCGGCGATGCCTTCAGCGGCGGCGCGCGCGGCGGCGACGGTGGTGATCATGGGAATACGCTGCAGCACGGCTGAACGGCGAATTGCTTTTTCGTCGAAAAATGTGTCGAAGCCGTAGGGTGTGTTTACGATCAGCTGGATGCGATCGCCTTTAATCAGGTCGACTACATTTGGACGGCCTTCCTTGACCTTGAAGACTCGTTCCACCATCAAGCCTGCTTCTTCCAAGGCGGCCGCGGTGCCCTCCGTCGCGACGAGATGAAAGCCCAAGTCAACATACTGGCGAGCTAAGTCTACTAACTGAGGCTTGTCACGATCGTTGACGCTGAAGAAGACGGAGCCAGTGGTTGGCAGTTTGAGACCGGCTGAGAGTTGAGCCTTGGCAAATGCCTCGCCGAAGTTATCGGCTACGCCCATGACCTCGCCGGTGGAGTGCATTTCAGGGCCGAGGACGGGATCGACGCCGGGGAATTTATTCCAGGGAAAGACGGGAGACTTGACGAAGAAGTGGGGACCTGTGCCGAGGTCCTCGCCGCTTGCAAGCTCTTCCGGCAGAAGGTTGCGCAGGGTGCGGCCGGTCATCAGCCGTGAGGCTATCTTTGCCAGCGGAATGCCGGTTGCTTTCGAGACGTAAGGGACGGTGCGTGAAGCGCGCGGGTTCACCTCGATGACGAAGACTTTCTCACGTTGAATGGCAAATTGAAGATTGACGAGGCCTATGACGTTGAGAGCCAAGGCCAGCTTGCGCGTGTAGGTGCGAATGGTCGCGAGCGTGGCTGGGGATAAGTCGACCGGCGGCAGCACGCAGGAAGAATCGCCGGAGTGGATGCCGGCCTCTTCTATGTGCTGCATGATGCCGGCGATGATGACGTCCTTGCCATCGCAGAGGGCGTCGACATCGACTTCGACTGCATCTTCAAGAAAGCGGTCGATCAGGATCGGACGCTCCTGCGAGTACTCGACTGCTTCTTTCATGTAGCGAGCGACGCCTTCGCGATCGTAGGCGATGACCATGGCGCGGCCGCCGAGCACGTAGGACGGACGGACGAGCACTGGATAGCCAATGCGGTCCGCACCGGCGAGCGCTTCTTCGATGCTGGTTGCGGTCGATGCGTCGGGCTGGGGAATATCGAGCTCGAGCAGAAGTTTGCCGAAGCGCTTGCGGTCTTCGGCTAGATCGATCGACTCGGGAGAGGTGCCGATGATGGGGACGCCGGCGGCTCTCAGCCGCAGTGCGAGATTGAGCGGTGTCTGGCCTCCGAACTGCACGATCATGGCGATTTCTGCGCCGCTCGTGGCCTCATGGTCATAGACCGAGAGAACGTCCTCCAGAGTCAATGGCTCGAAGTAGAGCCGGTCGCTGGTGTCGTAGTCGGTCGATACCGTCTCAGGATTGCAGTTGACCATGATGGTCTCGTAGTCGTCTTCACGTAAAGCGAAGGCGGCGTGGCAGCAGCAGTAGTCGAACTCAATGCCCTGCCCGATGCGGTTGGGGCCGCTGCCGAGGATGATGATCTTGCGCCTGGACGTGGGCAGGGCTTCGTCTTCTTCGTCGTAGGACGAGTAGAGGTACGGGGTGCTCGAGGCAAACTCGGCCGCGCATGTATCGACTAGCTTGTAGACAGGCTTGAGGCCTTGCGCGAGGCGCAGCTGCCGAACCTGTTCGACGCCTGCTGCGCTAGTGAGATCCCAGACTTCGGCGAGGCGCTCGTCGGAGATGCCCATGCGCTTCGCTTTTCGTAACTGCTGTTGTGACACAGCGGCGATGGTCGTGTCGCCGAGCGCGGTGATGGCGTCGGTGATCTCTTTGATCTGGTAGAGAAACCAAGGGTCGATCGAGGTAAGACGGGCTACCTCGCGCACGCTCATGCCGCGGCGGAAAGCATAACGAATATAGTTCAGGCGTTCGGGCTGGGGGGTGACGAGACGCTGGGTGAGGCGTTTTGGATCGAGAACTTCTGCGCCTACTTTCTTTCCTGTTTCGAGCGAGCGGAAGGCCTTCATCAGCGCTTCCTTGAAAGTCCGGCCCATGGCCAGTACTTCCCCGACTGATTTCATTTGCGGGCTGAGGCTTTCATCTGCTCCGGGAAACTTTTCAAACTGCCACTTGGGGATTTTGACAACGACGTAGTCGATCGACGGCTCAAAACAGGCCGGTGTCATACGGGTGATATCGTTCGGAATTTCGTCGAGAGTGTAGCCAACTGCGAGTTTGGCTGCTATCTTCGCGATCGGAAAACCAGTGGCCTTGGAGGCCAGGGCAGACGATCGAGAGACGCGCGGGTTCATCTCGATCACTGTCATGCGGCCGTTCGCAGGATTGACGGCAAACTGCACATTGGATCCGCCGGTTTCGACGCCTATTTCGCGGATGACAGCGATGGCGGCCGAGCGCATGGCCTGGTACTCGCGGTCGGTGAGCGTTTGCGCGGGAGCGACGGTAATGGAGTCACCCGTGTGCACTCCCATGGGATCAATATTTTCAATCGAGCAGATGATGATGACGTTGTCTGCGAGATCGCGGACAACTTCGAGCTCATACTCTTTCCAGCCGAGGACTGACTCTTCAATCAAGCACTCGTGGACCGGGGACAAGTCGAGTCCGCGCGCGAGGATCTCCATCAATTCCTCACGATTGTAAGCTAGGCCGCCGCCGGAGCCTCCGAGAGTAAACGAGGGTCGGATGATAACGGGAAAGCCAATCCTGGTCGCAAACTCGAGACCATCGCGCAGGTTGTTGACCAGTGCCGAGCGGGGGACATCAAGTCCGATGCGCGCCATCGCATCTTTGAAGAGCAGGCGGTCCTCGGCTTTCTTGATCGCTTCAAGCTTGGCGCCGATGAGTTCTATATCAAATTTTTCGAGCACTCCGGTATCGGCAAGTTCGACAGCGAGATTCAAGGCTGTCTGGCCGCCGACCGTTGGCAGCACCGCAAATTGTCCGGTGCGTCCTTCCACGCGCAACATGTCGCTCTCGATGCGCAGGATTTCTTCCAGGTAGTCGACAGTAAGTGGCTCGATGTAGGTGCGGTCGGCGAGATCAGGGTCGGTCATGATCGTGGCCGGGTTGGAGTTGACCAGCACGACCTCGTAGCCTTCCGCGCGAAGGGCCTTGCAGGCCTGGGTGCCGGAGTAATCGAACTCGGCTGACTGGCCTATAACGATCGGGCCAGAACCGATGACTAAAATCTTGGTTATGTCGTTCCTGCGTGGCATGGTTAGTGGTAAATCTCCTTGCGGTGTCCAATGCCTAGGGCGAGGATCACGAGTTCGATGTCGCGGATCTCCGCGACGATGCGGTAGTCGCCCTCAGCGCTTCCACTCTTCCATCATGGTGCGGAAGTCGTTGAACAGGTAGTGCGAATCGTGCGGGCCGGGACTCGCCTCGGGATGATATTGCACGCTGAGGATCGGCATGGTGCGGTGGCGCAATCCTTCCAGCGTCTGGTCGTTGAGGTTGATGTGGGTCAGATCAACCTCGTTCCCATTCAACGATTCGGCGTCGACAGCATAGTTATGATTCTGGCTGGTGATTTCGACCTTGCCCGTCGATAACTGTTTGACCGGATGGTTGCCGCCGTGGTGGCCAAACTTGAGCTTGAAGGTCTTGCCGCCGAGCGCCTGTCCGATGAGTTGATGGCCGAGGCAGATGCCGAAGATCGGGGTCTTGCCGGCTAACTCGCGAATGGTCTGATTGGCGTAAGTCAATGGCTCGGGATCGCCTGGGCCGTTCGATAGAAAAACGCCGTCGGGATGGAGCGCGAGCACATCGTCTGCTGTGGTTCGCGCGGGCACGACCGTCACCCTGCAGCCTTGCGAACCCAGCATGTGCAGGATGTTCTGCTTGATGCCGTAATCGTAGGCGACCACATGCAGATCACACTCCGGCGTTGGCGTTGCAAGCGAGGGATAGAGCGGACCGCCGCCGGGATTTTGCCACTCGTAGACTTCTTTGGTGGAAACGACGCTGGCTAGATCGGTGCCGTCCATCTTGCGTAAGGCCTGGGCTTTGGCGACTAGTACTTGAGGGTTCTGCTCGGTGGTCGAGATGACGCCGCGCATGACGCCGTGCTCGCGCAGGTGACGCACCAGGGCGCGCGTATCTATCTCGGAGATGACAGGGACGTTATAGCGTTCGAGATACTCGTCGGCGACCTGCTCCGAGCGCCAGTTGGAACTGACGACCGAAAACTCGCGGACCACGAGACCTTCAATGTAAGGATGTTTGGCTTCCGAGTCGGCCGCATTGGTGCCGTAGTTGCCGATCTGCGGGTTGGTCAGAACGACAATCTGACCGGCGTAGGATGGGTCGGTAAAGATTTCCTGGTAGCCGGTGAGCGAAGTGTTGAAAACAACCTCGCCGGAGCATTCCACCTTGGCTCCGTAGCCCTCACCGCGGAAGATGCGCCCGTCTTCGAGCGCGAGTATCGCCTGCATCGCGTCTCCGTTGCCTGGATTCAATCGATGGTAGCAGGTATATGCGGCCGAGCCCCTGACAATCTGTCATATTCATATGGCTGCCATCTAGCTCTGCGCGGGCGAGCCGGCTCCAAGAACCGTTTGCCGCGTCCGGTACATCCCATGGGCAGAGGAGCACATGACGATGAAAGCTGTTGTATTGCATGCGTATGGCGATGTGGACCAGTTGATCTACGAAGAAGCGGAGTTGCCGCCGGTCGGCGAAAAGGAAGTACGGGTGCGGGTACGCGCGACCAGCATCAATCCGGTCGACTGGAAGATTCGCTCCGGTTCGGCCAAGGACAGCTTTCCGCTCGATCTGCCGGAGATCCTGGGACGCGACCTGGCAGGCGAGGTAGACGAGGCTGGGTCGGCGGTGGTGGGTTTTGCAAAGGGAATGCGGGTGATGGGACTGGCCAACGGGACCTTTGCCGATTACACGACTGCGAAGGCGGACGTGCTGGCACCGATCCCTGAGGCGCTGAGCTTTGAGCAGGCCGCCGCTCTGCCGCTGGTGTTGCTGACGGGCACGCAGTTGGTTGAGCGGGCGGTGAAGATCGCGGCCGGGCAGACGGTGCTGGTGACCGGGGCGCTTGGCAGTGTGGGGCGTACCGCGGTGCATGCGGCGCTCAGCCGTGGGGCGAGCGTGATTGCCGGGGTGCGCGAGAGCCAGCGCGAGGAGGCTTTAAAGCTGGCTGTCGAACGGGTGGTTGCGCTCGATAACGAGCGCGAGATGGAGACGGTGCACGACCTGGACGCGGTGGCTGATACGGTAGGCGGAGCTATGCAGTTGCGCATCCTCAAGACGCTCAAGGATGGCGGCGTGTACGGGTCGGTTGTGGGGGGACCGAAGCATCCGCCGGAGCGCGGCATTCGGGTGGAGCTCACGATGGCAGTGCCGGATGCCTCGCGGCTGTTCGAGCTGGCGGATGAGGTGGCGCGTGGACTGCTGACGATTCCGACTGCGGAGACGTTTCCGCTAAGCGATATTCAAGCGGCGATGCGACTGGCAGAGGTTGGCGGCGCTGGCGGCAAGGTTGTGCTTGTGCCCTGACGTGTTACTCGAAGGCGCAGTTTTGAGACTTGTTCCGGGCGAATGATTGCAGCACGACTGCTACCAGTCCCTCGACGTCATGCTGCGGTGCTTGGAGCGTAGGCTCGACACCGTGCTCGCGCAAGGTACGGCTGGTCACCGGGCCGATCGAGAAGACCTTGGTCGCAGTGGGCCAGGCCAGGTTTGCCTGACCAAGCAGGGCGACGAGGTTCTTGACCGTAGACGAACTGGTAAAGGTGAGCGCGTCCACCTTTACCAGGGACGACGGGCCGAAAGTTGCTGCGACGATCTCCTCTGATCCCTCGGCAAGCACCGTTCGGTAAGCGTTGACGATGGTAAGGGCAGCGCCTGCCGCTGCCAAGGCGGCGGGTATCAGATCGCGGGCAACTTCGGCGCGAGCGAGCAAGACGCGCTTGCCTGCGACCTGATGCTCGAGCGCAGCTACGATCGATTCAGCAACGGCGGGCTGTGGGACCAGGTCAACGCGGAAGCCGGCCTGTTCCAGCGCTGCGGCTGTAGCTCGACCCACGGCTACGGTGCGGGGCTGGGTTGAAGGTCTGAAGGCGAGTGCGCGGGTGCGTTCGTCGAGCACCCGGGCTGTGTTCGCGCTGGTCACGATCAGCCAGTCGTAGGTGTCGAACTTGCGCAAAGCGTTGTCGAGCGGTTCGTAGGAAAGGGGAGGCACGATCGTGATGGTGGGGATTTCGATGACGTGGGCGCCCAGGGTGCAAAGGCGACGGCTTAAATCCGAGGCCTGCTCGCGGGAGCGGGTGACCACGATCGTGCGGCCTTCGAGCGGCGTTTGCGTCAACGCTGCCACGTGCAACCCGTTGTCGAGCAAGCAAGAGGCCTGTGGCTGGGGCAGAATCTCACGCGCCGGCGAGGCCGTGCGCCGCTAAAGGGGCGCCGAGCAAAGCACCGGCGCCTTGGTCGAGAAGTTTGGCGGCCAGCCGCTCGCCGAGCGCGTGTGCTGCTGGTTCTGCTTCTTTGCCCGGAGTCATCTCCAATCCTCGGATGGTGAGCGGAGGCTCGCCCTCGGCATGCTGGTGGCCGATCTGGACGCGTACCAGTCCTTGGCCGCTGTAGGCTGAAGCAGAGGCGACGACTCCGCTGAGCATCCAGCCGGAGGTGTCGCGCGCGCAGTGGATGCCAATGGGTACCTGGCAGCCGCCGCCTAGAGCGTGGAGCGCCGAGCGCTCGGCTGTGACGGCGAAACGAGTGTCGGCGTCGTCGAGAAAGTTGAGGGCGTCGGCTGTGGCGTGATCGCCTGCGCGGGTCTCAATGGCGAGGGCACCCTGGCCTGCTGCCGGGCAAAGCACCAGCGAGGAGAAACGCTCGCGCAGCCACTCCGTGTAGCCGAGGCGATCGAGCCCGGCCGAGGCCAGTACGATCGCCTCGACTTGATGCTCGCCGAGCTTGCGCAGGCGCGTATCGACGTTGCCGCGAAACTCGACATATTCGAGGTCGCGGCGGAAAGCACGCAGCTGCGATTGGCGGCGCAGGCTGCTGGTGCCGACGCGGGCGCCATGCGGAAGGGCCGCAAAGCCTGCGTAATTCCTGGAGACGAACGCGTCAGAGGAATCGGCGCGAGGCGGGATGGCGGCCAGGGTAAAGAGCGGGTCAAGAACCGTGGGCAGGTCCTTGAGCGAGTGGACGGCGAGGTCAATGCGCTCCTCGGCCAGCGCTTCCTCGATCTCCTTGGTGAACATGCCCTTGGTGCCGACCTCAGCGAAGCTCATGCTTTGAAGCCGGTCGCCGGTGGTGCGAATGATCTCGATTGAGACCTCGTGACCGGCGCCGCGTAGAGCGTCGGCGATGTGGTTGGCCTGCCAGAGGGCAAGGGCGGATCCACGGGAGCCAATGCGGATCATGATTTTTTGCCTCCCGGAAGCGCGGCGGCCGGCGCTTCAAGATCGCGATCTACAAGGGTGTCAGGGGCGAGTTGCGGCTCGGTGTTCGTGTTTTCGCGAGGCAGCGATAGCGTCGCAGGCCCGGGTGCGTCAGGGACACTTTCGATGCGGAAGGTCTCGCGCAGCATGTCCAGGCGGGCAGCGTCTCCCTGCTGTGCCGCTTCGCGGAGAGCTTGCAGCGGCAGGTGGAGGAACTTGTTGGCGAGCCCTCGGGTGAGCGTTTCGACTGCAGCCTGCTGCTCTGGTGTGAGCCCCTGCAGGCGAACCTGGGCGCGTCGCAACTCGACCTGGCGCATAGACTCGACGCTGGCCTGGAGGCCTACCAGGGTCGGTACTACGTCAAGGGCGGAGGCGCGCCGGGCGAAGCGGGCGACTTCTTCCGAGATGATCCGCTCGGCGCTGGTCGCCTCGCGGGAGCGGTCGGCCATGTTGGAGGCGGCAACTGACTGCAGGTCGTCGATGTCGTAGAGAAAGACGCCCTCGACGCGGTTCATCTCGGGGTCCACGTCGCGGGGCACGGCGATGTCGATGAAGAACATGGGGCGGCCCTTGCGCCGGTTCAAGAGCTGCTGGCCATGCTCACGGCGGAAGAGAAACTCGGACGAGCCGGTGGAGGTGATGACGATGTCGGCTTCGACGGCACGGGTGTGCAGCTCGGCGAAGGGCAGCACGTGTCCATTGAAGTTGCGAGCGAGCCTGGATGCGCGTTCCTCGGTGCGGTTGGTGACCAGGAGCGAGCTTGCGCCCTGCTGCAGCAGGTGGCGGGCGGCGAGTTCGCTCATCTTGCCCGCGCCTACGAGCAGCACGCGCTTGCCCTCAAGCGAGCCGAAGATCTTGCGCGAGAGGTCGACAGCGACCGAGGCTATGGAGACAGAAGAGCTGCCGATTTGAGTTTCGGTTCGCACTTTCTTGGCGACAGAGAAGGCGCTTTGCAGAAGGCGGTCAAGCTGCGAGCGCACCGCGCCGAGCGCCCGGGCGACTGTGTAGGACTCCTTGACCTGGCCAAGGATTTGAGGCTCGCCGACCACCATCGAGTCCAGGCTGGAAGCGACACGGAAGAGGTGACGAACGGCCTCCGAGTCGCGATGCTGATAGAGGTGAGGCGCGAGTTCGGTGGCCTGGACAGAGAACTGCGCGTCAAAAAATGCAGCCATATCGGGCAAGGTTTCCTGGTAGGCGGCCAGCAGCTCTACCCGGTTGCAGGTGGAGACGATCATCGCCTCGCTTACGCCGGGGTGCGCGAGCAGCGAACGGGTGGCCTCGGCCAGCTGCTCACCGGGGATGGCGAGTAGCTCGCGGAGCTCAACCGGCGCGGTCTTGTGGTTGATGCCGGCGAGGAGGAACTTCATGGAAAGGCGGCCGGGCTCCGGGCTGAAATCACTCATGGTCGGCCAAACCTGTGCACCGAGCTCATCAGGTTTGCCGCCCATACCGTGAGCATGAGCAAGAAGACCATCGACGAGAGATAGACCGCGCGGCGGCCTCGCAAACCAGTGCTTCGCCGCACAAAGAGCATGACCACGTAGAGGACCCACATAACGAATGAGAGCAGGACCTTGGGGTCGAGAAAGTAGATTGCGCCCACCTTCTCCTGCGCGATAAAGGAGCCGACAAAGAGGCCCACCGTCATGCAGCAGAAGCCCAGCACCAGTGTGTTTTGCGCGATACGGTCCATGGTGTCGAGCGGGGGCAGCCAGGTCAAGAAGCCGGGCGTGTGCTTGTCCTTGAGCCGGCGCTCCTGCACCAGGTAGAGCAGGCTGGCCAGCAGCGAGAAGAGAAGTGCGGCGTCAGCGGCGAGCAGCGCCGCTACATGGATGAAAATCCAGCCGCCCCGGACTAAAGGCGAGGAGAACGTGTATTGATCAGGTCCAAGTGCCGAGGGCAGCGTAAGCAGGAAAGCAAGCGGCAAGGCGAAGATGCCGAAGGAGATGGTTCGATACGTGGCGATGATGACCAGGAAGGCAGTCGCGATCGAGAGCGAGAGTGCCGATTGCACCTCGTGCATGCCGACCGGGATGAGACGGTGGGCGGCTGCCATCGTCTCACTGAAGCTGACGAAGTGGAAGAGCCATGCTGCGACTGCCAGCGCGATGGCTGCGCGGCGCCAGGAGATACGGCTCCACAGCACGGCTGGCAGCGCGCACACGCTGGCGGCCGCGTAGAGCACCGCTGCGACACGAATCCAGAGCAGGGACATTGGTTAGGTCACCAAGTCTTAAGTATAAGCGTGAGGGAGGAGCTCGGAGGATCGCTCTTTTGGAGTAAGCTTCATGGGGAAAGAGGACGGGATGAGGGCGGCGGGGACTTTTTATGCCAGCAACAAACACGGACGCACATTGGTCAAGTTTTTAGCGGACCTCCGGCAACGGAGTTTGCTTCGACCCCATCTCTTACTCTGTCTATACTTTAGTGCGTGCCGCAGCCTGGCTCGCCCGTCACTTATAGGAAACACTACGGTACCAGGAGGGAACCCCAACTATGGCAGACTATCGCGTGCACGCCGGAGACTCTAAAGAAGATCAGATCACCTCGCTGATGGAAAGCTACTCGTCCAAGCTGCCCAGCAGCTTTTTTCTAGGCGCGTGTTTTGCTTCGATCATCGGATCGCTGGTTTTGAAGACCCAGGGCAAGGATGAGAACGCTTTGTTTGTTGGCCAGTGGGCGGCGCCTTTCCTGTTGCTGGGTATTTACAACAAAATGGTCAAGCAGCATGGGTCGGATGCTGAAACCCGCGACTAGATCGTGGACGATTTGTTTAGGAAAGGCCATCCAGGCTTATCCCGGGTGGCTTTTCTTCTGCCCAGTACCTGGCATTGACATCATCCAGGGACAGGGCGTAGCACAGCGATCCTGGCATTGCGTGAGGAGAGGATCTGGATTCGCTCTGCCCGCGTAGACCTGCTTCGCGATATTCTGTGCTTGCCTCGTGAACGAAGTCCACACAGATCCTGCGCAGACCCCAGTCATGCGCCAGTACTCAACGGCCAAGCAGCAGCACCCTGATGCGCTGCTCTTCTTTCGGCTTGGGGACTTCTACGAACTCTTTTACGAAGATGCTCGCACGGCGGCTCGCGAGCTGCAGATCACGCTAACCTCCCGGGACCGCGAAAAGTCAGTGCCCATGTGCGGCGTGCCGTTTCATGCGGCTGAGGGGCACATTGCCAAGCTGCTGCGCAAAGGCTACCGCGTCGCCATCTGCGAACAGATGGAGGATCCGAAGCTCAGCAAGAAGATCGTGCGGCGCGAAGTCACCCGGGTGTTTACCCCCGGCACCGCAGTCGACACGTCGCTTGGAGCGGAGGAAAACAATTACCTTGCTGCTATTGCGCTCGCCTCTGCGCAGGCTGCGTTGGCGCTGCTTGATCTCTCAACCGGGGAGTTTCGCGCGATCGCTTTTTCCGGAGCCCATGCTGCAGCCTTGTGTGCGGACGAACTGACTCGCGCCGCGCCCTCTGAGCTGTTAGTCGCGGCCGGCAACCCGCTTGCTATGCCCGAAGGTGGTGCGGCAGATAGCTGGACGCGCGCACTTGATAGCATCCGTACCAAGACGCCGATCGAGGACTGGGTATTCACCCGTGACTACGCGCTGCCACTGCTGGAGCGGCAGCTTGGAGCGCACTCGCTTGATGGCTTTGGTGTGGCTGACCACCCGCTCGCCGCTGTGGCGGCCGGCGCCCTGCTGCATTACGCGCGGAGCACGCAAAAGCGGGAGCTCTCTCATATAGATTCGCTTCGCTTCTACGAGCGCACACACTGCCTGCAGCTTGACCAGGTCACGGTGCGTAATCTCGAACTCGTTGAGCCTGTGTTCCGGGATGGCGGCGCCGAGTCTACGCTTTTTCACGCGCTCGACTGCTGCCAGACGCCCATGGGCAAGCGCCTGCTGCGCGCGACAATCCTCCGGCCACTGCTTGCGCCTGAGGCGATCGCCTGCCGCTATGCCGCGGTCGCCGAGTTGCAAAGCGACCTGATCGAGCGGGAAGAACTGCGTCGTGCGTTGGGAAGCGTGCTCGATCTCGAACGGCTGCTCGCGCGGATTTCGCTTGACTCGGCCGGTCCACGCGACCTGCTCGCGCTTGCCGCTTCTCTCCGCGCGCTGCCGATGGTATGCGCCGTGCTCACCCGGCGCACGGGGCCGCTGTGGCACTCGCTCATTGCAAGGGTCGACGCGCTTGAAGATATATCCTCAGCGATTGAAACGTCGGTCCAGCCCGAGCCGCCGGTCACGCTTGTGGAAGGGGGCGTGATCCGCAGCGGTGTGCATGCCGAGCTTGATGAGCTGCGCGCCATCTCGCAGACTGGGCGCACCGCTATCGCCGCGATTGAAGAGCGCGAGCGCACCCGCACCGGTGTCGGCTCGCTCAAGGTTCGCTACACCTCCGTCTTCGGCTATTACATTGAACTAACTCGCTCAAACCTGCGCCACGTGCCCGCGGATTACGAACGCAAGCAGACCCTGGTCAACGCTGAACGCTTCACCACGCCCGAGCTCAAGGACCATGAGCAAAAAATTCTGACGGCTCATGAGCGATCGATTGAAATTGAAAAGCAGCTTTTTGCTTCGCTGCGCTCGCAGGTACTCGGCGCTGGAAGCCGGATTCGTAAGACAAGCAGCGCCGTTGCTGAAGTAGACATGCTCGCCAACTTCGCACATCTTGCCGCGCAGCGAAAGTATGTCGAGCCGCTGCTTGACGAAACTGCCTGCGTGCTTGAGATCGCAGGCGGCCGTCATCCTGTTATCGAGCACATGATGGAGCGGGCGGGCATTGAACGCTTTGTACCGAATGACTTGTATCTGGACGAAGACAAGGCAAGTCTGCTGCTGATTACCGGGCCTAACATGGGTGGTAAGTCGACCTATCTGCGCCAGGCCGCAATGCTGGTCCTCATGGCGCAGATGGGTTGCTTTGTACCCGCCGACCGCATGCGCTATGCGCCGGTCGACCGCATCTACACTCGCATCGGCGCCAGCGACCACGTGGCGCGCGGGCGCTCGACCTTCATGGTCGAGATGACCGAGACCGCGACCATTCTGAATACAGCGACTGATAAGTCCCTGGTGCTGCTCGACGAAATGGGTCGAGGGACCGCAACTTATGATGGCCTGTCACTCGCCTGGGCCACACTCGAGCACTTGCACAATGAGACACACGCACGCACCCTTTTTGCGACCCACTATCACGAACTTACCTTGTTAGCCGAACAACTGCCACGCTTGCGCAACCTGCGGGTGTCGGTGCGTGAAACGCCGCAAGGCATCATCTTTCTGCACACCATTGAACCTGGCGCTGCCAGCAAGAGTTACGGCATCGACGTTGCGAGACTTGCCGGCCTGCCCCAGCGTGTGATCGCGCGCGCGCGGCAAGTGTTACGTTTGCACGAACGAGCCGAGCGACAAGCGACCGCCGCAGAGCTAGATGCACCGATGCAGCTGACCATCTTTACGCCGCTCTCACAGAGGGTGCTCGATCGGCTCGACGAAACCGACATTAACTCACTCACTCCGCTGCAGGCGCTTAACTTACTCGAAGAGCTGAAAAACGAAGTGAAGAATAGCCGTGGCTAATCTGAGCCTGCGGGCGCAGGTCGGCCGGCTGATGATCGTTGGGCTGGAGGGCTGCGAGCTTACTTCTGTCGAACGAGCCTGGCTTAACCTGCTGCGCCCTTCCGGCACTATTCTCTTTCGCCGCAATGTTGAAGAGGTGAAACAAACCACAACGCTGCTGCGTGAAGTCTCGCAGCTCTGCGGCGGCAATGCGCTGCGCGCGGTTGATCTAGAAGGTGGACTTGTCGACCGCCTGCGTGACGTGCTTGCGCCTATGCCGTCGGCCGCTGCCGTAGCTGCGACAGGACGTGCCGCCGACGCGAAGAAGCATGGGCGGCTGATCGGTCGTGCGGCAAGGCTGCTCGGTTTCAACACGACACTCGCGCCTGTGCTCGACCTTGCGTTGCCGGACGCACTGCCTGTCATGCGAACTCGCGTAGTCTCGCCCGATCCTGACATGGTCGCCGCGTATGCCCGGCTCTTTCTCGAAGGTCTGCGCGCCGAGCGCGTGCTGGGCTGCGGGAAACACTTCCCGGGCCTGGGCGGGGGTACGCTTGACTCGCACGCTGCCACGCCGCGCATCATGCGTCACTGGTCCGAGTTGTGGGATCAGGATATACAACCCTACCGCGACTTACTCCGGCAGCTGCCCGTCATTATGGTTGGGCACGCGAGTTATCCTCGCGTCACACGCGACGACGAGCCTGCATCGGTCTCCCCTTACTGGATCGGCAGCGTACTGAGGAGGCGTATGCAATACACGGGTCTGATACTTTCAGACGATATGGAAATGGGTGGCATCCTCTCGAAAATGTCGATTGAAGAAGCAGCGGTGCGGGCCATTGCTGTGGGCACTGACCTGATAGAAGTGTGCCGCGATCCTGTACTGGTCCTACGCGCCTACGAGGCTCTACTGCGCGAGGCGGAGCAGTCGCCCGCGTTCCGGATCAAGGTTCGCCGCGCGGCTGTGCGGGTTGAAGAACAGAAAGGCAAGTGGCTCAACGCGCAGCTTCCGCGTCATGCGGTTCCGGCGCAAATAACAAAGATCCGCGAGCAGATTCGCACCTTCTCCGACTCACTCGCTGCAGTCCCTACTACATCTGAAGAGCAGACGCATCCATGACGCCCCGAGCGCGCACTCGTGCATCGAGCAAGAAACTTGTAACTCTGCGACCACTTACAGTTGCAGGCATCATGAGCGGCACTTCGGCTGACGGGATCGACGTGGCTATCGTGCGCATTCAGCCACGTCGTACTGCAAGGCTGGCGAGCGCCGAGCAAGACATTGATATCAAACTAGACTTATTGCATCACTGTGCTGTCCCCTTTCCACGCGCGCTGCGCACCGCTGTGATGGCAGCCATGAGTACGGGGCAGACGACGACAGCCGAGCTTGCGCGTCTCCACTGGCGACTGGGGCTTGCCTATGCCGAGGCCGCACAGGCAGCTATCCTGCAATGCTCCTCAAAGGTGGATCTCGTAGGCTGCCATGGACAAACTATTTATCACCAGGGCGTGGCTGAGCGCTGTCTTGGTCGCAGCTTTGGCTGCACCTGGCAGATCGGCGAGCCTGCACTTGTCGCACGCGCGCTTGGCATCCCTGTCGTTGCCAACTTTCGCCCAGCTGATATGGCGCATGGTGGACAGGGAGCGCCGCTTGTCTCGCTGCTAGATTATGCGCTTTATCGCCATCCGCGGCGCGCTCGCGTATTGCAGAATATAGGTGGTATCGGCAATCTTACTGTTGTACCGGCCGGTCAACCGATCTCTGCGGTGCGCGCCTTTGACACCGGTCCTGGCAACATGATTATCGATGCTTTGATGCAGCGACTCTATGGACGCGCCTACGACCGCGCGGGGGGCATTGCAAGCACAGGCACTGTGCTTCGAACCGTCGTCGAGGCTGCCTTGCGCGCTCCGTTCTTCCATAAGGCGCCGCCCAAGTCTGCCGGCCGTGAGCAGTTTGGTGCAGGTTACGCCGAGAACCTGTTGGCTAAGTGCCGACAGCTAAGCAGCAGCCCGGCTGACGCTATCGCAACGGCCACTGCGCTTACTGCCGAAAGCATTGCTACTGCTTTTGAGCAGTTCGTGCAAGATGCTGTTACAGATTCGCCGGTCGACTATCTCATCTCTGGCGGCGGGGCGAAGAACAAGACTCTTATGACGATGCTGCGCACACAGCTGGCGCCGCTCGGCTGCAAGGTAGCTACACTTGATTCATTGTCGCTGCCGGTTGAGGCGAAGGAGGCCGCAGCCTTTGCGCTGCTCGCTTACCAGACCTGGCATCATCGTCCAGGCAATGTTCCGTCGGCGACCGGCGCGACTGGACCGGCCATCCTCGGGCAGGTGTGCTATGCGTAAGTACTTTGTCATCGCCGCAGTGTTTCTGCTCTTAGCCTTGACTGCCTGTCACCGGAGCGTGCAAATGGCAGACGGCGTTACCATGCTGATTGATACCAGCCCGACCAATCTGGATCCCCGCATCGGCACTGACGGCGCATCCGAGCACATCGACTCGCTTATCTTCGACGCGCTGGTGCGGAAGGATGAGCACTATGCAATCGTGCCCGGGTTGGCAGAGCGATGGGAGACGCCGGACCCGCTCACCTGTATCTTTCATCTGCGCAGCGGCGTGCACTTTCATGATGGGCGTCTGCTTTCTTCTCGTGATGTGAAGTGGACGCTCGACTCGATGATGCAGGGCAAGGTTACTACGATCAAAGCGGCGGCGTATGCAACCTGGGCGAGTGTGGACGCGCCAGACGCGCACACATTAGTCGTGCACCTGAAGAAGCCAGACAACGCGATGCTGCTCAATGTCAGCGATGGCGCATTTGGTGTTGTTCCCGCGGGGAGTGGCCGCGACTTCTGGAAGCATCCCGTCGGCAGTGGTCCCTTCATGTTTGTAAGCCAGGAGCAGGATAGAAACGTGATCCTTCAGCGGGCTTCGACTTACTGGCAGGCGCCACCGAAAATTGCAGCCATCCGCTTCAACGTGGTTCCGGATGCGATTACCCGGGCGCTCGAGTTACAAAAAGGTTCGGCCGATGTCGAGATGAACGCGTTGCCCGCAGACATGCTCGCGCCTCTCACACGTAACTCGCGGCTTCGGGTGATCAGCGGACCGGGCTCGCAAGTCATGTACACCGTCATGAACACACGCGATGCCAAGCTGAAGGATCCGCGCGTGCGGCGCGCGATAGCTGAGGCCATCGATCGTCCGCTGATTGTCCACTCACTTTACGCCGACCGGGCGAGACTGGCCGAGAGTGTGCTGCCGCCGGAGCATTGGGCATGGACCAAGGCTGTGGACCAGCATCCGTATGCTCCGGCAGAAGCGAACGCTCTTCTCGACTCGGCCGGCTATGCACGCGGCGCGGATGGTGTGCGATTCCACCTGACGATCAAGACCTCGACCGATGAGTCAGCTCGGCTAATCGCGATTGTCATGCAACAACAATTGGCACAAGTTGGGATCGCTCTCGAAGTTCGCAGCTTCGAGTTTGCTACGTTTTACTCAGACGTGACAAAGGGAGCCTTCCAGATGGCGCCGCTGCGCTGGGTAGGCGGCAACGAGGCACCGGACATTTTCCGCTATGCGTACGCCACGGCAAGCTTTCCGCCGCATGGCGCCAACCGGGGCTACTACTCGAACCCTGCTGTCGATGCCCTGCTGGCGCACGCCTCAAGCGAATCTGATCAGGCGCGCCAGGTGCGCGACTATGTTGCGGTGCAGCAGGCGCTGGCGCGTGATTTACCTGTGCTCAACCTTTGGTATCTGGATACGGTCGCGGTTGAGAGTACGCGTTTAAGTCCGATCAAGCTTTCGCCTTCCGGCAGCTTTGACTTTCTGCGCAACGTAAGTGTGATTCGATAGCTCAACTACTTACCTACGACTATCGCTCGCCCCACTTCAACTTGGTCCGCAATACATCGAAGAAATTGCTGGGGCTAATGCGGAGCAGCTTTACCTTGTGCGCCGAGCGGCGGCAGAGCAGCTCATCGCCGACGTGGATCGGGATGGCTTCCTGCCCGTCCACGGTGAGAAAGTTCGGCTCGCCGGAGTTGGTTACGGTGAGCTTCAGGCGAGCATCTCCGCGCACCACCAGCGGGCGCATTGTCAGCAGGTGCGGACAGACAGGCGTGATGATATGCGCGTCCACGCTTGGCTCGAGAATAGGGCCGTTCGCCGCGAGCGAATACGCCGTCGAGCCTGTGGGCGTTGAGACGATGACACCATCGGCACGGTAGGCAGCAGCGAGTTTGCCATCCACCTCCACGCTGAACTGGCCCATGCGGGCGATTGCGCCTTTTGAGACAACGATGTCGTTCAGGGCCTCATGCGTGCAGATTTTGACCCCGTCCCGCCACAACTCTGAGTGCAGCATCGCCCGTTCATCGAGCGAGCCACAGTCCAGGCACCAGGCATCAAGCGTGTCGTAGAGCTCGCTGAGCCGCACCTCGGTCAGAAAGCCGAGCGAACCCAGGTTGACACTGAGGATCGGCGTGCCCAGCTTTGCGAAGACGCGCGCGGCTGCCAGTAAGGTGCCATCCCCACCCAGGACCACGACCAGGTTGGGATTAGCCTCACCCATTGCCTCGCGCGCTACCACGCGAGCTACGTTGGTGTAGGTGCCGCTTACCGGGTCCAGGATGGGCTCAAACGCATGGGCGCGCAACCAGGCCACCAGCTCGGTAAGGAGAGAGACGAGCTCGGGCTTTTGCGGCTTGGAGACGATGGCGATGGTGCGCATGTTTGCTAGTGTATCGGAGCGGCTTGAAACGGCGCAGGAAGCATAAGGTGGAGGAGGAATTCACGATTGCCTTCGGCGCCGGTGATGGGAGAGTCGATCAAGTCAGTCTGCGCACCGTGCTTGATGGCGCAAGTGCGGACGCGTTCGATGGCCAGGGCGTGAGCTTGAGGGTCGCGCACGATGCCACCCTTGCCTACGTGCTCGCGGCCGGCTTCAAATTGTGGCTTGACCAGCACGATGGCCTCGCGCAGGTTGGGAGCGGCGGCAAGCACAGGCGGCAACACCAGAGTTGCCGAGATAAAGGAAACATCCATGGCGAGAAAACGCAGCTTTCCATCGTTCGCGTTTGCGGCCTGCAACTCGCCGGGCGCGAGCTTACGCGCGTTCGTGCGCTCGAGTAACGAGACGCGGGGGTCCGAGCGCAGTGACTGAGCGATCTGTCCAAAGCCTGTATCGACAGCGAGCACGTGCGCCGCGCCATGTTGCAGCATGCAATCAGTAAAGCCGCCGGTCGAGGCGCCCACGTCCAGGCACGCGAGGCCGGTCAGGTCAATCTTCCAGTGGACGAGCGCGGCTTCGAGTTTCAGCCCGCCACGGCTTACATAGCGCTGCTCTTCGCCGAGCATGCGCAGCGTTGCCTCTTCGGCAACCGTGTGGCCGGGCTTGGTTTGTTTCTGTTCGTCGACCAGGATGCGGCCGGCAAGGATAAGCGCCTGCGCGCGCTCCCGGGTGGACGCCAAGGCGCGGTCGACCACGAGCTTGTCGAGGCGTATCTTCATGGAGTTGTAACGGTAGTGCTTACGTATTGGCGGCCCGGCGCCCACGCCTCAAGGGTGAGACGTGGGGCATGCGGCATTTAACGGAGAGCTGAAGCTATGGTGCGCCTGAACCAGGCGAGTCGCTGTTCACAATCGTATTGGCTGGCGTATTTGAGGTGGTCCCGGTTGCGGCCGAGTACTGCGTGGTTGCGTGCACATCCACGCCAAAGCCCTGCAGTGGCAGGAGCGCGGAGACGACGTCAGTATCGGTCCGGATGATCGTCAACATATTGCTGTCAGGCGCCACGACATAAACCTTGCCGCTGGGATTGTTGTACGTGGAGCTGATCGCGCGCGGATGATTGCCGACCGGGATCGTCTTTTCGACGGTAAAGCTGGTCATGCTCACGACCGACACCGTGCCATCGCCCTGGTTTGCGATATAGGCCCGGCTGCCATCGCCGAGGATTGTCATCGCAGCCGGATGCGAGCCGACTGAGACGGTTGCCAGCACAGTTCCGAAGCCGGCAGCATCGTTGCCGTAGACGTCGAGAGGCGCGTTGATAAAGCTGACCGAGTTGGAGTCGTAATTGAGGACTACCAGCACCTGCGTCTGGGCGAAGAACGCCGCAAAGGCAGGGCCCGCGCTGGGCGCGCCCGAAGCAGCCGGCAGCTGGATGGTGCCGGTGGCGTTGAGCGCCGTGTCCAGTGAGTTGGTCTGCGTGTTGATGACCGAGACTGTCCCGCTGCCGCGATTGAGAACAAAGGTCCGCAGGCCATCAAGGCTGGTGAGCCCGAAAACCGGGCACACGCCAAGCGGGATCCGGCTTGAAACGCTGTTGGTGGAGGACTCGATGCCGTCGGCCTCACCGGTTACGGTCACCGCTGAAGGCGTGTCGCAGTCACCCCACTTGGCTGCGGTGCCGTTGACGGTGTTGCCCTGGCTGATCGCGTATACGCGCTGCAGGCTGGACGTGGCGCTGGTGCCCGTAAAACCGGGCGAGCCGGCAAGGGTGACGAGGGCGGGCGCGACGGCAACCTCCTGGAAGAGGGAGATCTGCCCGGAGCTTGCGGTGGTGAGCGCGCCGACGGTGCCGCGGTTCTGGTTCACTACGTATGGGCCTGTCGTGCGTACCAGGATGTTGCTCTGGATGGATGCGCCGGTCGAGGTCTTAGGGAAGAGCGTGGTTGTCGAGAGGCTATTGTTCTGCAACGTGGAGATAATGGGAATGGTGGTGATGGTGCCATCGCAGTTGAGCGCGTAGGCATTGCCGCCGCCGGAGTCAATGGCAGAGGTGAGCGGGCCGGTACCGATTGCGGCCTGCGCGAGCAGGCTATCGCCGGAGAAGTCGATGATGGCCGCGACACCCGGAGACGCGTACGGTACGGCAGGGCAAGGATTGGTAGACGAAGCAGCCGGCGCCAGGTTGGGCTGCGAAAGTACGATGGCGAACGACGGGGCCTGGGGAGCGGGAGCGCTCGGTGACACGGGAGTGATAACAGGGCGATACTTGTTCCCGCATCCTGTGGTAAGGGCCGCAGCCACCAGTGTTCCGGTGGTGAGCCATGCAATGCTTCGCACTCTTTGATACCTCACTGCAACTTCAGGGCTTTTGCTGATCAAGCCGATTGTAAATCACGAGAGAATAAGGTCTGCGCGAGAGACCGCTCGCAACCCTCTGTTGGAGACGGGGCTCTCGCGAGCCGCATCAAGGCGTAAGGAGCCCTCAGGTGCCGAGTCTCATCCCATTGGACGTAAGGCCGGGCGAGAAGGAACGGCCCGACAAGCTGCACTGGCAATCGCGTATGGTGCTGCTGGTGGTGCTGCCTGCAGCTGGGGTGTGGCTGGTCATTTTGGTCTTGCGGCTCACTCTGAGCTCAGGCTCGGTCGCGGCCGGCGCTGGTTTGGGAGTGGGCGCAGCTCTGGCCCTGCTGGTCTGGCGAGTACAAGCGGCCACGATGGCGGGTGCGCTCACCGGCGGCCTGCTGATGGGGTGTTTCTGCCTCACCACTCCCGGATGGCAGTCGAGTGGATGGGCGCTGGTCACGATGCTCGCGCTCGCGCTCGTCGCCACCCGTGTGGGCCGGGCACGCAAGCAGCAGCTGGGCACGGCTGAGAGCAAGCATGGCCGAGGCGCGGCGCAGGTGGCGGCTAACCTCGGCGTTGCCGCTCTTGCAGGCACGCTCATCAATGCGCAGGGCCAGGAGATTGCGCTCACGGTGCTGCTCGGGGCTCTCGCCGAGGCTGGTGCAGATACGCTTGCGTCCGAGCTGGGGCAGGCGCTGCAAGCGACGCCCCGGCTGATCACCACCCTCAAGCCTGTGCCTGCAGGGACGGATGGAGGCATCACGCTCGCCGGAACAGCCCTGGGGGCGCTCGGCGCGGGCGTAGTGGCCTTAGTGGGAGTGTGGTCAATGGCGCTCCCCTGGAGGGTTGCATGGATCGCGGCCAGCGCGGGTATAGGAGGCCTACTCTTCGACAGCGTGCTAGGGGCGACGCTTGAACGCGCAGGCTGGCTTAACAACGATGCGGTGAACTTGCTGTCCACAGTCTTTGCAGGAGCGGTTGCGTTGGGGATTGCCGCTCACTGAATCGTTGTGGCTCGGGCGCACCCTAGTGCATGTGCAGGCGAAACGCGGTGTAGCTGAGAATCTCGTGCAGCAGGCGTTCCGTGCTGGCACTCAGCGGAAGCGGGCGTGCCTCGCGCCTCGGCGAGGTATAGACGGTAAGGCCCTCGACTCTGCAGAGCGCGTGGATACGGAACAGGTGGGTGCCATCGCTGACGACTACGATGCGATGCAGTTGGTTGACGCGGGCGATCGCAGCCAGCCGCTCAGCCGACTCGCGCGTATTGCTGCTGCGGGTCTCGGCGATGATCGCGCTCTCCGGCACTCCATGGGCCAGCAGGTAGTCTTCCCCGACGCCACCCTCGGAGTGGCGCTCGGAAGGGTCGCCGCCGCCGAGCGTGATGATGAGCGGGGCGAGTTCCTCCTGGTAGAGCTCGAGACCATGATCGAGCCGCGCGCGTAGCACGGGCGAAGGTCGGCCGTCGTACTCGGCAGCGCCGAAAACCGCGATTGCATCTGCCGGGCGGGCTTGATCGTGTAGGGCATAGGTATGAATCTGCTGGTAGACGTATACGATCCAGGCCAGCACCGTGAGCAGCACCAAAACGGTGATTGCACTCAGCCAATGAAGGCGCGGCGCAGATTGCCCTGCTGCAACTTCGAGCTCGACGCCAGCCTGCCCCTCAGGAACGATCATTGCCAAGCCTGTTGAGTGCGAGCGCGATCTCGTGGGTAGGGATCGCGCCTTCGCGAAGGATCTGCCAATTGCCATCGCCGCCCGAGAGATCGACAATGGTGGTCGGAGTGCTGCGTGCGGTTGGGCCTCCATCGACAATGAGTGGAATCCGGTCGCCGATCTGGTCGCGGACGCACTGCGCATAGGTGCACTCAGGCGCGTTCTGCAGGTTGGCCGAGGTGGCGGTAATGGGCAGGCCAAATGCCTCGACGACGGCGCGCGCGATGGCCGCG
Source organism: uncultured Acidobacteriaceae bacterium (assembly GCA_964245415.1). Taxonomy (GTDB): domain Bacteria; phylum Acidobacteriota; class Terriglobia; order Terriglobales; family Acidobacteriaceae; genus EB88. The sequence continues at coordinate 7,974 of CAXTMM010000018.1, read as the reverse complement.
TCGGGTATGCGTAGGGCGACGTTGCCGGTGTTGGCGGTCGAGCGAAGGGGCAGACGCGAACTCGCCTTGACGATCAGGGTGAGCGGCCCGGGCCAGAAGCGTTCGGCGAGAAGGTCGAAGTCCAAACCGAGGTCGCGGGCCAGCTCGTAGGCCTGCGCCAGACTCGCGACCAAGAGCGAGAGAGGCTTCTGCTTGAGACGCGATTTGATCTCGTAGATGCTTTCGACCGCGCGCAGGTTCACAGGGTCGACCGCGAGCCCGTAGAAGGTGTCGGTGGGAATGCCTACGACCTTGCCGCTCTTGAGGCAGGAGGCGACATATTGCACGCGTTCCGGTTCGGGTTCATCCGGATGAATGCGCAGGATTTCCGCGAACAAAGTGGCTCCCAGGAAGAGAAAGTAGTCGCGCCACGGGCGCTCGGCCCTCGAGTCAACAGGCTGGCCAAACCGATGGCGGCCGGTGTGCCGAAACAACACGAGGTAAAATCGCACCCATGCAAATGGCCCCGTACACGCCTCTACGCATTGTACAGAGTCGGCACAACGCCCGGGTTAAGGAGTTGCGCGCGGCGCTGGCGCATCCGGGCGCCGGGCTCATTGGGCTGGAGGGTTTGCACCTGGTCCAGGAGGCGCTGCGCAGCGGGGTTGCGGTGCGGACGATCTTTGTGCGCGCCGGCTCGGAGCTGGTGCTCGACTCGCTCGATCCTGGGCAGCTGGCAGGTGTGCCGGAGATTTTGTCGGTACCAGAGGAGGTGCTGCGCGGTGCGGTCACGACTGAGGCGCCGCAAGGGATCGCTGCGCTCGCGGTTGCGCCTGTGTTCACGCTGGCGCGGTTGTTTGTTTCAGCTTCATCCCGCTTGATTGTGGTGCTGGCCGGGGTGCAGGATCCCGGGAATGTGGGCACAATCCTGCGCTCAGCCGAGGCTTTTGGCGCAGACGGCGTGCTAGGGTTGGGCGGCACGGCGAGCGTGTGGAATGCGAAGAGCCTGCGAGCGTCCATGGGTTCGGCTTTTCGCCTGCCTTTTGTCGCGATTGATGTGGAGCAGGCTTTCGAAACTTTGCGCGCCCATGGTGTGCGGTCGCTGGCGGCCGTTGCGCCGGGACATCCGTGTATGCGGGCATTGGAGTCGACTGAACTGCGCTCTTCGGTCGCGTTGTGGATCGGCAATGAAGGCTCTGGCCTGGCGCCCGAAGTTGTCGCGGCGTGTGAGGCGACGGTGACGATTCCCTGCCCCGGACCGGTCGAGTCGCTCAACGCCGCCATCGCCGCCAGCGTGCTGCTCTACGAGGCCTCACGGCAGCGAGGGCAGAAAGCACATCCAAGTTCAGTATGAGCCTCTTTGGCGCCACTCCCGACCTAGCGCATGCGGCTGCTTCGCGAACGGCGCCACTGGCTGAACGCATGCGTCCTCGCACGCTTGACGGATATGTTGGCCAGGAGCACCTGCTTGGGGCCGGCCAGCCGCTGCGCGTGCAGGTTGAACAGGATGATGCCTCGTCGATGATCTTCTGGGGACCGCCGGGGGTTGGCAAGACAACGCTCGCAAAGATCATTGCCGCGGCGACCTCGGCGACGTTTATCGAGTTTTCTGCTGTGCTCTCCGGGATCAAAGAGATCAAAAACGTGATGGTCGATGCCGAGAAGGCCTCGGAGTACGGCTCGCGGACGATTCTGTTTGTCGATGAGATACACCGATTTAATAAGGCGCAGCAGGATGCGTTTCTCCCCTATGTTGAGCGCGGGACGATTCGGCTGATCGGCGCAACGACTGAGAATCCATCGTTCGAGATTATCGCGGCGCTGCTTTCGCGGTGTCGCGTGTACACGCTGCGTGCTTTGACGGACAGGCAGATCGTGGGGCTCCTGCGACGCGCGTTGGACGACAAGGAGCGCGGGCTGGGCGAGTATGGCCTGGCTGCGGACGATGCTGCGCTGGAGCACATCGCGGCTTATACGGGCGGCGATGCGCGCAGTGCTTTGAATGCGCTTGAGATGTCTGCGCAGTTGGCACAAGTGGGCACGCGCACGATTACCGTCGAGTATGTTTCGCAGGCGCTGCAACAGCGGACTTTGTTATATGACAAGCATGGCGAAGAGCATTACAACCTAGTCTCTGCGCTGCACAAATCGGTGCGTAACTCGGATGCGGATGCGGCACTTTACTGGCTGGGGCGCATGCTTGCTTCTGGTGAGGATGCGATGTATATTGCGCGGCGCGTGGTGCGCATGGCAGTTGAAGATATTGGGCTGGCGGCGCCTGAGGCGTTGAACCTGACTCTTTCGGCACGCGATGCAATGGATTTTCTTGGCAGCCCTGAAGGTGAGCTGGCGCTTGCGCAGGCTGTTGTTTACTTGGCGCTTGCGCCTAAGTCAAACGCGCTCTACACCGCTTATGCAGAGGTAAGAGGAGATGTGGAAACAACCCGCGCCCAGCCGGTGCCGCTGCACCTGCGCAATGCGCCGACCAGGCTGATGGAGCAGCTGGACTACGGCAAGGATTATAAGTACGCGCATGATGAAGAGGGTAAGGTTGCGGATATGGAGTGTTTGCCTGAGGACCTGCGCGACCGGCGCTATTACAAGCCTGGGCAAGAAGGGCGGGAGAAACTGCTAAGTCAGAGGATGGACGAGATCAGGCGTCTGCGCGAGTCAAAGGAGCGCGGTCCCGCTCTATGAGGCGACCTCGAAGCCCGAAGCGCCGCAACAGGTACGCATAAACAACAAACGCCGGACCTGCAACGATGGCAGAAACAATCCAGAAAAGCTCGGAACCTCTCAGCCTAAACGGTTGCGCTTCCACGATGAAAAAAGACGAAAGCATGATCAGCATCGATCCAAGTCCGAGAATGACGCCCAACCCGAACGAGATTACAGGTGCATTCGCTCGACCACGCGTGCCGGCACCGCCACTGCAAATATTGGCCCAACTATAATCCATCCTGCTAGAGAAACAATGGCGTAGATCAACGCAACTTGTAACGTATACGAGAAAACCCCGTTGGTATCGCCAAGCCTATCGGCAGGCATCTGCCAGTGCTCACGCACGGCCATCGCAAACATCAGTATGAATAGAATACCGAAACCTGAGAGCAGGCCTAGGAGCGATAGAGCTATACGAACAAACGGTCCGGCCTGAGCCGGTTCGTCGTCACGTCCCGCATGAATTTCTAAGTTCACTCGCCACTGTACTTTACGCTGCAGCCATAAGAACGTGTGTATGTAACCGGCACTGGCTGACCAGTCGTTGCCGCGCTCAGCACCTCGTTCACATAGTTCTTCGACTGCTTTATATCGGAAGGATCCGAGGTTGGATGGTCATCAATCGCGCCCTCGTAGATCAGCTTGCCTCTAGGGTCGATGACAAACATATGCGGGGTGGTTTTGGCCTCGTACTCGTGACCGATCGCACCTTTGGGATCAAGAATCACGGCGGTTGGAGAAGCTTTCTCGCGAGCGAGATAGCTGTTCTCCGCAGCGGCAGTTTTATACCCCTCCTGGCCGGGAGCGGAGGAAATCACGCTCAGCCAGACCACGCCCTTGGCTGTCCACTGCTTCTGGAGCGACTGCATGTTGCCGCTCTCGTAGTGCTTGCGGGTGTAGGGGCAGTCGCTGTTCGTCCACTCAAGCACAACATATTTGCCCTTGTAGGCGGAGAGTTGCTCAGTCTTGCCGTGCGTGTCGGTACCGGAGAAATCGGGGGCCGGCGCGCCAACCTTGACGGCAAAGGCTGAGCAGGTCAGCGTGGCGGCGAGAACAGCGGCGAGGCGAATCTGGTTCATGACTGACTCCCTTGAAGTTTGAGATGGCGTGACGCACTTACTCGCACGCCGCTACTCCTGTGCGATCTAGGACGCTCGCGCGAGCCGGCAAGACGCTGCCATTTGTGCCGGATGTAAGGGCAGCAGTATGCACCCGAAGAATGCCGGCTTAAAACCCTTTGGCTGCCGGTGTACGCAGGCTATCGAGCGCGCTGTAGACGATGCCGGGCGTGAGCACTTCCGGCAGCAGCTGGGCCGGTGCGCCGGGCGCCGCTGGATAGAGCGCGTAGGCCGGGATGCCGCTGCGTCCGAGCGCGGCAAGCGCCTGGCCGATCGATTCGTCGTGGCGGGTCCAGTCGGCCTTGACCAGCGCGACTCCGCTCGCGCGGAGGCGCTGCTGCACATCGGCGCGGTCGAGCACCACGCGCTCGTTCACCTGGCAGCTGAGGCACCAGCTTGCGGTAAAGTCGACCAGCACGGAGCGGCCCTGGGAGCGGTACTTCTCGACTACGTCCGGGGTAAAGGGGATCCAGTCATTGCCTTTGGCTGCGGCTTGAACGGTTGCGCCGGTCGTGCCCAGCTCGTCGACAGCGACGATGGGCAGCGCGACCGCTGCGGCTAGTACAGCTCCGGCTGCAAGGGTAGCAGGCAGGCGAGCAGGCCAGCGACCGAGAATCCACCCGGCAACGCCCAGCAGCAGAAACCCGCCCAGTAGGCCGAGGAGAGCATTTGCGCCGCTGCCGGAGGTAAATAGCCACACCAGCCAGATCACCGTTGCGAAGATGGGAACGGCAATGGCCTGCTTGAGCACCTCCATCCAGGCGCCGGGGCGCGGCAGCAGGCGCGTCCAGGCCGGATTGTAGGCCAGCAGCAGGTAGGGTGCGGCGAGGCCCAGGCCAAGCGCTGTAAATACGGCGAAGCTTACGAAAGCCGAGGCACCGAGAGCGTAACCGATTGCCGCACCCATGAACGGCGCTGTGCACGGAGTAGCGACGACCATGGCGAGCACGCCGGTAAAGAAGCTGCCGGCATAGCCGCCCTTGTTGGCCAGCTTGCCGCCCGCGCTGGTAAGCGAAAGACCGATCTCGAACTGGCCGGCGAGTGAAAGGGCATGAAAGAAGAGAAAAAGCGCCATGATCGCGAGAAAGACCGGCGACTGGAACTGGAATCCCCAGCCCAGTTGGTGGCCGGCTGCGCGGAGAACAAGTAGCAGGCCAACGACGAGCCAGAAGGAGACGACGATGCCGAGCGTGTACACCCATCCGTGCGCGCGCATTCGGCCGCGTTCTTCCTGCGAGGACTGCACCAGCGAGAGCCCCTTGATGAAGAGTACCGGGAAGACGCACGGCATCAGGTTGAGGATGATGCCGCCTAGGAACGCCAGACCCACCGCTCTCACTAGGCCAGGCGCGCCTTCGGGCGTAGCGGAGACGGGGGCTGAGATCGTCCCGGGCTCCGCGTTCATTTCATTGGCGCGCTTCGTGGCTGCGCCAGGCGAGCCCAGCACCAGCACCCCGTGCAGTTCGGACGGGGCTTTGGGCGCATTCTCATCCTGGGTCAGCTTGATCTCGACGCCCTTGGCTGTCGAACTCACCGGCTGCGCGGCGGCATTCGCGATCTGGGTTTGGTCGTACGGGAAGAACTGCGCGCTCATCTCCGTTTTGCCAGTCAGCGCCTCGAGGGTGAGACTTTTGCCGTTCACAGCGAAATGAGCCTGGCCCGGCAACGGCTGCGGCTCGCGCGCGACGAAGCGCGCGATGAGCGAGGCCGATGCCGCATCTGTTTGGCCCGGGGTGATTGCGACGGTGCGCTGCAGGGTGAGTGTAGCCTTGCCGGGCAGGCAGACTTCGCGGCAGACCAGCCAGTCTACCTTGGCGGTGAGCGCCGTCGGTTTGCCTGTAGGGAGGGTCGCGGCTACATGCATGTCTACCGGGAAGACGACTTCGTCTTCGTAGCCGAAGTCCATGAGTGGGCCGAGGGGCAGGCGTTTGGGCGTGGGAAATTGCATGGGGCCAGCGGTGATGCCGGTGGGGAGGGTCCAAGTGAGGCGTGGGGGCTCGCCAGAGTCGCCTGCGTTGAGCCAGTAGACGTGCCAGTGCGGCTCGAGCTTGAAGTGCAGGCCGGCGGTGAAGCTTTGGCCGGGCGTGAGTTGCGCGGGGGGGACCAGCAGTTCAACCGAGAGATGGGGCGCAGTTGCCGAGGCCTGGGATTGCGCGGTCGCTGGCGCCATGAGGGCAAGTAGAACGAGTGAGAGAAGAGTGAGAAAGCGGCTGCGCATGGGCTTAGAACAATTGTATGCCGCTGCTCGCAGCCTACTGCACCCAGGGATTGACAAACGGCACGCCCATGGCTTGAAAGGGAGCTTCGTCGCGTGTAGCCACGGTGAAGCCGTGGACGAGAGCGATAGCGCCGATCTGGGCATCGGCTATGTGCACTGCACACCCCTGTACTTTGACGCGGGCAATGAGCGAGCCGTAAACAAGGGCTGCCTTGCGGTCAAAAAGGGAGGATTCTCGATCCGAAGAGACGATCCACCAGCGCGTGCAGCCCTGCTTCCAGTTGAGTCCGCCGCTTGCCTTGAGAAAGAATCTCTGTACCGGTCAAAAGCTCTGCCAGACTCATGACGGTGAGATACATCGTGTTCACCGGCTGTCTATTAAGGCACGCGATGACCGCCGGGTCTGTTCGCGCCTTGATCGGCAGACCACATTGGTGTCGAGGATGATCACTCAATGGTGGCAAATCTTACCGGCTCTTGTCTCGCTCGACTTTGATCGGGCCGTACTTCCGTCCGAAGGCTTCCAACTCCGAACCAAGCAAAATCCGGTTTGGTGGACAGACCGCCTCTTCCAGGATCGCCCGAATCTCGGCTTCCGTACTCCTTGCGCTTTAAGACGTGCGATGCTTCAGTGCGCGATCGGTCTCGTCGGGCAAGTTGCGAACTGTCACTGCCGCCATGAGGTTTACTTCATCGGCGCATGATAGCACTGTCTGGTATTTGATATCGTTTTACATCAATCATGCCGAAGCTGCGTGGTCCTTCAGGATGCAGCGGTCCATCACGACCTTGATGCCGTCGGCCTGCGCCCATACCACTGCCTCTTCATGGCAAACACCTTCCTGCAGCCAAATGGCCGGAATTTTGAGCCGCATGACATCTTTGACGACTTCCGGCACGAACGACGGCGCGCGGAAGACATTGACCAGGTCAATCGTTTTACCCTGCGCCTTGAGCGCGTGGCAGGCGTCGTCAAGCGAGCTGTAAGCTGTCTCGCCCAGGGTGCTGCCGATCTGGGGATTGACCGGAATGATGCGGTAGCCGTGCTGCTGCATGTACTGAGCAACCCCGTAGCTGGGGCGGGCGGGGTTGTCGCTGAGGCCCACAACCGCGATGGTCTTGGTGTTTTCGAGGATGGCGCGGATCGTTTCTGGCTCGTTCATGCTTACTCCTCGGAGCCCAAGCAAATGCTGCTTACAGCTCCAAGTCATCAGATGCGTCAGCGGCTAGCGGGACTCCGCCATTGCGCCGCATCCGCAGATAGCCAAAGAGAAAAGGCTCGAGCGCTCCATCGAGCACGCGGTCTACATCGCCGACCTCAACCTTGGTGCGGTGGTCTTTCGCGATGCGATAGGGCTGCAGCACGTAGGAACGAATCTGCGAGCCGAACTTGATATCGAGCTTGGAGTCTTCGAGCTCGCGCGAGATAGCTTTCTTTTTGTCCAGTTCATACTCGTAAAGCTTTGAGCGCAGCATCTTCATCGCTTTCTCTTTGTTCTTGTGCTGCGAGCGCTCGTTCTGGCACTGCACGACGATGTTAGTCGGCAGGTGGGTGATGCGTACCGCGGAGTCGGTCGTGTTGACGTGCTGGCCGCCCTTGCCTCCCGATCGGTAAGTGTCGGTGCGCAGGTCGTCGGGCTTGATGTCGATCACGATCGAGTCGTCGATCTCAGGCGAGACGAAGACGGAGGCGAAGGAGGTGTGGCGGCGCTTGGCCTGGTCGAAGGGCGAGATGCGGACAAGACGGTGCACCCCTGTTTCGCCTGAAAGCAGGCCGAATGCGTAGTCGCCGGTGACGGTAAAGGTCGCGGACTTGATGCCCGCCTCTTCGCCATCCTGGTAGTCGTTCATCTCGGTCTTGAAGCCTTCGCGCTCGGCCCAGCGCAGGTACATGCGCATTAGCATCTCAGCCCAGTCCTGCGATTCTGTGCCGCCGGC
>CAXTMM010000017.1:598-34885 GCA_964245415.1 uncultured Acidobacteriaceae bacterium | reverse complement strand
TCGGGAGGTGTCAGGCTGAAGCTGGCAGCGTCGGCAGTGATCGTCTCCGCGGGTTCCGAGTCCTGGTAGTGCGGGGGCGAGGTATTTACCGACGGCTCGCCGGGCAAGGGGCTTGTTGCCGCCATGAGCGAGGGCGTCATGTGTGCGGACGCTCCCAGCGACGCGAGAAAACCGGCCGCTGGTCGTGCTTTCTTCAGTGTGTAGCGGATCGTGTCCCGCACGAATTCATGCACCAGCGGGGGCTGGCGGTAGCGCACCTCTGTCTTGGCAGGAGCGACGGTCAGGTCCACCTCTTCGGGCGGCATTTCGAGGAACATCAGTGTGACTGGGAACGATGTGGGTGGCAGCACGTTCCGGTAGGCCTCCGAGACTGCGTGCAGCACCAGGCGGTCACGGATAAGCCGCCGGTTGACGAAGACGTAAATCGAGTTGCGATTAAGCTTCTGCAGCTCGGGCTTGGAGGTAAAGCCGCTCAGTCGAAGGTGTCCGGGCTTGGGCGTCTGGTAGTCGGCATCGCGGCGCCAAGGCGGCGGCTCGGGGATGCCGGAGTGGTCGAAGGCTCGCTCGGCGGCCATGGGCAGCAGCTGGTCGAGCGTATCCTTGCCGAAGATCTGGTAGATGCGTTCGTCGGGCCGCGAGACGGGCGGCGCGTTCAGCAGTGTGTGCGTGGGTGAGAGCAGGTCAAAGTGCCTGCCCGGGTGAGCGAGCGCATAATGCGTAACCAAGGCTGTTACGTGAGACAGTTCGGTCGACTCAGCCTTGAGAAATTTGCGCCGGGCGGGCGTGTTGAAAAACAGATCGCGGATGGTGAGCGTGGTGCCGACGACCAGGCCTGCTTGCTCGACACGCACCATTTTGCCGCCGACGATCTCGACGCGGGTCCCGGCGGCCTCTTCTGCAGCGCGAGTTTCCAGCTCCAACCGGGAGATGGACGCGATGGAAGGCAGTGCCTCGCCGCGGAAGCCGAGCGTTGCGATCGAGAGCAGGTCGTCTGAAGAGCGAATCTTCGAGGTCGCATGGCGCTCGAAAGCCAGCATGGCATCATCGTGGCCCATGCCGTGGCCGTTGTCAGTGATGCGGATCAGCTTGCGGCCGCCGGCTTCGACCTCAACGCGAATGCGGGTCGCGCCTGCGTCCAGCGCGTTTTCGAGCAGCTCCTTGACCACCGATGCCGGACGATCGACGACTTCTCCGGCGGCTATCTGGTTTGCGACCTGGTCCGTCAGAATGTGGATGCGGCCCATTTATGTAGGGTACAGGAGGTCGAGTGAAGGTTAGCTCTCTCGTCTCACCCACATAGGGGTTTCCCGGTTCAGAAGAAATCTGCTCTAGACATTAGCCGCCACCTGTGCTGCGCTTGTCTTCGCATCCCCATTCACCAGATCGCCTAACACATGCAGACGCATGAAGTTGGTCGCACCTGTGCGGGTCTGCGTGCCGGCGACGATGCCTACGATGTCGCCGCGATGGGCGAACTTGCTCGCTTCCAGCAACTGCTCGACCGTCTCGATCATATGTTCGGTGGTGGCGGACTTGCCGCAGGTCATCGGGAAGACGCCGCGCAGCAGGTTCATCCGGCGAATGACGCCCGGGTTGGCTGACATGGCGATGATGGGTGGCTTGGGCCCGTACTTTGAAAGCAGTCGCGCAGTCGCGCCGGTTTCAGTGAAGACGGCGATGGCGCGGATGTCGAGATCGACGGCCGCGTGCGCCATCGATTCGCAGATGGACTCCGGCACGGTCACCGAGTGGCTGCGTCGGCGCGGAGCAATCGAGCTCGGCAGTTCGCGGATTTGCGCCTCAGTCTCGACGACGATCTTGGCCATCATCTTGACTGCTTCGATGGGGTACTTGCCGGCGGCGCTCTCGGCCGAGAGCATGACCGCGTCGGTGCCGTCATAGATGGCGTTGGCCACGTCGCTCGCTTCGGCGCGGGTGGGCCGGGGATTCTCGATCATGGACTCGAGCATTTGGGTTGCGGTGATGACCGGCTTGCGGTAGTCGGCGGCGCGGCGAATGACCAGCTTTTGGATCGCCGGTACTTTCTCCGGCGGCACCTCGACGCCAAGGTCGCCGCGCGCTACCATTACGCCGTCTGCGATCTCCAGGATCTCATCGAGGTTTTCGATCGCCTGCGGCTTTTCGAGTTTGGCGATGATCCAGATCTCGGCACTCTGCGCGTCGATGCGCTCCTTGACCAGCCGCACATCTTCTGCGTTCCGGACAAAGGACAAGGCAATCGCATCCACGCCCGCGCCGATGGCAAAGTCGAGATCAAGCGCGTCCTTGTCAGTCAGGGCGGGCACCTTGACGGCGACGCCGGGCAGGTTGATGCCTTTCGATTCCCCAAGCAGGCCGCCGTTGATCACGGTGCACTCTACGTCGTCGTCGTCGAGGCGAATCACATGCAATTCGATCAGACCGTCGGAGAGCAGGATGCGGGCGCCGGGCTCAAGGTTCTCAGCGAGGGTGATAAAAGTGGTGCTGATGACTTCGGTGTTCCCGGGGATGTCGCGTGGGGTGATAGTGAGCTTTTGACCGGTCTCAAGCACGATGGGTTTGTGGTCGACCAACTTGCCGGTGCGGATCTTCGGCCCCTGCAGGTCGGCCAGGATACAGATCGGCTTGCACTCCTCGTCGGCGACCTTGCGCACCATCTGGATCAGTTCAAGCTTCTGGGCCTGGGAGCCGTGCGAGAAGTTGAGTCGCGCCACGTCGAGCCCGGCACGGACCAGCGCCCGAAAGGTACTTTCGGTATTCGACGCGGGACCAAGGGTAGCAACTATCTTGGCGCGGCGAAAGTGCTCGCTCATGGATTGGCTTCCACTGCTGATCGTTCTCATGCTCAGGCTTGTTTGCGTGTGCTGCGAGTCCATCCATCCCCCAACATCCAGCGTATTTCTAAGTATGAAAGGTAAGGCCATTGTCTGCCAGCGGATCAGTGTTTCCGGCGCGGTGCACGGCGCTCTCCGACTCTTTGCGACAGGCCCTGCAGGAGCATCCTGCCGAACTCGCTGAATCTCTGGTGCTCGCCCGTGATTCTACCGTGTTGCTTTGAGGTATGACGACAGTCCTCCCATAGGTGCTCTATGCCTGGCGAGCAGCATGGGCCACCGGGTGAGCGGTACGGGTTACAAAGGCGGACTCGCCGGCCGCTCCCGCATCTTGATCGACGGCCCGGAATGAGTCCTCAAGCAGGGGGTGCACCTGGGCGTTGAACTCGGCGCCGATTAGTGTGGCGAGCGATACGATATAGAGCCAGACCATGGTTGCGATGCCGGCTCCGAGCGGTCCGTAGACGATCGAGTAGTCAGCAAAACGGGTAACGTACCAGCCGTAAAGCATCGTCGAGAGGAACCAGCTTACCGTCGCTAGCACCGCTCCCGGCAGCACCCAACGCCAGGGTGGCCGCCGAGAGACGCTGAAGTGGTAGATCACCATCAGCACGCAGATGCTGCCGCTCATGGCGATTATCCAGCGAGCACCGCGCCAGAGCATGAGCACGAGCGGACGCAGCGTGTGGTCGGCATTGTCGACCATCCACAACTCGATCTGGTGTCCAAAGACGACAAACGCGGTGGCAAAGAACATCGGCACCAGAGTCGACGGGATCAGCGCGAGTGCCACACCGCGCTCCTTCCAGAAGCCGAAGCCGCCCCGGGGCAGTCCGTAGGCGCGGCGAAAGCCTTCCATCAGCGACAACATGACACCTACAGCTGCCGCAACCGCGACGATGCCGGCCGAGACGAGAAGGCGGTGCGAGCGGCCCGGGTTGGTTTCGAAATAGTGCTGGGCCAGCTTCATGGTGTCGGAGGGAAGCAGGTCGCCGAGCATCGAGCGAACGTCGCCGCGCACGGAGTCTGTAGTCGGCGCTTTGGCCAGCAGCGAGGTGCCGACCAGAAGTGCAGGAAAAAGACTGAGCAGCTGCGAGTAGGCGGCCGCTTTGGCAATGATGAGCGCGTTGTGGTGAAGAGCCTTCCACAGCGTGCGCCGCAGGTCATTGAGCAGTGCCCCAAGCATATGCCCTGAGGGTATCCCAGAACCTCGAGGGCGGGCTAGAAGCATTTCTGTTTTGGAGCGGAGGGTGACCCACCTGGAGGGTGGCTTACTCGCAGCCAAGGGTGCTGGAGCAGCTCTGCCCGCCAGCGCTGAGCCGAGGGCACGCAAGCAGGACTACACTCGCTGCCATGCGCCGATGTAGCCGCTCGCTGCTGCTAAAGTGAAGAGATGATCAAAGGGATGACATGGGTGCGCCCAGCCAGCACGCCGGCCGTGTTTGACCGGCTGAGCGGCTTTCTTGAGGCGGTTGGCCTTGAGCTGGGGCGCACATTTGAGAACGAGCTGAGCCGAGGACGGTCCTACCGGGCGCCGCTCGCTACGCTCGAGATCGTGGACGGGCTCGTAGAAGGTCTGACGGACACGCCATCCGGCGTACCCTCAGAGCTTTTTCTTGAAGTGACAAGCCTGGAGGCGGTGCGTGAGGCGGCCCGGCTGTGGTTGGAGAAAGCTTATGGCGCAGACGAGGCCGGGCGCCGCATAACGTTGGTAGCAGGCACGGACTGGAAGTCGCGGCAATTTGCTATTGAGCCTGTGCCAGGCATTCCGCTTACGTTCTGGGAGTGGGCTGACCCTATTCAGGGCCGCCCTGCGGCGCTTGAAGGCGACCTGATCGCGACCGGCATGCGTTTCGGCATTGTGGTGGCGCGATGGAACGCTGTGATTACCGACCGCCTGCTGCAGGGCTCGCTCGACTGCCTTCTGCGCTCGGGCGCCAGGTATGAGGATGTGCAGATTGTCCGCGTGCCTGGCGCATGGGAGGTGCCGGACGCGGCGCGCAAGCTGGCCGAGTCCGGGAAAGTGGACGGAGTGATCACGCTCGGAGTGCTACTGCGCGGCGAGACCGCGCATTATGAGGCGATCTACAACGAGGTCTCGCGCGGCATTGGACAGTCGCAGCAGGAGACTGGCGTGCCACACGCATTTGGCGTGCTGACCTGCGAGACGCTCGAGCAGGCGCTTGACCGCGCGGGTCTCAAGGCCGGGAACAAGGGCTTTGAGGCAGCCTCGGCGGCAGTCGAGATGGTCTCCTTGCATCGCAAGCTTGCGGAGCGTCAGGGTCTGGGTCAGGGCGTGACCAGGTGAGTGCAAGCACGGGCAAACGGCGCAAGTCCCGCGAATTGGCTATGCAGATGCTTTTCCAAGCCGACATCGGCAAGCAGACTCCAGAACAGGTGCGTAAGACCTTCTGGGACGCACGCGACGAGGTCGACACTGACACACGCGGCTTTGCCGAGGACCTTTACCGAGTGGCGAACGTGCGTGAGGAAGAGGTTGCCGACCTGATCGAGCAGCACTCTGCCCACTGGCGTATGGAGCGGATGCCGGCGGTTGACCGCAATGTGCTGCGCATGGCCGTCGCCGAGATGATCGGCTTTCCATCCACACCTGCCCCGATTGTGATCAACGAAGCACTCGAGATTGCGCGGCGCTACTCGGCGCCCGAGTCGATCAACTTTCTGAATGGCGTGCTCGATGCGGTGGCCAAGTCTCGACGCGCCGCCTGGCAGCCGGCTGAGGGGCGCCGTTAAAATCATGCAACTTCCGTTCTTACTCCCTGTAGTGGCCTAAAGGAACTTCGCCGATGATCGTCCGCACGATTTCGATCCTGCTGAGCGCCTCTCTCGGCTTGCTGTTGGCGGCTGGCTGTACACCTGTTCCGAGTGCACAGCCCGGCATGCCGCCCGCTGCCGCCGCTCCATCAAAACCCGTGCCTGCTTCGCGTATGGACAGCGCACGCCAGCAGCTCGACGAGATACCCCCGCCGTCCAAGAGCCGCTATCTCGCCATCCACACTATCGACAGCTGGAGCAATCCTTTCCTGATCGTCGGCAAGAAGAGCGTCATGCTGCGCATCTACTATCCGGACCCGGTGGTCAACGGGACGCTCTCCGGCAGCGCGCTTCCAAATACCATGCTGAGGCCATCGGGCGCGCGCAAGCGGGAGCTTGATCTGCGCATGTCCGACCTGCCCGAGGCGCTTGCCGCCTTGCCGCAGGAGTCCTGGGGTTATGGCCGGGTGATCGCGGTTGAGGAAGACCCTTCAACCATGCGTCCGGATCGCCCTCAGATGCGGCGCAATGTCGAAGCTGCCATCCAGATGCTCAATGATCTGGGCTTGGTCGTGTACGAATGGTCAAATGGCGGCGTGTTGCGCTAGCGCCTGCGCTTTGTCTATCAGCTAAGAGGGAGCGTTCATGCACTGAAAGTGTGTGCTCCTCGTATGCAGGCGCTGCGCTGCTAGGATGAAGTGCGTGAGTGCCCCCGCATCTTTTCCCATCCTGCAACAACGGGCGTCTTCGGGCCCAGCATCAAGCAGCAATGCTCTCGAGCAGGCGCTCCGTTCCGTGGTTCGCGGGCAAGTTCGCTTTGACCCGGCTGCGCGCGCGATGTATGCGACCGACTCCTCGAACTATCGCCAGGCGCCGATCGGTCTGGTGATCCCTGAGGATGCCGAGGATGTGGTTGCCGCTGTTGCTGTCTGCCGCTCGCATGGCGCTCCGATTCTTGCACGTGGCGGCGGCACTTCACTGGCTGGGCAGACGTGCAACACAGCCGTTGTCTTTGATTATTCGAAGAAGATGCGCCGCATTCTCTCACTCTCGCCTGGGCAAAAGCTGGCTACAGTCGAGCCAGGCATCGTCCTTGATCGCCTGCGTGAGGCGGCAGAAGAACATGAACTCACCTTTGCGCCCGACCCGGCGACGCACAGCCGCTGTACGCTGGGCGGCATGCTGGGCAATAACAGCTGCGGCCCCCATGCTCTGATGGGCGGCAAGACAGTGGACAACACCCACTCGCTCGATTTGCTGCTCTATGACGGCACGCGCATCTCTGTTGGTGCGACCACCGACGCCGAACTCTGCGGTATCATCGCGGCCGGCGGCCGGCGAGGGGGGTTATACGCAGGTCTTAAAAGGATCCGTGACCGTTACGCATCCGAAATTCGCGCGCGCTTTCCTAAGATCCCGCGCCGCGTCTCCGGCTACAATCTCGACGAACTGCTGCCCGAGAATGGCTTTCATGTGGCACGTGCGCTGGTTGGCAGTGAGGGCACGTGCGCGACGATTCTTTCCGCCACGCTTGACTTGAAAGACAGCCCGCAGCATCGCCGCCTGGTAACGCTTTCCTTTGAAGATCAATTTATCGCCGCAGACCATGTACCGCAGGTGCTTGAGTGGCACCCTATCGGGCTTGAGGGTATGGACCGGCGGCTGATCGACATGACCCGGCGCAAGCGTCTTGCCCTTGATGACCTGCCGCTGCTGCCTGATGGCGGCGGGCACTTGCTGGTTGAGTTTGGCGGCTGGACTGCCGAGGATGCGCTGGCACAGGCTGAACAATTTGTAGTCGCGGCAAGCGGGTGGCGTGCGAGGCCCGCTATTCGACACTACGCCGGGCAGGAGGCAATGCGCGTATGGCGCATTCGCGAGCAGTCTCTTGGAGCTACTGTTTTTGTGCCGAATGAACCGCATGGCTGGGAGGGCTGGGAAGATGCCGCCGTGCGCCCTGAATTGCTGGGCAGCTACCTGCGGGCAATCCAGACTCTGATGCAGCGCTACGGTTACTGGAGCGCCATGTATGGCCACTTTGGGCAAGGTTGCGTGCATATGCGCATCAATTTTGACCTTGAAAGCACGGCAGGTATTGCGAAGTACCGCGCGTTTATCGACGAGGCAGCCGACATTGTGATTGCGCATGGCGGCTCGCTCTCAGGCGAGCATGGCGATGGGCAGTCTCGCGCGGCGCTGCTGCCGAAGATGTTTGGTCCGGAGATCATGCAGGCGTTTGCGGAGTTCAAGACGCTGTGGGATCCGGAGAACCGCATGAACCCGGGCAAGCTCGTCGCGCCTGCGCACGCTCATTTGCTGCAGCCTGAGGAAGGATTACGTCTTGGTCATAGCTACAAATCGGCGAATCCGGAGACTTACTTCCGATTTCCAAACGATCACGGGTCGTTTTCCGAGGCAACGATGCGTTGCGTGGGCGTGGGCGCGTGCCGCAAGGAAGGCACAGGAACGATGTGCCCGAGCTATATGGCGACGCGCGAGGAAGAGCACTCGACACGCGGCCGCGCGCACCTGCTGTGGGAGTTGATGCAGGGCGATGTGCTTGAACATGGCTGGCAGAACGAGCAGGTCAAGGAGGCGCTTGACCTATGCCTGTCGTGCAAGGCCTGTAAGACCGAATGCCCGGTGAACGTCGATGTCGCCACTTACAAGGCAGAGTTCCTGGCCCATTACTATGAGCGACACTCGCACCCATTGCGAGATCATGCGTTTGGGCGTATGGACCAGTGGGCGCGGTTGGCGCACCTGATGCCGGGTGTGACGCCGCGGCTTGCGAACGCTGCCATGCGGCTCCCGGGCGCTGCTGATTTGACGCGCCGGCTGTTACAGATCGCACCTGAGCGCACGCTGCCCAGGTTTGCCGTGCGCAGTTATCAAAGTCGCTTGTTTGATGGCAAAGGCAGCCGGAACGGGCAGCCAGTCATTCTCTGGCCGGACACCTGGAACAACTACTTCTACCCGCAGGCGCTGGTGGCGGCGGAGCAGGTTTTGAAGTCAGCAGGACTCGTGCCACGAACTCCGAGAAAGCATGTGTGTTGCGGTCGTCCGCTGTACGACTTTGGCATGCTTGCAGAAGCACGCGCGTACCTGCAGGCGATCCTGGAGCGATTTTCGGCAGAGATTGAGGCCGGCTTGCCGTTTTTCTTTCTTGAACCAAGTTGCGCCAGTGTTTTTCGCGATGAGATGCTTAATTTCTTTCCTACCGATGCGCGGGCGCAAAAGCTGGCCGCGCAAAGCTGGCTCTTTACCGATGGACTTGCACAGTACGCCCCGGATTGGAAGCCTGCGGCCAAGTTAGTCCCGCCGGATGTGCTGGTACACGGCCACTGCCACCACAAGGCGCTCGGCAAGATGGACGCCGAGTTGGCGCTATTGCGCGCAACCGGCGCAGAGGTCACCCTGCTCGATTCTGGATGCTGCGGTATGGCAGGTCCGTTTGGCTTCGAGCAGGAGAAGTATCAAGTATCGCAGCAGCTCGGCGAGCGCGTGCTGCTGCCTGCCGTACGTCGTACGCATACAGACACCGTCATAGTTACAGATGGATTCAGCTGCCGCGAGCAGATCGCGCAAGGCACCAGTCGCCGGGCGGTGCATGTGTCCGAAGTACTTGCTGCCGGATTAATGCCCGGTTAGCCGCAGCGTTCGTGCCCGATGTCTCAGAGAAGTCACCGGGTAGCGTGTCGAGTCATGAGGCAGCAGGACATCAATACTTAAATCTGTAGCGAAGCTCCCCATAGATTTCCCGAGGATCGTTGTAGTGAAACCCGCCAAAGGTCAGGCTGTTGTCGAGTAGAACTCGGCGATTGGCAACGTTGATTGCATTGATAGCAATGGTGGTGCGCTCGCTGATACTCTTTCCCAGCGCAAGATCAAACGTCGTATGCTGTGGCAGATACGCATCTGGATAGGGCGTCGTTGGATCAGGGTCTCCGTTGGTAAAGCCAGAGCCGTAGTAAACGTTGGTTGAAGCAGTTGCATGCCACGGCAATGATGCGTTGATGCCGAGGTTGAGTGTATTGCGCTGGTCGTGATCGACAGGGGTGTAACCGGGCGCAACGTCGCATTCCGGTGAACTGATCGGGTAGCATACCAGTCCGCCTGTGATGGCGCCTCGCTGCTCCGCGATTTGATTGGAGTAAGCCAGATGTGCTTGTCCAAAATGCCAGAGCCGGGGCGAGCGCAACGTGAGCTCCCAGGCCCGCACGAGTGCTCCATCCACCGTGACTGGGTAATAGATGCTGGACTCGCCGATATTCGAATGATCGAGAAAGTTTTTCACGCGCGTCTTGAAGGTATCCGCATCGAGCAGCCAGCCGCGATAGGGAATCTGCACGCCGAACTGGTGCTCCTCATCGCGCTCACCATGCAGAGGCTGAAAAGCAGTGTTGTTGGCCTGTGCAAACGCGACGTTGGGTCCCGCGGCGTTATGCCTGGGCGGAGGCTGGTAAAAGCGTCCATAGATACCGCGAAAGACCCAGTTAAGTTTAGGCACACGTATTGCGACACCGGCACGCGGATCTGTTTCGTTTTCTGTAAACTGACCTTGAAAATAGGTTTGCCGCAAACCCGCGACCAGCGTCAGCCAGGAGGTAGCTTTGTAATTGTTAGAGAGATACTCTTCGACAACGCCGCCCGATGTAGAGTCGGGTATCGAGAAGTTGGATGAACTGCCATCGTTAAAAACTGCACCAAAGAGATAGGAGTCGTGCTGCCCGAACGAGTACAAGCCGGCTTGCAGGGTGTTGTGTGCTATCTCTGTTGTAAGCGAGACCTGCGCGCCACCGTAACTCGAAGCGCGGTTCGAAGTTGTGGCCACGGGTAAGTCATTCGATCCCGGCGTGTAATTTGCCTGATTGTAGTGGTAGAAAGGTGAAACCTGAAGCACGGTCGATACGTTGAAGGTATGGAGGTAGGAGAACGCTACAGCGCCATCCACTTCGTGCTGGGTGTCGCGCAGGCCGCTCGAATTGAACTGCTGGTTTTCAGAGTCATCAGCATCTGGATCGTAAGGGATCTGGAAGTAATCGCCCCGCAGCTGGGTAATCAGTCGTAACTGGATTTTCGGCGTGCGATTGTAGATCAGAGACGCAAAGCCCCCATAGCCGTTAGTGGCATCATGGGAAACCTGCCCGACAGGCGGCGCAAGACCGTAGTCGCTACGATTGCCATTCAGGCTTCCGTAGTAGGCAAATCTCTCTGTGTGGTCGCCGAAATTGAGCTGATCGTTCGTTTGAAGAAAGCTCCCCGCGCTAAGCACAAGCTCGGCCTCGCGGTTGCGCTCAAAGCCGGTGCGAGGTACCACGTTGAAGACACCGTAGGTCCGGTCGCCGACATCGGCCGTGTAGCTGCCACGCTGGACCTCAATGTAGTCGATGTCCTTGGGGTCAATCTGCGCGCCAAGGTTGCTGGCGATGTTGGTGTTGGGAATCTCAACGCCGTCGATCTGCCAGCTTACCTGGTGGCCGCCGCGCATATGCAGCATGTCATGCGTCATGTAAGCTCCGGGGACGTAGTCGGTAATCATCCCCATGCTGTTCGTCCGGTCGGCGCCCGGCGTCTGGGCAATATCCTGCCGGTCAATCAGCGTAGCCGGAGTGACCGTGTTGACATTAGCAGTCTCAACTGAACTGTCGACGGAGACGATCTGCTCGATGGTGCCGACCTGCAATTCAAAGTGCAACACCGGTGAGGTGTCAGAGGCGAGGGTAAGCGTTCGATGCGCGGGTGCAAACCCTGGCTTTGTAACGGAGAGCGTGTAATCGCCAAGCGGAACAGAGGCGATGAGAAACGATCCGTCCTGACCGGTAAGAGCACTTACTTCAAATGCGGAGTTAGCTGCGTGCAGTTGCACCTGCGCACCAAGAACAGGCCTGTGATGCGGATCATGTACGACGCCCTGCACACGGCCAAAGATGACGGCGTGCGCTGCGGGATTGAGCAGGAGAAGCAGCATCGCAAGCGGGGCCACACAATTGCGAAGCCGCGTTCCGGGCGAGAGGTAAGTTCCACAAGTAGAAAATGAGGAGGATCCAAATTTCAAAGTATGCATGCGAAGTTATCTTTCGCGCGCGCACTCAGACAAGCATCAGCCAAGGACGCCCGGATGAAAGCGCGCACCGCCTGCCTTATCGATGAACGAGCACTCACGAACTGAGTGTTATCAATAAAGCTTGGTGCAAATGGATGCTGCTGGCACTCCCATGTCAGCCGCGTAACAAGTTCAGGCGAAGAAGAGGGAGGGCGGACCGCGCGGGCTCCTTAGCGCAAGAGCACGGGCGTAACTCTGAAATGCGCCAAAGGAAATGAAAGGAGACCAACAGGCGAGGAAAGCGAAACCGGCGAGCGCCGGGATGCCGGTTAGTCTCTGGAGCATTGCGACCGATGGATGCGGCATCAGCAGGCAGCCCACGGAGCGAAAGCCGGCATGCTGGCGGTCAGGGGCAGACTGCATCGACGAGGCGCAGTGGTGCATGCCCAGGCGCCGGCAACACGCCGGCAACAGGTTCTGCTCGGCAGCGGCAGGGGCCAGGGGCGCCACAAGCAGCAAGGCCGATAGGGTGAGCAGCAGCAGTGCGCAAAACCTTTGCACGTCCCTAGTGTGCCACACTGTTCGCCAATCGCTCGTAGTTGTTCGTGCAAAGGCAAAAACAATCGTGCGGGTCCTTGCCTGCCGCACCCCACTGCAGGCGGGCTTCTCGCATCTATCTCTGCGACGGAGATGGCGGGTTGCGCCTCCTGACCAACCCGAGATCAGGAAAAGCCATGAGTCAGCAAGAAGTTATAAGCCAGGATGTTGATGCGCCAAGCAAAGACCCTGCTGCTGCACGGGATCGCGCGGCTACGCTGGTCAAGCGAAATCGTGTTTCCATGTGGGGCCTGCGCAGCATCGGTCTCAAGCAATTCGGGAAGCGCCTGCTGACCACTGTTCTTAAGGACGATTTAACCGGCCGCGCCGCACAGCTAGCCTACTACTTCTTCTTCGCGCTCTTTCCCGCGCTCATCGCTGCGTCTGCGTTGCTGGGCATGGTGGTCAAATCAGCCGGCGACCTCAACAATCAGTTGCTCAGCTACTTTGCCAACGTGATTCCGCCCTCGGCCTACCAGATCGTTGCCGACACCTTCAAGCAGACTACCCACGCCAGCAGCGGCGGAAAAGTGCTGATCGGCGTACTGGTTGCGCTGTGGTCGGCAAGCGCCGGTACCTCAGCCGTGCAGGACGCGTTGAACGCGGTGCACAATGTCGAGGAGACGCGGCCCTTCTGGCGGGCGCGCCTTACAGCCATTCTGCTTACCGTTGCGGTAGGGATTTTCTTTACCCTGGCACTAGGCGCGCTCTTTCTTGGCGACAAGCTTGTCGCTCATCAGCATGCCGGTTTTGGCTACCTGGCCGTTTTTGCGGTGCGGCTTGTTACCTGGCCTGTGGCCTTTGCCCTTGTTGGCATGGGCTTTGCCCTGGTCTACTGGAAAGCTCCCGACATGAAAGATCAGCCCTGGGAGTGGATCACGCCTGGGGCGGCGATCGGCATTCTTGTCTGGCTGCTTGCTTCGACCGCCCTGCGGATCTATCTGCATTACTTCAACAGTTACTCAGTCACTTATGGCTCTCTCGGCGCCGTCATCGTGCTGCTTACTTGGTTCTATCTAAGTGGACTAGCTTTGCTGCTTGGTTCGGTCATCAACGACACGCTTGAAGTCATGTATGGCGAGTGTGCACCCGACAATAAATCGAGCAGCGCGCCACACGTGTAAGGAATGGCATCACGCAAACGATCATGCAGAGTTATCGAGATGTAGGCACCAGCACAAGAACAGTATTGCTTTACGCTCAACTATCCGAGTGCCGAGAGCGCTTCTGACGGCTCAGGGCGGACCCGAAAATCAGCGTGTGCGCGCGCGTAGAGGATCGTGCGGTCTTGCCCGACGACATAGGTTGCGGGAATGGGAAGACGCCAGCTTTGCTCGCCGTTCATGAACGGAATGTTGATCAGGATGCTGCGGTAGTATTTTTGGTGATAGAGGGGCACGGTGTAGATAAGGCCGAATTGGCGCGCGACCCAACCCCCCTCATCCGAGAGCAGCGGGTAGGTAAGGCCGTGCTGCTGAGCGGCGAAGTCGTTCTGCCGAACTGTTTGCAGCGATATGCCGACAAGCAGGCTGCGGCGCTCGCGGACCTTGGAGTAGATATTCTGCCAGGCTTCAAGCTCGTTGACGCAGTAGGAGCACCAGCGGCCGCGGAAAAAGTTGATCACAAGTGGGCCAACGGCAAGTAGGTCAAAGGAGCGAACCATGCGGCCGGCTCCGTTAGGGAGCGAGAAGTCCGGGGCCCTAGCCCCGACAGGCAGGATCGATTCCTCAATACCGGTCGCGAAGAGCTCCGCGATGGCGCGCTCGCTTGGCGCCAGGCGCTCGGGTTGCACCAGCGTCCGGGTGCGCTGGGTAATCTCGTCAAGCTGGTCCTGCAAGGGTGTGCCAGGCGGACGCGGCGGCGCGAGCCCATGCCGAAACCATGGCCGCCTACCGCGAGGGCCGTCACCGGGTCTCTCTTCAGAGCCGGTCATATTCTCGGTGTCGCTCATCGGTGTTGATCTCTCCATCCCAGCGACTCGGCGCCTGTCATTGTGCGCGCCGTGCCCGATGATTATCCCACGGTACAGGACCTGGACCTAACGGCCGCCCATGCCTTTCATCCCGCCCAACATGCTCATGGCCCGCCGCTGCATCGCGCCGCCTCCCTTGCCCATGCCCTTGAACATCTTGCGCATCTGCGCGTACTGCTTCAGCAGTTGGTTGACTTCCTGAACGGATGTACCGGAGCCGTTTGCGATGCGCTTGCGGCGGGAGCCGGAGATGAGTTCGTGGTTGTTGCGCTCTTTCTGCGTCATGGAGTTGATGATCGCTTCCACGCGCACAAACTGTTTCTCGTCGACCTGGTCGGCCATCTGCTGGATACCCTGAAAGGGCCCGACCGAGGGCAGCATTTTCATGATGCTTTGCAGAGAGCCGAGCTTGCGGATCTGGCGGAGCTGGTCGCGAAAATCTTCCAGTGAAAAGCCGTCCCCGGAGAGCGCTTTCTTCGCGAACTCCTCTGACTTTTTGCGATCGAGGGTGGACTCGGCCCGCTCGATCAGGGTCATCATGTCGCCCATGCCTAAAAGGCGACTGACGATGCGGTCGGGGTGAAAGGGCTCAAAGGCGTCGGGTTTTTCGCCGGTGCCGATGAACTTGACCGGCTGGCCGGTGACGTGGCGGATGGAGAGTGCGGCGCCACCGCGGGCATCGCCGTCCATCTTGGTGAGCACGGTGCCGGTCAAGGCGAGCCGCTCGTGGAAGGCGAGCGCCGAGCGTACCGCGTCCTGCCCAGTCATGGCATCGGCTACGAAGAGGATTTCGGATGGGGTGAGCAGCGTCTTGAGCATCGCCATCTCGTCCATCAATTCTGTGTCGATGCCGAGCCGTCCGGCAGTGTCGACGATCAGCGTGTCGCAGCCGGTGTTGACGGCCTCGCGGCGGGCTTCCTTCGCCAGTCGCTCAACCAGTGCGGGGCCGGCAGCTTCACCTTTCAGGTCGCCCTGGTAGATGTTCGCCTTGATGGAGGCGGCGACGACGCGCAGCTGCTCGCGCGCGGCCGGGCGGTAGACGTCGACCGAGACAAGCATGGGCCGGTGTCCACCCTTTTGCAGCCATGCGGCGAGCTTGCCGGTGGTGGTCGTCTTGCCGGAACCCTGCAGGCCGGCCATCAGGATGACCGTCGGCGGCCGCGAGGCGAACTGGAAGCGCGCCGTGTCCTTGCCGAGGAGCGCGATGAGCTCGTCGCGCACGATCTTGATGACCTGCTCGGAGGGCGAGAGCGCGGTCATCACTTCCTGGCCGATGGCCTTGACGCGGATGTGCTCGATCAGCTCCTTAACGACGTTAAGGTTGACGTCGGCTTCAAGCAGGGCGAGACGGATTTCGCGCAGCGCGTCCGAGATGTTCTCTTCCGAGATGGTGCCCTGGCCCCGGAGGTTCTTGAAGGCGCGCTGAAGTTTTTCCTGAAGGTTTTCAAACATGGTTGGCTGGTGACCAGTTTACCAGCCGACGCCCTACCAGATACGCTGGACGCCAAAGCTGTCGAGTTGGGCGTCTGCGGAGAGCAGAGTCAGACCTTCCATCTTTGCTTGGGCGGCGAGGATGCGGTCGAACGGGTCCTTGTGGGTTTGCAGAAAAGATCCGGGCTGTCCGGCCATGCAGGCTGGTGATGGCCAGCAGGTGAAAGCCGACCTGTTCTATCTGTTCCTCGAAGCCGTCAAGCAGTTTACGCGCCGCCGGCAGTTTACCAAGACGATGCTTGGTTGCAAGTTCGAAGCTGCTGACCGCAGAAACGAAGAAGTCGTGGCCGGTCTCGCTTAACAGACGCTCCGTCCGTGGCGACAGTAGGTCAGGCTCGGTCGAAACCCAGAGGAGGGTATGCGTATCGAGCAGGAACCTCAATCACCCTCGCCGTTCCACAATCGTAGTTCGTCCTCCGGTAGCGGATCAAAGAAAGGAGAACCCGGGCCCACGTCCGGAATTTGGCCTTTAAGCCAACCAATACGAATCGGCTTTTTTTCCTGAACGGGAACCAGCTTAATGACCTGGCTGCGTTCCTTGCCACGGGTGATGATGACCTCTTCGCCGGCGAGCGCCTGCGCGATGAGTTTAGAGAACTGAGTCTTTGCCTGGTGAACGGTAAACTCCATATCGACTCTCCGCTGGACTAGCCTTAGTCTACATCGTCGCCAGTTATAAGTGGAAGGAGTCGAAGATACCGCTGCGCGCGGGTTACGTCGTGGGATATTTGTGCCTTGAGCGCCTCCGGTGAAGGGAAGCGTTGCTCGCCGCGCAGGCGGGCGAGAAAGGTCAGATCGAGCGGGGTCTCCGGGGTGATCTCAGGCGCCTTGGCCGGATCGAAGTCCAGCAGGTACGACTCGACCGCGTAGGAGTCCTCGCCAAAGGTGGGACGGTTGCCGGCGTTGGTGACTGCGTCGAAGCAGGGGGCGTCTGGCCCGTCGCCGATGCGCAGGCGCGTGACGTAGACGCCGTTGGCTGGAAGCAGTTCGTTGTGAGGGGCGAGATTGATGGTGGGCACGAGCAGTTTTGTGCCGATGCCGCGGCCTCGGGCCTGAGTAGACACGATCGAGAAAGGCCGCCCGAGAAGTGCGCGAGCCTTGCTGACAGCCCCTTCGGCAATGAGCGAGCGGATCTGGCTGCTGGCGACGCTGAGACCACGCACGGTAAGCACGTGATGAGTAAAAGCCTCGAAGCCAAGCTGCAGTCCAAGCTCGCGCAGCTCTGCCATACCGGCCTGGGCTTGATAGCCGAAGCGAAAGTTGTCGCCTTCATGTACTTCGACGGCGCCGAGTGTGCGAGCGAGGATCTCGGTGGCGAAGGCCTCGGCGGAGTACTCGGAGAAGGCGCGGCTAAAGGGCAGCACGAGGGTTGCGTCGAGCCCGGTGGCCGACAGCAACTTTAGACGCTGCTCGAGCGGTGTGATGAGTTTGGGCGCGAACTCTGCCCGCAGCACCCGCAGCGGATGGGGGTCAAAGGTGATCGCAACAGCCGAGGCGCCGCGCGAACGGGCGCGCTCACATACGTCACGCAGGATTGACAGGTGTCCCCTATGCACGCCATCGAAGTTGCCGATCGCAATGACCGACGGACCCAAAGACGCAGGCACTGCATCACTGGAGCGGAAGACCTGCATGGCTAGCATGCTCCCTTGCTCTTAGGCGAATTGAGACGAATGGGAATCTGCAGCCCGTCATAGGAGAGCCGCACATGCGGGGGCAGCGTGCGCTCGGTCTCTTCGTGAGGCAGATCATGGGACATGTGGGTAAAGAAGGCGCGCTTTGGAGCAATGCGTTCGACCCAGCGGAGGGCCTCATCGACATTGGCGTGGCTGGGGTGGTGCTCATAGCGGAGTGCGTCGAGTATGAGCACATCGAGGCCTTCGAGCAGGGCAAGGCTCGTCTCCGGCACCGCGCTCATGTCGGTAAGATAGGCAGCACTACCGATGCGGTAACCTGCTATACCAAGCCGGCCATGCAGAAGCGGAATCCGGCGGAAGCCAACGCCTGCGACATCGACGCACTGGTTGCCGGAGATGCGATGTAAGGCGACGCGCGCGCGGCTCACATACGTGGAGCTGGGCGAAAAGGTATAGGAGAAAACTTCCTCCAGCGTCGTAGCTGTTGAGTCGTCCGCGTAGAGGGGCAGCAGGTCTTTGCCCAAGTAACTCAGCGGGCGCAGGTCATCGAGCCCAAGGGTATGGTCGGCATGCGCGTGGGTGTAGAAAACCGCGTCCAGGTGGTGGATGCCGGCACGCAGGGCCTGCATCCGGAACTCAGGCCCGGTATCGATGATCACGCAGTGCGCGGGCTCGCCATAGCTGTCAGCAGGACCCCAGGTGACAGCGATCGATGGGCGCAGGCGATTGTCGCGCGGGTCCGTCGAGGTGCACGTGCGGCAGCGGCAGCCAAGCGTGGGCACGCCCATCGAGGTGCCGCTGCCGAGCACGGTGATGATTGCGGTGCGGTCCGCACTTTCTGATGGAGCCAGGAAAGCCAGTGCGCCGGTCTACTTTCTGCCCGGCGGCGCCTGCTGGGCCTGGGCGGCAATGGCATTGGTAAGCTCGAGGAACATCATGCGCAGCTCAAAGCTGACGCCGTCGATAAGGCGCTGCTCCTTTTCATCGAGGTTGCCGCGGGTCTTTTCCGCGAGCACACTCAGCATGTCGATCGACTGGCGTGCGCCCACGATGTCGATGCGCGGCTTCTGCCCGGGCTCGGTGCCGGCGCCCATGGCCATGATGGCGGAGAGATAAAAGCTCTGCACGATGTGCTCGAAACCGACAGCTGCCGCTGGCTTCATGCCGGGATTGGCCTGGCGCAGCAGCGCATCCATCTCGCGCGAGGCATGCTGGTAGGCGCGATCCTGTGCAGCGGTCTCGGCTGTGGTAGGCGGGGGTCCGGCTTCCAGCTCTTCTTCGCCGTGGAGGTTTTCGTCGAGGAACACGGCTTCATCCTCGCTCGAAATGCCGCCCCCATCCACGTCATAGCCCGCGCCGGCCAGGTCATCCTCACCGGAGTCAGTGGCCGAGCCAAGGTCATCGGCCTCCACGGTTGAACGGGGAGGCATGGTGACGATTTTGGGTGTGGCTGCAGGCTGCTGTGCTTCCGGCCGCGCAGGGCCTACGCTCTGGGGCGGCGCGGGCGTAGGGACCGCGGCGGCAGCTTCTACCGGCGGAGGCGTGTAGCCCTCGCGGATCTCGCCTTCAGCGGTGAACTTGCGGCGATCGACAACGACAAATGCGGGTGTTTTCTCTGACATAATGCGTTCGTCCTTCTTTCCTGGCGCCGGTATCCCTGCATCTGACAGAGCCGGCATTCTTTGCATGCTGTTGACTGCATAAGGTGCGCACTCAGAACCTACTCGGCGTCGTCACTCGCGATGCTACGTTCTAGATCAACCAGAGGCGAGGCAGCCAGCACTTCGACTGTCCCGCCCGGATAGACGAGCGGGCGTCCGAGTGCTTCGACCCGGACCAGGCCGAGACCCAGCTGACCTTTGTAGCCGTCCAAGTCGATCACGGCGACGCTAGTCAACTCGCCTGCCGCAGTTTCTTGAGCAGATATGGGCGTCCCGGGTGCGGCCGGAGCTCCGTGAAGGGCAAACTGACGGATGCCGCGGTGCACGTTGGCCCGCGAGCGCACCCGCTCGACAATCTCCTGGCCTAGATAGCAACCCTTGTTGAAGTTGAGCGCACGCATTTGACCGGTCTCCTGCGCGAGCGTTTTTTCACTCATATCCACCCCGTACAGAGGGGTGCCTTCGAGCACGCGCAGCGCATCCACGGCGAGCGCTCCGGCTGCTGTCGCACCGGCCTCGATCATCTTCTGCCACAGTTTGAGGGTGGCTGCTTCGGGAATCCAGAGTGAGAAGCGGCGCACGTGCATCGCGGCCTCGGCAACCACGACGCTTGCCGGAGAGTCGGCAACAGCTGCAAAGCAGCCTGCTGCGGGCGCGGGGAGGCCCAGCGCGGCCAGCAGGGCCTCGGCGCCAGGCCCGGCCAGGCCGAGCGTCGTTTGCCCCTCAATCCATGAGAGCTCAACATCGTCCATGATGATGAAGCGGTCAAGATGCGCGTAGAGACGTTCAGCCTGGGCGCGGTCGGTCTCGAGGATCAGGTGGTCGGCAAACGCGAACACCGTCGCATCGCCCTGGATGCGCCCCTGCGCGTTCAACACGAAGGTGTAGTTATGATTGCCCGTTGCCAGCGCCTTGACCGAGTTGGTCACCATGCCGTTCAGCCAGCGAACGCGGTCTTGGCCGGTGATACGCAGCTGCACGCGTGCGCCAGCGTCAAACACAGCTACTTTGGTGACCAGAGCCGAAAGCTCGCTTGCCCCGTCAGAGAAGACAGGGAAGGTGCGCGCGCCCCGTGTTTCCAGCAGGCCTGTGTGCGCGCCAGACAGCATAGCTAGCGTCGTCAAAGGAGCGGTCTCAGTCGTTACGCCCGTTATTATGGACGCTTGGTCCTCTATAGGGATTTCAGTAGTCTCGCTCATACGCAGCGTGGTTCGGCAGGAGTGCTCACAAGGCTGATTATAGTCTTGCGGACGATCCAGTCTGCAGGCATGCGGTAAGCCATCTCACAGCTCAAAGCATGGTCTGCTCTGGGCGCACGCAGGCTTTCAAAGAAAGATGAGGGGTGACAGATTGGCAGGAACAAACAGGGCGCAGCGTAGCGCGGGAGTGTTTGCGCTGGCAGTGCTCGCCTTATGCGGAGGATGGGCACAGGGGAGGGCGCAGCAGGCGACGCCACCCACCAGTACCACACCGGTGCCCGCTGCCCCCAGGCCGGAAGTTGCGATGACCCCAGCCCAGGCGCGCGAACTCTTTCAGTCGGTCGACACGATTCTCAAGTTCGACTCGCAGGACACCGGGTTGCCGATCAAGCACGCCGTCAAGCGCCGGCTCACCACGCGTAAGGCGGTCGAGGCGTTCCTGGTCGAGAAGATGAAGGAAGATAAAGACACCGCGCGGGTCGAGCGCTCGGGGATCGTGCTCAAGAAGTTCGGCCTGCTGCCGGCCGACTTCAAGCTGCGCCCGTTTTTGCTGAGCCTGCTTAAGGAGCAGATCGCGGGCTACTACGACTCGAAGACCAAGACGGTGAACCTGCTGAACTTGATCAGTCCTGAGGAGCAGAAGCCGGTGCTGGCCCATGAGCTGACGCACGCGCTGCAGGACCAGCACGTGGACCTGGACACCTGGGGCGACCAGTCGCTCGAGGGCACCCCGAAGGACGTAGCCGACGACAACCGCCACCTCCGCCGCGACGAGAGTGATACGGCGCGCGAGGCAGTGCTCGAGGGCCAGGCGATGGTCGCGTACATGGACTGGTCGCTCGCCCCGATGGCGCAGAGTCTGCGAACCTCGCCGGACGTGCCGTTGGACTCAAGTGGTCAGGATGACGGTAAGCCCGATCCGGACTCGCCCATCCTCTCGAGCGCGCCGATGGTGCTGAAGGCTTCGCTGCTGTTTCCCTATCAGGATGGTCTGCGCTTTGAGCAGATCCTGCTCAAGGACCACGGTGCAGAAGCGGCGTTCGTCGCGGTGCTTGACCGGCCGCCTGACTCAAGCTACGAAATCATGAACCCGCATGAGTACGAGAAGCACGCGCGCCCGGCACTGTTGACGCTGCCTGATCTGCACCCGCTGCTCGATGCGGAGTATAAGCCGTATGATCTGGGGGTGATGGGCGCGCTCGATGTGCGCATGCTCGGCCAGCTCTTCGGCGGTGCCGGCCCGGCGGCGGATCTCGCCCAGACCTGGGACGGTGGCGTCTACTATGCGGCCCAGAGCAAGAGCGCGGTCGCGGCCGGACAGGGTGACTCGACTGCTTCGATCGGGCTGCTCTATTTGTCGCAATGGACCACGGGCGAGGCGGCGCTTGCCTTTGCCCGGTTGTATGCGGCCAGCCTGAGTCGGAAATACAAGCACTTGCAGCCTGAAGCAGCGTTGACCGCTGCCGCGTTTGACGCATCCGGCAGCGGTCCGGCTCAGCCCGCCACACGGCGCTTCAGTACCGAAGAAGGTCCGGTTGTGATCGCGACACTCGGCCGGCAGGTCTTCATCAGCGAAGGCTTCCCCGACCAGCTGGCCGACTCGCTCGAGCGCCTTTTGACTGGTCCCAAAGCAGACGCGCAAGCGGTCGTGGGGCGAGATACGCCGGCAACTCTCGCCACCTCAGGCGAGCTGACCGGCGCGCTGGTGCAATGGATCGGCTCCGCAGGGATGATGAAAGCGGGTTTGCGCATACAGCCTGTAGAAACCAGGTCACGCGTATACTGAGTTTTCGCCTCCGACACAGCTTCCCAGCTCTTTGAGCCTGGGCAATGTAGGGCAGAGAGTTGCGCGCTTGTCTGCGAACAGCGCGCATAAACGGAGCAATGCACTTGCAGCAGGCACAGATCGGCATCATCGGCGGCAGCGGGCTCTATGCCATGCCCGGCCTTACCGCTACTCACGAAGAGCACGTAAGCACCCCATTCGGCCAGCCCAGCGATCCACTGGTCTTCGGTGAGCTCGACGGACGCAAGGTCGTCTTCCTCGCCCGCCACGGCAAGGGCCACCGCCTGCTGCCGACCGAACTTAATTTTCGTGCAAACATCTACGCGCTCAAGGCAGCCGGCGTTGAGCAGGTACTCTCTGTCTCGGCCGTCGGCTCGCTCAAGGAAGAGCACAAGCCGACCGATTTCGTGATCCCGGATCAATTTATCGACCGAACGTTTGCCCGCGCGTCTACCTTCTTCGGCGAGGGCATCGTCGGGCACGTTGCATTTGGCGACCCCATCTGCGCGGACGTCGCTCAGGCCGTGACCGAGGCCTGCACGCAGCAAGGTGTCGTAGGGAAACGAGGCGGAACGTATGTGTGCATAGAAGGGCCGCAGT
Source organism: uncultured Acidobacteriaceae bacterium (assembly GCA_964245415.1). Classification (GTDB taxonomy): domain Bacteria; phylum Acidobacteriota; class Terriglobia; order Terriglobales; family Acidobacteriaceae; genus EB88. The sequence goes on along the minus strand of CAXTMM010000017.1, from coordinate 12,287 downwards.
TTTCGACCCGTGCCGAGTCGAACCTCTATCGCAGCTGGGGCGCCGACATTATCGGCATGACGAATTTGCAGGAAGCCAAGCTTGCGCGGGAGGCCGAGATCTGCTACGCGACCCTTGCCATGGTGACCGATTACGACTGCTGGCACACCGGCCACGACGAAGTGACGGTCGAGCAGGTGGTCGCGGTGATGCACCGGAACTCGGCCAACGCCTGCAGCGTCGTGCGCGCCGCCGTTCACCTGCTGCCCCAAACCCGCACCTGCGCCTGCGCCAACGCCGCCCAGTTTGCGATCATGACCTCGCCTGACGCGATCCCGGTAGCCACGCGCGAAAAGGTATCGATGCTGTATGGCAAGTATCTGAAAGTGAGTGGCTGAAAGATGGCAATTCTGGCAATTGGCAGCGTCGCGTTTGACGGTATCGAGACCCCTGCAGGCAAGCGCGATCGCTGTTTGGGGGGGTCGGCCACGTACTTCTCGCTCGCTGCGAGCTTTTTCACCAAGGTGCGCATCGTTGCGGTCGTCGGCGAGGATTTTACCGATGCAGAGGAGTCACGGCTGACACGGCGCGGCATCGATACCGCGGGTCTTGAACATGTGGCGGGCAAGAGCTTCTTCTGGCGCGGATCGTACCTTGAAAACCTCAATGAAGCCAAGACGCTGACGACCGAGTTGAATGTCTTCGAGACCTTCTCGCCGAAGATCCCCGAGGCCTACCGCGACTCCGACTTTCTTTTCCTGGGCAATATCGATCCGGTGCTCCAGTCCTCCATCGCCGCGCAGCTGCCCGCAGTGCGCATGGTGGTGGGCGATACGATGAACTACTGGATCCAGGCCCACCGCGAGAACCTGATGAAGGTGCTGCCGCAGCTCGATACGCTTGCTATCAACGATGGCGAAGCACGCCTGCTTGCGGGCGAGAGCAACCTGATGCAGGCCGCCCAGAAGGTCCTTGCGATGGGGCCGAAGAGCCTGATCGTCAAGCATGGCGAGTATGGCGCGACTGCTTACTTTGGCGAGCACGTGTTTCCGGGCGAGTCGGCCCACCATGCGACGTTGCCCTTTCGTGCGCCTGCGATGCCGATGGCAGTCGTGCTTGACCCGACCGGTGCAGGCGACTCTTTCGCCGGAGGCTTCTGCGGCTACCTGGCCTCGCAGCCCGCGATTACTCCGGCGGTCTTCCGGACGGCAATGTTTTACGGCGGCGTGATGGGTTCGTTTGCGGTCGAGCACTTCGGCACCGAGCGGCTCGAGTCGCTTACGCGCGCCCAGATCGACGAGCGCTTCCACGAGCTGAAGACGCTGAGCCACCTGCTTGACTGAAAGCCGCCCGGCGCGTGGGGTGAGAACAACGCCCAATCCGCGCGCCGCAATGGCCTTATCAAGGCAGCCGGGCCCATGGACTCCCGCTCGGGCGCTGCGCCAGGAGCTCGTGCTTGTCTCAGGGCTGGCGACGACGCTTTCGCTGTTTGCGCTGGTCTACTGCCTGCCCCGCGGGCTGGTGCTGCTGCCGGGCGATGCGGTGGCGCACCTGCACATCGCGCGGCGCATCACTGACTCCATCAATCCAGGCTTTCGCCAGCTGGGCTCGGTGTGGCTGCCGCTGCCGCACCTGCTGCTACTGCCGTTTGTGCAGAAGCTGAGCTGGTGGCAGAGCGGGCGCGCCGGCGCCCCGCCTTCCATGCTCGCCTACATTCTTGGAACCGCCGGCCTTTACCGGCTGGCCCGCTATTGGCTTGGCGCCGCCGGAGCCGCAGTGGCGGCGGCCTTCTACGCGCTGAATCCGGGTTTGCTGTATCTGCAGACTACCGCCATGAACGAGCCGCTGTTCCTGGCCGAGATGATCTGGGCGGCGGTGCTGCTTACCGGCTATGCGCGGGTACTGAAGCGCGCACGTGCCGACTCTGCAAATCGACCCGGCTCCGATGATGCGCAATTCAAACGTCTTCTCCTGAGGCTCGCGCTGGTGCTTGCGGCCGCGGTGATGACGCGCTATGACGGCTGGGTATTTGGCGCGCTCGCCTGGTGCTTCGTAGCCTGGATCGCCTACACCAGCGGCAGCCTGCGCCGGGCCTCCGGCGGCGCGTTTGTGCTTTTTTCTGCAATTGTGATTTCCGCACCACTCTGCTGGCTGGCCTACAACCAGAAGCAGTTCCACGATCCACTTGACTTTATACGGGGGCCCTACTCCGCGCGCGCGATTGAGATCAAGACCACTTCCCCGGGGGCGTCGCACTATCCCGGCTGGCATCATTTGTCGATCGCCGGGCACTACTTTATCAAAGCAGCCGAGCTGGGCGCCGCACCCTCGCGGCTTGGCAATGTGCTGCTGGTGCTGGTGCTTGCCGGGGCGGCGGTCGCGCTCAGGCGTAGGCAGGCGCGTGCCGTGCTTGCGCTTCTCTGGCTGCCATTGCCGTTTTATGCCTACTCGGTCGCATACGGGTCCGTCCCGATCTTTATTCCGCCGTGGCCGCCGTACGCCTGGTACAACACCCGCTACGGCCTTGAACTGCTGCCGGCATTCGCGCTAGGGCTGGCGTTTGCAGCCGATGCGGCACTCGCCTGGATCAACCGCCGCGCGCCCAGGTGGACTGCTGCTGCGATCGGCGCTTTGCTGGTGCTGGTGGCATTCAACAGCATCGCCGTGCTGCGGGCGCGGCCGCTGGTTTTTGCCGAGGTAGTCGCCAACTCACGCACGCGTCTCCCGTTTGAAGGCGCGCTGGCTCGGGCGCTGGCCACGCTCCCGGGCGCGGGCCGCATTCTCATGTACACCTCCGACCACATCGGCGCCGTGCAGCAGGCCGGCATTCCGCTCGTCCGCACCATCAACGACACCGATTACCTGGCCTGGAGCGCGGCGCTTGCGCATCCGGCGCAGGCCGTACCGTTTGTCGTCGCAATCGATGGCGATGCGCTCGCTCGTGCTGTCACAGCGCACCCCGAGGGGTTGACCCTGCTCGACGTCATCTGCTCGACCGGCCAGCCCTGCGCGCGCATCTACACGGCCAAACCAAAGCCCGGCTCTGGTAGCATTCCGACAAAATGACGCTTGACTCCAACTCGCCCGTGCCGCTTTCCGCCGTGTTCGAGCAGAGCGGCCGCATGCTCGACTTCAGCAGCCTGCAGCAGGTGGCGCTCACCCAGGGCGTGGCCTCGCGCCTGCTGCTCGCGGCGTTTCTTGGCGGACTTGTAGGCCTGTCGCGCGCCTACCATCGCAAGCCCTCCGGCGTGCGCACCAACCTGCTTATCTGCTTCGGCGCGGCGATGTTTACCTTTCTCTCGCCAGTGCTCGCAGGCGAGGGGGGCAACAACAAGGGCCAGATCGCGGCCAACGTCGTTCAGGGCATCGGGTTCCTCGGCGCCGGGCTCATCCTGCACAATCGTGATCGCGTCAACGGGCTTACCAGCGCGTCTACTGTGTTTGTCGTCGCATCGATCGGCATGGCGTGCGGCGCAGGATTGCACATGCTCGCCATGTTCTCAACTGTTATTGTTCTGATCTCGCTTGAGGCGATCGGCGCCATGGAGCAGCGATTCAATCTCAAGGCCTATACCCTGATCTATGAAGTGCGCACGCCCAATCTTGCCCGCGCCAAGACGGCGCTGCTGGTCTCGATGGACAGGTTCAGCCATCGGCTCTCGGGCGTCGAGCAGGACACCGTCGGGACGCTTGAGCGCCTGAGTTTCGATGTGGTCGCCACCAGGCGCGGCCACGACCAGCTGCTGGCCGCGCTTCGCCGGGCGCCGGAGATTGATGAAGTACTCACCTTCCACGATGCGGAAGAGGATTAAGGCACATGGTTTGTTTTACAAAAGCGCACGCGTGTGGAAACGACTTCCTGGTGGTTGAAGATGCGGGCTCGCTTGAAGATGCACGCGCGCTCGCTATTGCGCTTTGCGCCCGCACCACTGGGGTCGGCGCCGATGGCGTCGAGTACCTGAGCTGGACAGGCGAGCGCTCCGGTAGGATACGCCTCTACAACGCAGATGGATCCAGCGCCGAAATATCCGGCAACGGGACGCGCTGCGTTGCCGCGCACATGGCCCGCGCCAAAGCCGCCGGAGTCGGAGAGACCTTCGTGCTTGCGACCGATGCCGGGTCGCGCGAGTGCCGTATCATCGCGACTCCGGGTGATGGCGCTTACGAGATCGCTACCCGCATGGGCGTCCCTCAGGTTTTGTCACAGACCGTGTATCTCGATGAAGAGGGTATCGCGGTGGAAGGAGTCACGGTCTCAATCGGCAATCCACATTTCGTCCTCTTTGTGGAGGACGAAAGTTTTAGCGCGTACGGGCTTGGCTGGCAGCAGCTCGGCCGCGCGATCTGCTTTCATCCCGACTTTCCTGAGCAGACCAACGTAGAGTTCGTCTATTTCCGCTCAAGGCATGAAATTGCGATTCGGATATTCGAGCGCGGCGTCGGGCCGACCACGTCTTCCGGCACAGGCACCTGTGCGACTTCAGCCGCGGCGATTGCAACGCGTGGCTGCGCAGCCCGGCTGCTGGTGGACGCTCCAGGCGGTGCGCAACGCACAGAGTGGCATGACACCCAAGAAGAGATGCTGCTGACCGGGCCGGCTGCGATCATCGCGCAGGGCGAGGCTTATCTGCCTGCCGGCGGCTACGCATGACGCTCAAGCCGCGCGCGCTGCGGCTGCGAGGTGTCGAGGCCTCACCGCATGTCCGGATCATCGCGCCGGCCAGCAACGCCCAGGCCTCGCGGATTGCGGACGGTGATGCGGCACTTACTGCGCTGGGCTATCGAGTAAGTTTCGGCCAACATGCGCAAGGCCGCTGCGCGCCTTACTTTGCCGCGAGCGTTGAAGACCGGCTCTTTGACCTGCATGCCGCGTTCGCTGATCCCTCGGTCGACATCGTCATGTGTACCCGTGGCGGTTACGGATCGAACTATCTGCTCCCGCAGCTTGATCTTGGACTGATCCGCAGTCATCCCAAACCATTTCTCGCATACAGCGATCTCACCGCGCTGCAGACATGGCTGATCGATCAAACGGGCCTGGTTGCCTTTCACGGGCCTATGCTTGCGGCAGATTTCTACCGGCAGGACGGAGTTGACCAGCAAAGCTTTGCGGCCGCGCTCGCTGGCGGTCTTTTGCACTTCGACGCCACACATGGCCTGCGGATGCTGCGCCCAGGCCAAGCCGAGGGCACGCTCTACGGTGGATGCCTGACTCTGCTGACCGCCTCGCTTGGAACCCCCTACGCACCGCAGACCGAAGGCAAGCTGCTCTTCCTTGAAGATGTGGGCGCGAAGCCCTACCAGGTGGACCGCATGCTGCGCCAGCTTGAGTTGGCAGGCAAGCTTGAGGGCGTGACCGGCATCATCTTCGGTGAAATGCTCGACTGTATTTCACCCGGCGCTGGTCCCACTCTGCTCGATGAAGTGATTCTGAAGACGCTGGACTGGTTCCGCGGCCCAATCGCCATCGGCCTTCGCTCCGGCCATGTCACACGCGCCAATATCACGCTGCCGCTTAACATACACTCACAGTTGCTGCTAGAAGGGGAGCCGGCGCTGCGCACGCGCGAGCCGGCCGTTTCAGGATAAAACGCACACGATGGAATCACGAAAGCACATACACCTCATCGGTATCTGCGGTACGGCCATGGCTTCGCTTGCCGGGCTGCTGCAACTCAGGGGGCACCGCGTTACGGGCTCTGATCAGGCGGCGTATCCGCCCATGTCGGACATGCTGCGCTCGCTCGGCATTTCGATCACCGAGCCCTTCAGCGAGAGCAATCTCGAGCCGCGGCCCGATCTTGTCATCGTCGGCAATGCCATGTCGCGGGGCAATGTCGAGCTTGAATATGTGCTCGACCAGCGCATTCCGTTTACCTCGTCGGCCCACGTGACGCACGAGGAGTTTCTGCTGGGGCGCGAGTCGTTGGTCGTCTCGGGCACACACGGCAAGACAACCACCACCAGCATGCTGGCCTGGATCTACGAGGTCGCCGCGCGGAGCGATGCCGCGTTCGCGCCGTCGTTTCTGGTAGGCGGCGTGGTGGAAAACTTCGGCTCCAGCTTTCAGCTTCGCGACTCCCGGCCTTTCCTGATCGAAGGCGATGAATACGATACTGCTTTCTTCGACAAGGGGCCGAAGTTCATGCACTACTTTCCCGACGCACTTATTCTGACGCACGTCGAGTTCGATCACGCGGATATCTACCGCGACCTCGATTCAGTAAAAACGGCGTTCAAGCGGCTGGTGAACCTGGTGCCGCGCCGAGGCAGGATCGTTGCTTTCGACGGCTCGCCGAATGTGACCGAGTGCGTTGCAAAGGCTATGTGTAACGTTGAACGTTACGGATTGGCGAGCGACTCTGCATGGCGCGTCGATGGCCTGGAACACCGCGATGGCGGTACTCGCTGGCGGCTCGCACGCAATGGCGAGCCATGGGCCGAGCTCACGCTGCCCATGCCCGGTGAACATAACGCGCTCAACGCAACAGCCGCAGCCGCGTTGGCTGCGGGGCAGGGCGTGCCTGTCGAGGCGATCATCGAGGCGCTGGCTACCTTTCAAAGTGTCAAACGTCGGCTTGAAGTGCGCGCGGTCGTCGATGGCATTACGATCATCGATGACTTCGCCCACCATCCCACCGCAATCTGCGAGACCCTACGCGCGCTTCGTGCTGCGTATCCATCCAGCCGTTTGTGGGCAGTGCTCGAGCCGCGCTCGAATACGCTGCGCCGCAACATCTTTGAGCGCGAACTGGTCGAGAGTCTTTCACTGGCTGACCGCGTCGTGCTGGCCGGGGTCTTCAAGCAAGAGAGCATTCCGGCCGAGGAGCGGCTGCATCCGGAGGCGGTTCTACTCGCGCTCGCCAGCGCTGGGCACGAGGCCGCGCTCTACGCGCACGCCGACGACATTGTCAGCGGGATCGTGCCTGAGCTGGCGGCAGGCGATGTGGTCGCCATTCTTTCAAACGGCGGCTTCGACGGCATCTACGAGAAGCTACCTGCGGCTCTCCGGGCCCTGAGCAGCCAGCGGTGTTAGCCTACGCGGTTATGCTGCTGGTCTGGGGCGCACTTGGCGCTCCAGTGGCGCTGGTAGCCATTCCCTGGACGATCGTGACAGGGAAGGTGGATTTGCTCTACCTGCTGAGTCTTGGCGTGATGCGGGCGGGATTGCGCGCGGCCGGCATTCGGGTCATTGTCAAGGGCCGCGAGAGCGTGCCGAGGGGTACCCCATGCCTTTACATGGCGAATCACCAGTCAAACCTTGATCCGCCGCTGCTGGCCGGGGTTCAGCCCGCAAACGCCGCGATGATGGTCAAAGACTCGCTCATGCGCATCCCGGTGCTGGGGCTTGCGATGCGTCTGGGGCGCTGTGTGCCGGTGGAACGATCAGGGCGGCTGGACAGCGCCAAACAAAGCCTGCGTGCCGCCGGCGAAGTGCTGCGCTCCGGGCTTTCGATCACGATCTTTCCCGAGGGCACGCGCTCTGAGAGTGCGCAACTGCTGCCGTTCAAGAAAGGCCCGTTCTTCCTGGCCATGCAGACTGGCGTGCCGGTCGTGCCAGTGACGATTGCGGGGACCGGTGCGATGCTGGGCAAGGGCAGCCAGCGGTTGCGACCGGGCACGGCTCACGTGTTCTTCCATGCGGCGCTTGATCCGCGCCAGTTTGGGTCGAGGGATGAGTTGATCGAGGCGGTTCGTAGCGCGATCGCGTCTGCGCTGCCGGCTGTGTAGCGCTTACCGACCGTTTCTCGCGTTCCACCACCAAGATCTGGATTTTTTACCTCAGTCAGTGTGACATCGGGTACAAGCCGAGCTATAGTTTGCATGTCAGAAAAGGACCGCTGGCATCAGCCACAACGCCCAGTACGCGCCTGGAGGGAAGCAACCCATGGTCAAAGACCTCAGTCCTGAAGGCAATCCACAATTTAGGGCCATTATCAGGGCGATCGACGAGGTCTCTGTGCTGGCCTCGCTAAATCCATTCTCCGCGTCTACCTTTTTGTCGTTTGGACCCGTTAATTCAGAGATGCAGCGTAAACTGGTGGCGTTGGGCGACATGCTGGACGCGTTCAGCCGCGATGGAAAGAAATAACCACGATGGCGGTTACAACGGTATGCGTAGCTCCGTCCGAAGCCTTCAGCACGGTTTTCAGTGGCGGTCCGCTCAACGATGCGAACCGCCTGATGGGCGAACTGGCCGAGCGGCGTATCGAACTCGATTACCTGTCCCAACGGCCGGGCAAGATTTTTGTCGATCATTTCTTCGACAATCCCGTTACCTCGTCCTACATTGCATTCCTTGCTGTGCATAATGCCCACCTTAGAACTCCCGTGAAGCTGGCCGAGCTGGCGATCCTCGCCAACCTCCCAGGCGAAGGCATTGCGCGTCCTGACCTCCTTACTGATCAAGCCTTGGTGCGGGAGTTGTACGAGATAAAGCCTGACTCCTCCAGCGGCTTGACCAAAGGCGTGGCCAAACTCGCCCGTATTGACACCTTCATGGCCCGCTTTGCGCTTACCTACATGAAAGGTTCCAGTTACGTGCCGACGCCCGATATCCTACTTGCCTCCGGGACGTTCCCAACTCTCACCGGGATGGTGCCCTTTCGCATGGCCCTGATGGTACGGCTAAGCCTGCCCGGTCTCCTCCAGTACAAGGTCTGCGTGACTACAGACTTTGCCGCTCTCGGCATTACGGCTCTTGGTGTGATCGCCGCTATCCTGATCGCCCTTCTGCTGCGTGGCGCTAGACTCCCGGGCGTGCCGCTGCCCGTTCCAGCTTTCGGCTGAGGCACTGGATCAAAGCTGACTTCGGGCCGAGAAAGATCCGGAGGATGCCTGATGATCTGTCATGCAGGATTATGGCTTGAGGAACGCGTTGTAGCCATCGCCCTGAAGCCGGGCGCGCATGGCCTTTGCCTGGTCGCGTGTAGCGAATGGGCCTACCTGCACATGCAGGAACTTATCTTGCGGCTCGGTGCGTACGATGGCGGCGTAGCCGTTGGTGCGCAGGGCGCGGGCGAGCATATCCGCGTCTGCCTGGCGCATGACAGCTGCGATCTGGACCATCACGCCGCCGGGTGCTGCGAGCAGAGTGCTGGAAGGGGCGTCAACTGCTGCTGTCATGGCCAAAGCGGGGCGAGCAGCAGGTGCGGCTGCGCGGGAGGCAAGGGGCAGAAACCCGGGCTCCTCTGCTGTTTGTGGTTGCGCCTTAGCTGCTTCGTCACGGGACGCGGCCTCTGGGCTGGCGTCGCTTAGCGGAGCACCTGCGGATGGCTTGACGGGCGGCTGAGCGGCTGCAAGCGTGGAGGCTGCGGTGGACGCACTCGCGTCGGTGGCGGCTGCGTTGGCTTGAGGGCCGCCCGCAGGCTCAGCGGCTGGTGCTGCTTGAGAGGCAGGAGACTTGGACCCGTGCAGCGTGCGGCCGGTCGAGTAGCCGAAGCCGAAGAAGACTGCGCACACCAGCACGACGATGAGAAAGATGCCGGCCAAGGCGGTCATGCCGAGGGTCAGATCGTGGGGTTCGGGAGGCTGAACGGGCTCGTCCAGAGACTGCTCTCGGTAGGTTTGCCGGCCCATGCCCCGGTTGTCCATACTTCGGTCTTCGTTCCGAGTTCGGTCTGGGTCCCGGTAGGAGCCGGAATCGATCTCCTGATCGTATTGGTCGAACTGGTCGAACGTGGTTCTCATGCCTCTTCTCCCGGTTTAAGAATCTGCGATGCCTCAGGCTTTGTCGCAGCTGCGACCGCGCGATTGAGCAGCGAGAGCATCTCGATCGGCAGAGGGAAGATGATGGTTGTGTTCTTCTCGGTGCCGATGTCCTTGAGCGTCTGGAGGTAGCGCAGTTGGAGCGTGGTGGGCTGCTCGGCGAGCAGGGCGGCAGCGTCCACAAGCCGCTGTGCAGCCTCGAACTCGCCATCGGCGTTGATGATCTTCGACCGTTTTTCGCGTTCCGCTTCGGCCTGGCGGGCCATGGCGCGCAGCATCGACTCAGGCAGATCGACCTGCTTGACTTCGACCGAGACGACCTTGACGCCCCAGGGCTCGGTGCGTGAGTCGATGATGGTCTGGATTCTTTGGTTCAGCTGGTCGCGGTGCGAGAGCAGGCCATCGAGATCAACCTCGCCGAGGACCGAGCGCAGGGTGGTCTGAGCAAACTGCGAGGTCTGGTAGACGTAGTTGGTGACTTCAATGACGGCGCGGGAGGGGTCGAGCACGCGCAGGGTGATGACCGCGTTTACCTTGAGGGTAACGTTATCGCGGGTGATGACGTCCTGCGGGGGGACTTCAAGGACTTCCTGTCGGAGCGAGATGCGCACCATCTGATCGAACGGGCGGAAGACGAAGATGACGCCGGGGCCTTTGGGCGGGACGAGAGCTTTGCCCAGGCGGAAGATAACGGCGCGTTCGTACTCGCGGAGGATGATGACAGAGGTAAAGAAGTAGAAGACCACGATCGCGATGGCAGCCAGTCCGAAGACACCCATTGTTATTGCCTCACTCGCTTGCCGATTCTATCCCAGCGCACAGACGGGTTCGTGAGGATTCGGGCGGGCTGCTATGTCATGGAATCCGCTGTACTAACAGGGTAAGGGCGCGGACGCCAGTGACGCGGGCGCGATCGCCGGGGGTGAGCGGATGATCGGCCTCGGCAAACCAGAGCTCACCGCGGACGAGAACTTGACCGCGCGGTACTTCACCTGACGGCGAAGAGGGCGCGGCAAAGGGTTCCTGCGCGACGGCGATGGCGCCGACCATCGCGTTTGGTCCGGTAAGGACTTTGTTGCGGCGTGCCTGCCAGGCGATGCGGACGAGAAAGACGGTGATGAGCCCGAAGCCAGCGCCGGTGCCGGCCGCGGTAGCTAGGCGAATGCGCTGCTCGGGAATGGGTCCCGCGACGAGCGTGAGCGCGCCGATGACCAGGCACAGGACACCCGCTGTCGCGAGGACACCGTGGCTGGGGGCTTTGACTTCCAGCAGCAGAAGCACGACCGCTGCCGCGAGCAACATGATGGAAGTTAGGCGTACGGGTAAGAGGTTGAGCGCAAAGAGTGAGGTAAGCAGCAGCAGGGTGCCGAGCGCGCCGGGGATGATGGTGCCGGGCGTGTTGAATTCAAGGTAGATGAGCAGGGCACCGAGCACAGCGCAGAGCAGCGCGATATTCGGGTCGACGAGCCAGTCGAGGATGCGTTCGCGTGTCGTGGGCTCGAGGGTGAGCAGCTGCGCATGGCGGGTGTGCAGCTGGATGGTCGCGCCGCTGAAACGGGTGATGGTCTGGCCGTCGATCGTGTTGAGCAGGGTCGCGGCGTCGGGTGAGACGAGGGTGAGCAGGTTGAGCTTGAGTGCTTCGCCGTCGGTGTAGGACTTGGAGTTAAGCACGGCGTCCTGGGCGGCATCGACGTTGCGCTTGCGGATGGACACATAGGAGCGGAGAAACGCGGTGGTGTCGTTTTCGAGCTTCTGCTTCATGATGGGGTCGAGGGTGCCGCCTTCGACGACCGGGTGGGAGGCGCCGGCATTGGTGCCGGGAGCCATGGCGGCGACGTCGCTTGCTTCGAGCAGGAAGAAGCCGGCCGAGCCCGCGCGGCTGCCGGAGGGGGTGACGTAGACGATGACCGGGGCGGGCGAGTCGAGGATGGCGTGGACCATGGAGCGGGTGGAGGTAAGCAGGCCGCCGGGGGTGTTGAGCTCGACGAGTACGGCGTCGGCG
>CAXTMM010000017.1:0-588 GCA_964245415.1 uncultured Acidobacteriaceae bacterium | reverse complement strand
GCCTGGGTGAGGCCGCGGAGCAGGTACTGCTCGCTGATGGGCTGGATTGTGTCGTCGAGGTGCAGGAGGATGACGCGGGGGGTCGCGGCTGGCGCCGAGACGGCGGCGAAGAGGAACATCAGCGCTGTGGCTATCCGGCGCGAGATTCGGAGGAGACGATTCATTGGAGCACCTGCTGGCCGCGGCTTTCGACCGCCTGCTTGAGCCCCTGGGCGTTGGCGTCGGTGGGCGCGATACGCAGCGCTGCCTGGACTTCCTGGGCAGCGGCGGGGAGCTGGCTGGTGAGCAGGTCAAGCCGGGCGAGGACCAGATGGGCAGCGACGTTCGGCGCGATTTCAAGTGCTCGCTGGGCCTCGGCGCGCGCGGCATCGCGTTCGCCGGTGCGTTCACGAATCTGGGCGAGACCCGCGTGGGCCGTGGCCGAGGCTGGGTTGGCGAGCAGGGCCTGGGCAAACTCGCGCTCAGCCTCAACCAGCAGGCCGGTGTTCAGGTACTGGTTGCCACTGGCGACGAGCGCGTCAGCGCGTTGGGCGCTGGGCAACGCGCCCGAGCTCTGGGACTCGATCTGCTCGAGCGCAAAGGCCGCCT
>CAXTMM010000016.1:34575-34890 GCA_964245415.1 uncultured Acidobacteriaceae bacterium | reverse complement strand
GGGGGGGGGCGTGTATGTTTCGGGGACGGGGCCGGTAGGTGCGGATACGGCTGATGCTGCAACGCAGACTCGCCGTATTCTCGGCATCATCGAGCGGGTGCTCGGTGATGCTGGTTCGGGGCTGAAACATGTAGTGCGGACGCGCATCTACCTTATAGCGGCTGAAGATTGGGAGGATGTGGGCCGGGTGCACGGCGAGTTTTTCGGCGCCATTCGTCCTGCAGCCACCATGGTTGTGGTGGCCGGGCTGCTCAACCCAAACTGGCGCGTCGAAATCGAGGCGGATGCCGTCGATCCGGACGCAGGGAGTTAGAA
>CAXTMM010000016.1:33032-34565 GCA_964245415.1 uncultured Acidobacteriaceae bacterium | reverse complement strand
AAGCGCATGTCAAATCTTTCGATTAGCGATCTCGACCTGACCCACAAGCATGTGCTGGTGCGGGTGGACTTCAATGTGCCGCTGACCGAGGATGGCACCGAGATCACCGACGACACCCGCATCCGGGAGACGCTCCCGACCATCCAGTATGCGATCGAGCACAGGGCCAAGCTGATCCTGGTCTCGCACCTGGGCCGGCCCAAGGGCAAGTCGAACCCAAAATACAGCCTGCGGCCTGTGGTTGATCGGCTGCGCCTGCTGCTTGACCACCTGATCGGCGAGAAGATCAACGTCGCGTTTGCGCCGGACTGCGTGGGCGAGATCGCGGAAGAACTGGCGCGGCAGCTTGAGTCGGGCCAGGTGCTGCTGCTTGAAAACCTGCGCTTCCATCCGGAAGAAGAGGCGAATGATCCGGCCTTCGCGAAGAAGCTGGCGTCACTGTGCGAAGTTTACGTCAATGACGCGTTTGGCAGCGCGCACCGGGCGCATGCCTCCACCGAGGGCATCACGCACTTCGTCAAGCAAGCTTCGGCAGGGCTGCTGATGGAAAAAGAGCTAACCTATCTTGGCGCGGCGCTTGATGAGCCGGCGCGGCCCTTTGTCGCGATTATCGGCGGAGCCAAGGTCTCAGACAAAATCGGCGTGATTGATAACCTGTTGGGCAAGGTCGACGCGATCCTGATCGGGGGCGGCATGGCGTACACGTTTTTGCGCGCCAAGGGGCAGGATACGGGCAAGTCGCTGGTCGAGCCGGACAAGATCGAGACCGCGAAGCAGGCGCTTGAAAAAGCGGAGAAGCTAGGTGTGCGCTTCCTGCTGCCGGTGGACCACGTGCTTGCCGACCGGTTTGCGCCGGACGCGGAGACGCAGATCTTCTCAGGTGACGGGCCGTTCCCGGCGGAGTGGATGGCGCTTGACATCGGGCCCCGGACGATCAAGCTGTTCTCAGCCGAGATCGGCGCAGCGGAGACAGTGGTGTGGAATGGGCCGATGGGCGTCTTTGAGCTGCCAGCCTTTGCGGTGGGCACGACCGAGATCGCGTTGGCTGTGGCGGCAAATACGTCTGCAACGACCATCGTTGGGGGTGGGGACTCGGTAGCGGCTGTGAAGCAGTCCGGAGTCGCCGGCCAGATCAAGCACATCTCCACGGGTGGGGGCGCCTCGCTCGAGTTCCTGGAAGGCAAGAAGCTGCCCGGCGTCGAAGCGCTGACTGAGAAGTAGAGCGGCCTCTTGTCCACAGAAACCTGCCGGGCTGCTAGGCTGCATAAAGCGTCGCTCGGGGCAATCTCCCAAGACAGCAAGTAAGGAACGTCGAACGCACTCGATGCGCAAGCCAATCATCGCCGCCAACTGGAAGATGTTCAAGACACCCGCGGAGGCAGCGGCGTACGCACAGGCCTTTCTGCCGCTGGTGGCGGGCCATACCAGGGACGAGATCGTGATCTGCCCGGGCTACCTGGCGCTCGATACCATGGTCCCCGCCTGCGCCGACAGAGGTATCGCGATCGGCGCGCAGGACATGCACTCGGAGGA
>CAXTMM010000016.1:28557-33022 GCA_964245415.1 uncultured Acidobacteriaceae bacterium | reverse complement strand
CGACTGGGATGTCAACCGCAAGCTGCACGCGGCGCTTGCGCACGGCATTACCCCCATTGTCTGCGTGGGCGAGGTGCAGGAGGAGCGAGAAGAAGGCCGCACCAGCGACGTGCTGCTGCGCCAAGTCAAGATCGCGCTCGAAGGGATTGAAAAGGAAGACGCCGCGCCGATCGTGTTTGCCTACGAGCCGATCTGGGCGATCGGCACGGGGCAGAGCGCAACCCCTGAGATGGCCGCAGAGACGCACGCGATCGTGCGGCATGCGATCGCCGAGCGGCTGGGGCCGGCGGTCGCGTCCGGTATGCGCATCCTTTACGGGGGCAGCGTGAAGCCGGAGAATGCCGCCTCGCTGATCGAGCAGCCTGAGATCGATGGCGCGCTGGTGGGTGGGGCGAGCTTGAACCCCCAGTCGTTTGCCGGGATCGTGAATTACTAGAAACCTTGAGCCCCCATTTCACTTTCACTCCACAAATGCGCGGTCTCTCCACTGCAGTGACAACTTTGTTTCCGCGGGTAGAGTGCGGCGTGTATGCTTCTGATGATGAGCGCGAACTTGCTTTCGCGATCGCAATCCAGAGGAGACCACCATCATGCGTTTTCAATCGATCAAGAGCGTTCTACTTTTCTCCACGCTGGTGCTGGGCGCCGCGAATCTTACCGCGCAGTCGAGCGCGAAGTTTACCGGAACTCTGACCGATTCAATGTGCGGCAAGAAGCATGCCACTCCGACCGCGGCCTCCATGAAGTGCACCAAAGAGTGCCTCAAGGGCGGCGCCGACTATGCGCTGGTGAGCGGGGACAAGGTCTACACGCTCAAGGGCGACAAGGCGGAGCTCGACAAGTTTGCCGGCGAGGCCGTCACCGTTGAGGGCGATGCGGACGGCAAGGTGATTACGGTCAAGTCGATCAAGAGCGCAAGCTAGGCTGCGAGGGAGACGTGCTCAGTCCCGATCGAGCGTTATGCCGGCGGGATCGACTGCCATCTCGCCTACGGGGCTCCCAAGCGCGACCAATTGATCCACGCTTCCATCGGTGCGGAAGATGTGTCCCATCTTCGCCTTCTTGACCTGAAGGTAATGTTCGAAGCTCTCTTCCACCGGCACCTCGGCCGGCACCCGCTCGACGACCTTTACGCCGGCTCGTTCGAGCGCTGCGACCTTTTCGGGATTGTTCGTCATCAGCCGCACCGAGGTGACTCCGAGTTGGCGCAGGATAGCGGCCTGCAGCTCGAACTCGCGGCAGTCGGGCTTGTAGCCGAGTTCGATGTTGGCCTCGACCGTGTCGCGACCCTGCTCCTGCAACTCATATGCCTTGAGCTTGGCCATCAACCCGATGCCGCGACCCTCCTGCTGGTCGTAGACGATGATGCCGGCGCCTGCTGCGGCGATCGAGGCCAGGGCCAAATCAAGCTGCGCCCGGCAGTCGCAGCGCAGCGAGTGGAACACGTCGCCGGTCAGGCATTGCGAGTGAATGCGCACCAGCGGCGGCGCGCCGAGGATCCCACCGTCGACTATCTCGCCCATCACCAGCGCAACCGCCGACTCGCGCTCGGTAAGATTGGTGCGCGGCTGGTTGCAGCATGGCGTCAGGTCTGAAAGCGTACCTTCAAAACCAAGTATGCGGAAGTTGCCGTAGCGAGTGGGCAGCGCTGTGTCGGCGACCTTCCTGACGCTGTCCAAAGCCATGGGATCATTATACGAGCCGCGATGCGGGCACCGCCGGTAGCATAGAGTAGGGGTGTGACTGAAGGCAGACTCTTCGACGCGAGCCTGATCGACCAGAAGCTCGTGCTGGTCACGCTGGTGATCAAGCTCGGCGTAGCCGCGGCCGTCTCGAGCGCGTTGACTCGCTCGCGTGTCTTTCAGCGGCTGCTCTTTGCCGAAAACCGCGGCCTGCGCCAGCGTCTCGAGCTGATCGTCTTTCTCTGCGTGCCGCTGGGGCTGGGAGTATGGGTGCGGGTTACGGTGCCCAACTTCTACGCGGCCGATATTGCGTTTGAAACGACCATCCTGCTTGGCGTGCTGCTGGGGCCGCTTTCGGCAATGTTGGGAGCGGTGCTGCTTTCGATTCCCAGCATGCTGCACCAGGAGTACGCATCGGCGCCTTTCCTGGTTGCGGTCGCGCTGATCTCCGGCATCTTCGCGCGCTTTGTCGAGGCCGAAGAGGTCTGGTCGTTTTCGCCGTTTGTCGACCTAAGCATCTACCGCTGGATCCGCCGGAACATGCGGCAGCCGCGCTTTGACCGGCAAGTGCTGCTGCTGATGCTGATCTTCGGCCTGGAGCTGGCGCGGGACTGGATCGCTGACGCGTACCCGCACCGGCTGTATGCGCTGCCGGACGATACCTGGCTGATGCGGCTTGCGATCTGGGCGTGCTCGGCAATGGTGGTCGGCATTCCGCTCAAGATATGGAACGCGATCCGGATCGAGCAGAAGCTTGAAGAGCAGAAGCGGCTGCTGCTTGAGGCGAGGCTGGACGCGCTGCAGCGGCAGATCAATCCGCACTTTCTCTTCAACACGCTCAACTCGATCGCGTCGCTGGTGCGGATGCGGCCGGAGCAGGCGCGGGAGCTGATCGTCAAGCTTGCGAATATCCTGCGCGCGCTGCTTAAAGATCATGACTCCTACGTACCGTTTCGCGAGGAGCTGAACTTTACCGATGACTATCTAGGCATTGAGGTCGTGCGCTTTGGAGCCGAGAAGCTGCGCGTGGTGAAAGAGATCGGCGCCGATACGCTGGAGCTGGCGGTGCCGAGCATGCTCCTGCAGCCGCTGGTTGAAAACAGCATCAAGCACGGGCTTGAGCCGCGTATCTCCGGTGGGACGATCACGCTGCGCTCGCGGCTGGAGGCCGGCACGCTGATCATCGAGGTTGAAGATGACGGAGTGGGCATTGCGCCTGAGCGGTCCTTGAAGACAGGAGTGTTGGAGCAGAAGGGAACCGGCATCGGGATGCGGAATGTGCGCGAGCGGCTTGAGGTGCTCTACGGCGAGAATGCCATCTTTGAGGTGACGAGTAAGCCGGGGCGCGGGACGCTGGTGACGATGCATGTGCCCGGCGCGGTTGTCGCCCTTTAAGTGACAGCAGGCCTCACTGGGAAATGACGCCTGCTCCCTCAACTACCTGCTCATAGAACGCTTCGTAGCGGGGAATGATCTTGGTCGTGCAGAAGCGCTGCTGCGCGGTCTGCCTGGCGGCAGCGGCCATTACCCGGATGCGGTCTTTATCGTGCAGCAGTTCGATCGCGGCGCCGGCCATGCCCTCAATGTCGCCGACCGGGAACAAGCGCCCATTGACCCCATCTTCGATGAGCTCGGGGACGCCGCCGGCGTTGGTGGAGATGGTCGGGACACAACAGGCTGCTGCTTCGAGGGCGACAAGGCCGAAGGCTTCGAGCTTTGAGGGCATGAGCAGCAGATCGGCGAGCGGCAGCAGTGCGTGGACCTCGTCCTGCTTGCCGAGGAAGTGGACTCGGTCGACCAGCCCTTTGCTATGAACCAGGTACTCGGCGTTCGAGCGCTCAGGACCGTCGCCCACCAGGAGCAGGCGCGACGGGATCTCGGCGGCGATGCGCGCGAAGATCTCGACCACGTCGGTCACGCGCTTGACGGGGCGGAAGTTGGAGAGGTGAAGCAGGATCTTCTCGCCGGGAGCAGCGTAGAGCGCGCGCCCGGCTGCACGCACTGCGGGGGCGAGCGGCGTGTACAGGTCGCAGTTGACGAAGTTGGGGATGACCTCGATCGGGCGCGCGACTTGAAATTGCTGCACGGTTATCTCGCGCAGGTAGCTTGAGATCGAGGTCACGCCGTCCGATTGCTCGATGCCGAAGCGGGTGATCGGCAGGTAGGACCGATCCAGTCCGACGAGCGTAATGTCAGTCCCATGCAGCGTTGTAACGAAGGGCAGACGGCGGCCGCGCGCTTCAAGCATCTGCCGGGCCAGCAGCGCGCTCACCGAGTGTGGAATCGCATAGTGCACGTGCAGCAGGTCGAGATCGTAGTACTCGCCCACCTCCGACATGCGTGTCGCGAGCGCGAGATCGTAAGGCGGGTACTCAAATAACGGGTAGGTCGGGACGGGCACCTCGTGATAGGAGATGCCTTTCTCCCGGCCGGTCAGGCGAAAGGGCTGCTGGTAGGTGATGAAGTGGATCTCGTGACCCTTAGCGGCCAGCTCGATGCCGAGCTCGGTCGCAACAACGCCCGAGCCGCCGTAGGTGGGGTAGCAGGTAATACCTATCTTCATCGTTTCATCGCGACGCGCTCATGGGGACACTGCTTGGACGCGGGGGAAGGTGCTTGCGATGCGAAAGTTCGGGTGCTCAGGTTGTGTGATCCCATGTCTCAGAAGCGAGACATGGGAATCCCTGGTGGTTGCTGCACATCCTTGGGGACTTGCAAATAGAAGGTTCTATCGGGCTTGCAGATACAACGAAAAGTGTCATCTCTTTTGAATGGCTTTAAGC
>CAXTMM010000016.1:21414-28547 GCA_964245415.1 uncultured Acidobacteriaceae bacterium | reverse complement strand
GCTTTAAGCAGCTGCATCATCTCTTTTCCAAGTCCCATACCTCGAGTGACGCCGCACCAGCAGCAGGGTTTGGTCGTCCAGCTGCTTTCCATAGGTGCGCACAGTCGGAGGATTGAGGCCGCCAGCTCCGGCAGGTCGAGCTCGGCCGCGGCCATCAGCAGCGCCTCGAGCGATTCCACGCCAAACTCGGTCCCGTCCTGCGCAGAGACCTCAATGATCCCATCGGTCGCGATCAGGGCCAGGTCGCCCGGCTCCATCGCGAACGGAGAGGCCGGGAAACCCGTGACCGGCAGCAGGGCGAGAGGGAACTGGGCGTGCTCGATCCGGGAGATCGTTTGATGCGCTGCGCTCCAGACGAGCAGCGGCGGGCTGGCGGCCATGCCGTAAAACGCCTGGCCGTCCAGGTTGAGCCGCAGCGCCGTAAACGTCGCGTACATGTGCGACTCCTTGACTCCGGGGACTCCGGGTAGAAGCTGGTTCAGCCGCTCCATCAGCATGGAAAGTGTTGCTCCCTGCTTTCTGGCGGCGCTGTCGATCAGAGCGGTGCAGGCGGCCGTCTTCAGCATGCCCATCAGGATGCCGGCCTGCAGGCCATGCCCGGCAAGGTCGGCCAGGTAGGCGATCGTACCGCCGCCTTCGAGCTCGACCACATCGACCAGGTCGCCGCCTACCTTCTCGCTCGGCTCGGAGACACCCTAAATTTCAAATGCTTGAGTGTTCTTAGAGATGACAGGTACGAGCGTCGTTTGGATCGAGTGCGCCATGTCAAGCTCAGTCTTGAGCCGCTCTACCTCCCTGCCGGCTGTCTGAATGTAGACGACAAAGCAGGCGTAGGAGCTCAGGGGGACGAGCAACGTAGAGAGAGCCGCAAAATGAATGCCAACAGCTGCACTGACGGGCGAGGGATGAAGGCTACCTTAATCCAGTGTCCTGGGCTTGTATAGAAGAGCAGCCATTGAACTGCTGCCATAACGAAGATGTAGAGAGTGGGCAGTCGGGCGAAGGTCAGCAGCCAGGCGAGAGCCTGGGTGCCGCTTAAGACGGCATCTGTGAGTACGACGGCGTAGGGAACCATGCCGCCATAGACCAGGTCGTAGAAGAAGCCGATCGTGCTGAAGAGGAGAAAGACTGCAAGCAGAAGAGGCGCGAGCTGGCGCAGCGGTACCTTCTCGTGGTGCTGCCATCGCCTGGGTCTTCGCGCAAGCAAGGCCGTCAGGTTCATAGGCAGCACCATAGCAGAGGCGCCACGGTGCTGCGCCCGGATAACAGAAGGGGCGGCAGCACGTGACCGGTCTGAGTGTCTCCGCGGCTGCACTCCTCCGCAGATATCTCTCAGTGTGGATTGATAAAGAAGCCTCTATGCTTGCCGCTTTCGGCCGTCGGAGCAGGGCGCTACGGCAGCTGTCCGTAGTGCATCAGCTGGAAACGCTTCAAAGTGGGCAGCACCATGGAAAGAGCGGCTCGTTCGTCCTCCCGCGCGGCGAGCAGGCGGGTGGACTGGCCCGCAAGTTCGGCATCGTGGTAGCCGGGATGGCAGACCAGCTCCCACACCTGGTCCGGCGCTCCGCTTTGATCAAGCGCGGCTTGAAGCAGCTTCTCCAGGGTGAACACATCGAGCGTTCCGGTGGCGAGCACACCGAGCGCGCCAGCGGTCGTGTGCAGGCCAGCCTCCGCGATAAGGCTGGCAAAGCTGGGGCGCAACATCGCGAGAAGACGCACCTCACTACGCCGCAGGATGGGCGCATGTGGGGTAACGCGGATGCTCCACACCGGCTCGAACGGATTCCGGATTGCCTTGATACCGCAGGCGAGTGCGGCGCGCAGCAGGGGCCGCAGAACACGAGGAAACATGTGGGTGTGCTTATGGGTATCGAGGTGAGTGAGTCGGAGCCCGCGCGCCTGCAGCAGGCGGATCTGGGCGACGGCTTCCTGCTCGATCTCGGCATCGCGGATGCGGCCGCGGACAAGGTCTCGAACGAACGCGCCCAGCGTCGGCCGGAAGGCTCGACGTTGCGGAGCCAGCGTCGGCAGCTCTTTCGGCGCGGAAACCGGTGCGCCATCGACCAGCACCACGTGGCAACCGACGCCGAGCTGGCCAGGCTCCGCATTTCTTTGCTGTCCGATTTTCGTCCACACAGGCAGGCCAGACAATGCTCCGTCGAGTGCAGCACCGGTGGCCATCAGCGTGGCCGAGCTTAGCGCACCGGCCGAGTGCAGCTCAACTATGGCCCGATTTACCCCGCCCGTGTAGCCAAAATCGTCCGCATTCACAATCAGCCGGGGCATCCTAAGAGCGAGTGTAGCAATGCGCTTTTCTGGACATAGAGCTACAGGCGGCGATGCAAACAGCCGGCCGTTCGCTACCTGGCGGTAGCCTGCATGCTTCCCAAAGCGCCTGCACGCCGAATGCTGTTAAAATCGCTTTGCGAGGGCAGCGCATCAACAAACCTGCGTCGCTTGAGGAAAGCCGGGCGGTTAGCTCAGCTGGTTAGAGCGCCTGCCTTACAAGCAGGATGTCGGGGGTTCAAATCCCTCACCGCCCACCAAGAACAAAGCTGCCGGCAGGTCCGGCCGGGCGCCCCTGTCGGTTCATCTCAACTGCCACACCCATAGAGCCATAGCGATGCCAATCCCAGGCGTTTGCTTCCAGGAGAGAGACCGCGACGGAGCTCCGGCGGATCTGTGGTGCGCTTAGCATGACGCAGACGCTGGTTCTCTGGATCCCTACTGTGCTGCTGGTCAGACTCTTCGCGCACATCTACCATCTGCGTTGAAGTCCGGAAATCGGGCTGGTGCTGTCTTCGCAGGCAGCTACCCGGGAGGGATGAGGGATGACTCGAGCAAAGAAAATGCTGCCTAAAACCCGCTCAATGCACGCCGCATTCAAGGTGAGTATCGACTCACCGGTGAGGGAAAAATGCTCAATGTAAGGGACAGACTTGTTACCAAAGGTGACAGATGGTGATGGGGATAGTGTTTGACCACCTCCGGCAACTTGGCTACACTCAGGTAAAGTTGAAGGCGGACGGGGTCGGAACAGACCTGGCCGGGAAAGCTGGCGGGAGCTGCGGAGAGCCTGGACCGCTGCTGTGCGTGATCTCAACTGGCAGGCATCTGGTGGTTCGGTCCGAGTAAGCGGTGGCTTAAAGATATAAGGTGCTCGAGTCGATAGAAGTGATGTGTCAGGTGGAGATGCATTCGCGCACCATTTGGCTTTCGAAAGGCGGCACACTGTTCTTCTTCCCAGGCATGTTCCGCATGTTGATGTGAGAGGTACGGCCAGCTACATGCCGTTACAGGATGCCTGCGACAAGAGCGCGACTGCCCGCTCGGTTGATGAGAGCACTGAAAGCGACGCAACCAGACCAGCTGCATTGATGCAGGAGGCTCTTGGGGCCTTTCCATCTCGGCGCTGCCGAGCAGCTGGGGCTGACTCTCGAGCAGGCTACCGATCGCCCAGCGGCGCTGTCAAAGCATCGTCCTTTGTTACTGGCGACCTGCTCCCGGTAAGCCCATGGTCTAAAAACCGAGCCTCGGCTTCAGCCTTTATCCAAGCTAGATTGCTTGGCCAGCCAACTGGGCAGAGTCAGCCACTTCCACTTCGCCTCTCAACCGTACCTGCCTCAAGACGCCACCAGCAAGCCGGGTGCATTCACGATCAAGGAGTTCACTAGGATGGAAGCGCCCGCAATCAACACCCAGCGTCAGCACGGAGGCGCGAGCCCGCTTGCGCAGGACCAGGCGGCCATCTCGCCAAGCGATGTGCGCAAGGTTCTGATGAAGCGCAAGTGGATCATCCTGATGGGGATCGTCATCGGGCTGGCTTTCGCAACGCTCTACGTGTTGACCACCATTCCCCAGTATGAAGCGGTCGCGCTGATCGACATCAACGAGGACAAGACCAACAACATCGGCATTACGGACCTGGTCCAGGAGCAGGCCAGCGGGCTTGAGGCCGGCCTGGTGCGGGTAGCAACCGAGATCAAGATCATGCAGAGCGACACGGTCTCGATGGACGTGATCAATACGCTTGACCTTTATCACAAGGCGCCCTTCTCGCAGATCTTCCGCACCCATCCCTACACCGGCACCCTATCGGCCGGCCAGAGAGAGGCGATCCTGAAGGGGTTTAAGGGCTCGACCAAAATCCTGCTCTCGAGCGGTACGGACCTGGTCGAGGTGCGCTTCCGCAATCAGGATCCGGTGGTGGCCGCAAACGTCGCCAACTCGATCGTCGACTCTTATATTGACCGTACCCTGCGGGTGCGCTACGAAGGAACCACACGCATCTCCGGATGGTTGGCTAAGCAGCTTGAGACGCTCAAGGGCCAAGTTGAGACCAGCCAGGACCAGCTGGCCAAGTATCAGCGCGAGAACAACCTGCTCGGGTCCACCAGTGATGGCGGCGGCGACGATCTGACCGTTGAAAACCTTCGCATCGCCAATCAGCAGCTCTCGGAAGCGCAAGCCGATCGCGTCGTCAAGGAAGCCCGTTACAAGATGGCGCAGACCCGCAATCCGGAGTTGCTGCTCTCGGTCGCGCCGATGACCACGCTCTCGCAGCTGCGTCAGCAGCAGGCTGCGCTCTTGGTGCAGTCGGCGCAACTCCAGTCCAAGTACGGTCCGGATTGGCCAAGGGTGCGCGAGGTTCAGGCTGCTCTCTCGCAGGTGCAGCGGGATATCGATGTCGAGATCACCAATCTTACCCGCCGGTTCGAGGTGGAATACCGAACCGCGCTCTCAACCGAGGCGCTGATGCGCGGACGGCTCGAGGCTGCGAAGCAGGAAGCGTTCCAGCAGAACCGCTCGACGGCGCAGTACCAGATCCTGAAGCATGGCGCCGAATCTGCTTCCGATCTTTATGACGCGCTGCAGACGCGCCTGAAAGAAGCCGGTATCACAGCCGGACTCTCGACCAATACCATCGATATCGTTGACCGGGCGACGATCCCGGCCCGTCCTGTATATCCGGTCAAAAAGAATGACGCGGCTATCGGCTTTGCTGCAGGTCTGTTGCTCGGCATTGTCCTCGCGCTCTTTGCCGAGACGATCGATGACACGGTCAGGACCTCGGACGACGCGGAGACCGTGGTCGGGCTGCCGGCGCTTGCCGTCATTCCCCACTTCGATCCAGCGTCCAAGAAGGTCGTCGCGGTGCCCGGCACGGCAGCCGCCGAGGCGGAGCGGGACCGCATGGCGCGGGTCTCGCCGGATCTGATCTCCTACACTGAGCCCCAATCCTATGTCTCGGAGGGCTTCCGCACTCTCAGGTCTTCGATCATGCTCTCGGCTGTCGACCGCGACCCGAAGCTGATCCTGCTCACCTCAAGCTTTGCTACGGAAGGCAAGAGTACCTGTGCGGCCAACCTGGCCATCTCGTTTGCCCGACGGTCAGCCCGCGTGCTGCTCGTCGATACGGATCTACGCAAGGGCACGCTGCACATGAAGTTCCGGACCTCGAACCGGTTCGGGCTCTCAACCCTGCTCTCGCGCGAGTCAGAAGGCGAAGCCTACGAGCACCCGCTGCCTGATCTCCCGAATCTGACGCTGGTCACGCGTGGGCCAATTACCGTCAACCCGGGCGAGATGCTGGCCTCGCGCAGCATGGAAGAGTTGCTGCAGCGTTGGCGCACGGAGTACGACCACGTCATCCTGGACAGCTCGCCGGTGCTCGCAGTTGCGGACACTCTCAGCCTAGCGCCGCTGGTCGATGCAAGCATCATCCTGGTACGGTCAGGGGTCACGCGCAAGAAGGCCTTGCTGCGAACCCGGGAGCAGATGCGCCGCGTCAATGCGAGAGTGCAGGGCATCATCGTCAACGATGTCGATCTGCGGCTCGAGAATTACTACACCTACTCCAAGCGCTACAACTACACGTACAAGTCGACCTACGGGGCCGGCTACGGTGGAGGCATGGATGCTGAACAGTAACCGCACGCTCTCGCTTCTGGCGGTGCTGCTCTCCGCGGTTGGGGGCGCGGCACAGGCGCAGCAGCCAGGTCAGCCGGCATCGTCGACTCCCATGACGCCGATGGCTTCACCGATGACCTCGCCGATGACCTCTCCAAGCTCGCCCTCGCAGGCAGGCACGGGAGGGGTACAGAGGTTCCCGGCAACGCCGATGGCGATGTCGGAGCCCAACGCGCCTCTGATCCAGATTGGCGCAGGGGATCTGATCAATGTCATCGTCTTTGAGACCCCGGAGTTAAGCACCTCGGTCCGGGTCAACCAGAATGGCGAGGCCAACCTGCCGGTTCTCGGCATGGTGCAACTGGCCGGCCTGAGCGCGAATGATGCTTCGCGGGTGATCGAAACTGCCTACAAGACGCATGGTCTGCTTCTTGATCCGCATGTCTCTGTCTTTGTGGCCGAGTATGCCTCGCAGGGAGCATCGGTTATGGGCGAGGTGCGCGCGCCCGGAGTCTACCCGACCCTCGGCTCACGACGGCTGATGGATATGCTCTCGCTCGCCGGCGGGGTTGCGCCGACGGCTGGTAAAGTCGCCTCAATCATTCATCACGGCGACCCGACCCACCCTATCCAGATCGCGCTCCAGCCCACGCCAGCCTCCTTACATGCCCAGGAGAACCCGGTGATCGAGCCCGGCGACACGATCGTGGTGGCGAAGTCCGGAGTCGTGTACGTGATCGGCGATGTTTTGCGGCCTGGCGGCATTCTGGTCGACAACAACGAGCGGCTCTCAGTGATTGAGGCGCTCTCGCTGGCCGGCGGCATGAACAAGACAGCGGCGCTTTCCAAGACCAAGATCGTGCGCAAGCTGCCCACGGGCCGCGAGGAGGTCGATCTCGATCTCAAGCATGTTCTCTACGGCAAGCAGGCCGATGTGCTGATCTCGGACGGGGATATTTTGTTCGTTCCTTCGAGCGTTGGCAAGACCGTTCTCTACCGTGGCATTGAGGCGGCTATCGGCTTGTCGACCAGCTACGCGCTCTTTGTCCGCTAGACAGTGCCAAGAGGCCCGGCATGAGCAGCAGCACTGCGATCTACGACGAGAGCCTGGAACCATCAAGGGCAGGAAGGCCGCGCCGGCTGGGAAGCCTGATGGCGCTGCCCCGTCTTCTCTACCTGCTCTACCTGCCGCTACTGATGATGGCTGCCGGGCTGGCTTGCTG
>CAXTMM010000016.1:17696-21404 GCA_964245415.1 uncultured Acidobacteriaceae bacterium | reverse complement strand
GCGGTGTCGGCCTACCTGTTCTTCGACCTTGCTATCGAGCTTGCGCCGGTGCGTGTCTCAACTGTGCTCGTGGCCACGCTCGGTCTCGCCTATGGCCTGGGAGCGGCAATTCCATGGTTCACGCTCGAGCGATCCGGACTCGGCCTGGGTGAGTTTCTGCACAAGGATCCGGTCGCGTTGACCCACACCATGGGCTCGATCCTTATGTCAATGGCCATCCTTCTGGCCGCGGGCGAGTACGCCGAAAAGCCACTATTTGGGGACGAATTCGAGCTGCATTTTCCGCCCCAGGCCATCTCCTTTATCACCTTCGGGGTAGCAATTATTGCTATCGCCTATTTACGGGGCTCGCTGAACTTCCAGGGTGTCTCGCTTGGCGAGGGCGGGCAATTGAGCATCTTTGCCTCGTTCGCATCCTGGCTGGTAAGCGCGCTGTTTGCGGTTACATTCTGGGGAGCTCTTAATGCAGAAGGAAAGGCGCTGAAGCGCTACCTGTTCCTGCTGCTCCTTATCCAGTTCGTGCTGGTCATCCCGTTGGGGCGCCGGGTGATGATCTACACCGTTCTTCTGTCCATCCTTTCGATACGGCTGGGGAGATATCGTTTCAACTGGTCATGGACCAAGCGCATTCTCATTGCTGTAGCGTTGGCTGGCATGCTCTACGTGACCAGCATAGGGTTTTACTACATGCGTGTCGCCGGATACTCAGCCGGCAAAGCGCATCTCTCGATTTTTGCGCGTATATCGCTTGCCATCACCTACTTTGAGACTAAGGATTTCAATACAGTCCAGGAGTCGTTCTCAAAGAACGTGAAAGGGCGCACCTTCATTTTGGGCTACCTTGCAGAGCTCGAGGATTACGCCAACAACTTTACCCCAGGCTACGGCCGGGATCTTGAAGGCCAGTTCCTCATTGCAATTCCTTCTGCCATCTACCCCTCCAAGGACCGCAACTTCGGAGAAGAGGGCCTGGATAATGAGCTCTTCGGCAGCACCTACCTGGATGAGGCCAACTCCATCTTTACCGCGGGGGCTACTGACTTTGGACTGCTCGGCATCATCGTCTATCCTTTGCTGGTCTGCTGGGTAGTAAGAAGCTTCTTTGACTTCATTGGCCAGGCTCTGCCCACCTTTGTCGCCACCTTTATCATTCTTGCCGGACTGAACAATCTCTTGCAGCCCGAGAACGATATGACATCCTTTCTCACCAGCATTCGCAACGGCCTGCTCTTTGGCGCCGTTGTCTGGTTTTTCATCGCTCTGCCTGCATTCCGGCTGCGGAAGGAGAGCTGATGCGCTCATCCTGCTCCCATATGGACAATGCGGCCGCGCGCGCCCGCAGCTTGCTTCTGGTCTCTTGCCTGACTTCTGTGCTGGGCCTCTTCCTTGCGCCACCCCGTTCAGAGGCTCAGAACGAGAGTATTGGCACACCCCTCAGCGGATCTCTCGCAGATCCAATTTATGCAGAGAATGATCTGACCGGTCCTTCGAGCTCCCTCTTCCAAGGTTCAAACAACCTTTACTCTCCCTACCTCCGCACCGGGGTCTCCGACCCGCTCGATTTCCTCATTGAATCGAGCTTTCTGTCCCCTTACAACCTGGGCGGCTCCCTGGTTGGCGGCTACGAAGCTGATCCTTACGTTGCGAGTCAGATCATCGCCGATACCACGGTGGCAGCCCGCTTCAGCGAATACCAGAACAATCGTTACCTGATGAGCGGAACGGCAGCCACCGGCAGTCTGACTGGCCGGGCGGCTGCTGCAGGTGCCTTGCTGCAAGGCGCCAGGGGCTCAGCCATGACTGCGGCCGCTGCCGGTTCCTTCGGCTCCCTTGCGGTGCGCGCGCCTTTCGCAGCGGGGAGCAGCCTGCCTGCCGGCCGACCGAGTGCTCTCTCTGCTTCGGGCACGTTCGCGGATCCGAATGCGATGGTGTCGGCGCTTACCTCTCCCAGCACGCTCAACAGTATGCAGGGTGGTACCTCAGGGACGGCCTATGGAGCGGTCGCGGGAAGCTCGCCGGACACATCATCCTCCGCCGAGCTCGGTACCACCCCCGGTGTCTCCTCCGGCATGTTTGCCTCGACTCCGGTGGGAACGCTGGTGCCAGCCCCGAACAGCACGGCGAGCGGTCCGGGGCCTGGATCTGTTTTTCCTGACACGACGGTAGCTATGTCGAGTTCGGGAAGCTTTCAGGACTCCACCAAGGGTACCGCCGGCTTACCCGCGGAGGTCCAGGAGGTATCTACCTCTCCGCTTGCGTCGTCCCGTGCCGGCTCGGAACAAGCGCCATTCCCGAACCGAAGTGGGGAGGAGACCAGCATGCTCAATCCCACCCTGAGCGTGGCCAATCCCTATTCCGGGGAAGACGAGGGAACTCCTTCGCTGAGCGAGGCGACGAGGAAGGCGCGCCTGCATGCGATGATCTACAACCCGCGAGGCACGCCACTGCCCTCACCCTTTGAGCAACGAGCGATACAGAAAGAGTTTTTACGCAAGAAGAACAAGCACCACATAAGCCACTACCCCGCTCTGACTGCGCCCTCGGTGACGCATTAGAGCGTCATCGTTCCCGCCCAAAGATCCCGCACGTGGCGACTTTCAGACCGACGGGGTAAGCGTAAGCCAGTTCAGGACGCGGGTGTGCATGGTCAACAAATCGGCAATGAGAAACGAGCTTTGAGTCAGCCGGGATGGCCGTCGGCTGACTCTTTCCCGTATCACATTTTTGAGGAGAAAGACACTATGGGAAAACCGGTTTCGATCGCTGTCGTCGGCTCAGGATATGTCGGAC
Source organism: uncultured Acidobacteriaceae bacterium (assembly GCA_964245415.1). Classification (GTDB taxonomy): domain Bacteria; phylum Acidobacteriota; class Terriglobia; order Terriglobales; family Acidobacteriaceae; genus EB88. The sequence continues at coordinate 18,614 of CAXTMM010000016.1, read as the reverse complement.
TCGTTGCTGCTGCCTGTTTTGCAGAGATCGGCCACCACGTAGTCTGCGTGGATAACGACGAACGCAAAGTAACCATGCTGCGCGAGGGTGGAGTGCCCATCCATGAGGAGTACCTGCCCGAGCTCTTAAGCCGGCACCGCAACGGTCTGGTCACGTTCACAAGCGACCTGCGCGCGGCGACCCAGCAGGCGGATGCCATCTTTATCGCCGTTGGGACGCCGCAAAGCCTGACTGGTAGCGCTGATCTCTCCTATGTTGACGCGGTCGCGAGCGAGATCGCCCGATCGATCACCAGCTACAAGGTCATCGTCGAGAAGAGCACCGTGCCGGTCTACACCAATGAGTGGATTCGCCGGGTGGTCGAGCGCAATGGTGTGCCGCGCGAGCTCTTTGACGTTGCCTCGAATCCGGAGTTCCTGCGCGAGGGCACCGCGGTCGTCGACTTCCTGCACACCGACCGGATCGTGGTCGGAACGGACAGCGAGCGCGCCGCCAGGGTGCTCGGTGATATCTATCGTCCGCTTACCGAAGGCACCTACTACCAGAGTGCAGACGCGGTTCCGGGATGCTGCTCGGCCGAGTCGCGGCCTCCCTTGATCCATGTCTCGACCAAAGCGGCCGAGCTGATCAAGCATGCCTCGAACGCCTTTCTCGCGGTCAAGATCTCCTTCATCAACGTGGTCGCGAACATCTGCGAGGCGGTTGGGGCGGACGTCGAGCAGGTCTCGCGCGGCATAGGCATGGATGAACGCATCGGCCCGCGCTTCCTCAAGGCTGGCGTTGGTTACGGCGGCTCCTGCTTTCCCAAGGACGTAGCGGCGTTCCGCTATGTGGCGGAGCAGTTCGGCATCCCCTTCGGCCTCTTGAGCGAGGTCGAAAAGATCAACACAGAGCAGAAGCGGCGCTTCTTCCAGAAAG
>CAXTMM010000016.1:798-17686 GCA_964245415.1 uncultured Acidobacteriaceae bacterium | reverse complement strand
AGTGAGAGCGGCACTGTGGACCTTCCGGGGTAAAAAGCTGGGGGTGCTGGGGCTCTCATTCAAGGGGGGCACCGATGATATTCGCGACTCGCCCGCGCTTGAGATTGTCTCCATGCTGCTCAAGGAAGGCTGCTCGATCGACGCCTTCGATCCGGCTGCAATGGAACGGACAGCCGAGCTGCTTCCAGTTTCAGACCAGATGCACTATGTCGAGGATGCCTACGCCGCAGCCCGGGACAAGGACGCGCTGCTGATCCTCACCGATTGGCGGGAGTTTGCCGAGCTTGATCTTGATCAACTGAACGGAAGCCTCCGCTACCCGATCATCATCGATGGCCGCAACCTGTATGATCCGGCAGAGCTTGCAGCACGAGGCTTCACCTATATCAGTGTGGGCAGGCCGACCGTGAACCAGACCCGGGAGACAGCTGTACATCGCCTGCCGTAGCGGAGTGCGGCGCCCAAACGGTTGGTGCCCCATCTCGCTTCTTCATCCAAAGTATAAGCAGTGGAAGTTAGCGTTATGCTGGGAAGCGACTTACTGGTACTTAAGCCGGAGCACGTAAAGCTTTTAGCTTGACTACCGTTTCTGAGGGAGGTCATACTCGGGGCTAGCAGCGGAGGAGAGGAAGGCACAATCGTTACTCTGGGAATATCGCGCCACACTGCATTTGTGGCATAGCCTCTGAGTCTGACAGCTTGACGGCATCCGTTGAATTGAAAGGGCTGTGCGAGCCGCTCCGGCAGGGCTGCTAAGGCTACCTCTTAAATCTATTTAAAGACAAGAACATCATATTTGCCATTCATCTGGAGCGCGTATGAAGCTGAAAGATCAAAAAGTCGTCGTGTGCGGAGCGGGTGGATTTATCGGCGGCCATCTCGTCCAGGATCTGCTTGAGCAGGGCATCAACGTGGTGCGGGCTGTCGACGTCAAGCCGCTCGATGAGTGGTACCAGACCTCCAAGGGAGTCGAGAACCTCTCGCTTGATCTGCGCGACCGCGCCAACTGCCAGACCGCAGCCGATGGCACCGAGATCGTTTTCCAGCTCGCCGCCGATATGGGTGGTATGGGCTTTATTGAGAACAACAAGGCGCTTTGCATGCTGAGCGTGCTCACCAACACCCACATGCTGATGGCCGCGCGGGAAGCCGGCGTCGAGCGTTTCTTCTTTTCCTCTTCGGCCTGCGTCTACAACGGCGAGAAGCAGACCAGCCCGGATGTCGTCGCGCTCAAGGAAGAAGACGCCTATCCAGCGCTGCCCGAGGACGGCTACGGCTGGGAGAAGCTGTTTTCCGAGCGCATGTGCCGGCACTTTGAGGAAGACTTCGGGCTCACCACCCGCGTCGCCCGCTACCACAATGTCTATGGCCCGCTCGGCACTTATGAGGGCGGCCGTGAGAAGGCGCCGGCGGCGATGTGCCGCAAGGTCATCGAAGCCAAGGTCAGCGGCAAGCATGAGATCGAGATCTGGGGTGACGGCCACCAGACACGTTCGTTCATGTACATCGACGACTGCACCAAAGGTACGCAGGCGATCCTCGAGTCCGACATCCTCGAGCCCATCAATCTCGGATCAAGCGAGCTCGTAACAATCAACCAGTTGGTCGACATTGTCGAAGAGATCGCTGGCGTGAAGCTCGAGCGCAAGTACAACCTGGGCGCGCCGAAGGGCGTGAACGGCCGCAACTCCGACAACACGCTGATCCAGAGGTATCTCGGCTGGGAGCCATCAATCAAGCTGCGTGACGGCATGGCCCGGACCTACGCCTGGATCGAAAGCCAGATGCTGGTGAGCAAGTAAGCCGCTTGGCGAATGAGCCTCAGCTGCTGAGCTTGGCCGAGATCCGAGGCGTGCGCCGCGTGCTCATCTACCGGCTGGGCAGCTTTGGCGACACGGTTGTCCTGCTGCCATGCCTGCACCGCATCGCGACCGTCTTTGCCAATGCAGAGCGCCGCATGCTGACTAACGTACCGGTGCATGGCAAGGCGCCCGCCGCCTCCGCGGTCATCGGCGACTCGGGACTTGTCCACAGCTACATCCGCTACTCGGTCGGAGAGCGGAGTCCGCTCGCGCTGCTCAAGATTGTTTTCGCTGTCCGCAAGTTCAAGCCCGACCTGCTAATCTACCTGGCCAAGCCGCGAGGCGAGGCCGCCATCGCAAGGGATCGTAAGTTTTTCCGGGTTTGCGGCATCACGCGCGACAGGATCATCGGCATACCTGAGGGCGATCTCGCCGTCAACCTGCCGTTTGCCGACGGCACCTGGGAGCATGAAGCTTCGCGCCTTGCCCGAACCATCGCTGCGCTGGGCCCGATCGACATCGAAGACCCGCGTTCCTTCGACATGTGCCTTAACGCGGCCGAGCAGCAGGAGGCCGACCTTGCGCTCGCCCCACTCGATGGACGTCCGCTGATCGCCTGCGGTCCGGGCACCAAGATGCAGGCCAAGGACTGGGGCACCGAGAACTGGCGCGGGCTGCTCGACGCGCTCGCGGTCGTCTATCCGACGCACGGGCTGGTCCTGATTGGTGCGGCCGACGACTACGCTGTCGGCGAAGCCGCCTCGGTCGCCTGGGAAGGGCGCAAGTTGAATTTGAGCGGCAAGCTTTCGCCGCGAGGCAGTGCGGCGGTGCTCGCGCGCACCCAGCTGTTCATGGGTCCGGACAGCGGCCCGATGCACGTCGCCTCGGCGAACAGGGTGCCGGTCGCGAGTCCCTTTGCTTCGCGCACCAGGCGAGGCATGTGGTTTCCCATCGGCTCGCAGCACCAGATCGTCTGGCATGAGATGCCTTGCTCGAACTGCGACCTGGAAGTATGTATCGAGAACCAGCGGCGCTGTCTTTCGACGATCAGCGTAGAGGAGATGGTCCGAGCAGCGCGCCTCGCCTGGGAGGCAGGCGAGCGTATACGGTCAGCATTGGCGGTCTGAGGAAGCTGAAGGTTGAAGGGCAAAACAGATCGAACTTTCACCCCAGCAGGGCGACAGCCTGTTCGAGCGAAACGGCCGCGGCATCGGCCAAGGCTCGTCCCTCCTGACTGCCGGGCTTCTGCCGCTCCGGTTCGCCTTCAATGAAGATGGCTCGCATCCCCAAGCGCTTACCGGCCTCAATGTCGGAAAGGGAATCGCCAATGATGATGCTGCTCGTCGCATCAAGCCCTGCGTGCTCGGCAAAAGCCCGCTCAAAGAGCCCGGGCAGCGGCTTGCGGCAGTTACAGGAGGCCTTGTCGTGAGGGCAGTAGTAGAAGCCGTCGATGTGGGCGTCGAGCGGCGCGAGCCAGTCCTCCACCTGCCGGTGCAGCGCCTCCACCTGGGCCGTGGTGTAGAGGCCGAGCGCGACGCCGCGCTGGTTGGTCACCACAAACACCCGTCGCCCCGAGGCACGCAAACGAGCGATCGCACGATCAACACCCGGCAGAGGATGAAACTGCTCCCAGGTCGCCACATACTCCCCTTCGGGAGCTTTGCGATTGATCACCCCGTCCCGATCCAGGAACACGGTACGGACGTTCGCGAACAAGCCTGGCGTAGTTGCATCATGCACACGGAGTATCATAACCGAGGGGCCGAGCGGCCATCTTTTCCCCACAAGGCCGGCTAAACGCTCTCCCGCCGTGGTCGATTTGCCTTTACCGAGATCATAAGGAGAAACATGGAAACCCCTCTTATCGCCAGTGAAGTTTTTGCGCGAGCGATCCAGGACCACCTGAAAGTGATCGAGCAGCTACAGGCGCAGGAGTCGATCCTCGAGGAGATCGCGAACGAGATGACCGACGCCATTCTGGGCGGCAACAAGATTCTCTGGTGCGGCAATGGCGGCTCGGCTGCCGACTCGCAGCACCTGGCGGCCGAGTTTGTCGGGCGCTTCCGCCGCGAGCGCAAAGGGCTGCCTTCGATCTCGCTCACCACCGACACCTCCGTGCTTACCTCGATCGGCAACGACTACGGGTACGAAGATGTTTTCCGCCGTCAGGTAGAGGCGCACTGCGAGGTAGGGGACGTGGTGGTCGGCATTTCGACCAGTGGCAACAGCAGGAATGTGGTCGCGGCGCTTGAAGAGGCAAAGAAGCAGGGCGCGTTCACGGTCGCATTTACGGGCGCGGGTGGCGGCCAGATGGCCGGCATCGCCGACGCGGCGATCTGCGTACCGACCAAAGACACAGCGCGGGTCCAAGAAGGGCACATTCTTTGTGGCCACATGCTGTGTGACTGGGTAGAGATCGCCTACTGCCAGCAAAGCGCCGCAGCCGAAACCAAGAAGGAAAGCGTAGAAAGCGCGCGATGATCGAGAACTTGCATCGCATCGTAGGCCTGATCGAGGGTGACTGGAAAGAGACGCACGTGCTTGTCGTCGGGGACGTAATGCTCGATCGCTATATCTGGGGCGATGTCGAGCGCATCTCGCCCGAGGCGCCAGTGCCGGTGGTCCGCGCCGGCCGTCGCAGCGACCAGCCCGGCGGAGCGGCGAACGTTGCGATGAACATCGTAGGCCTGGGTGCGCGAGCGACCATCGTCGGCTTCGCCGGCGAGGATACCGACGCGAACACTCTGGCGGACTGCCTGGACAAAACCGGTGTCAAGGCCAAGCTGATCATGGTGCCGACGCACCCGACAACCTCGAAGCTTCGCATTCTCGGCGGTCAGCAGCAGATTCTGCGTCTCGATGTCGAGCGCACCAGTGCCTATCCGGACGAAGCATACGCAGAACTGACCCTCAGCGTCGAAGGGCTACTCGACGACGTGCAGGCGGTCGTGCTTTCCGACTACGCGAAGGGCGTGCTCAGTGAGCAGGTCTGCCGAGCGGTGATCGCTCAGGCACGCCGCCGCGGCATCCCGGTGCTGGTCGACCCGAAGCATCGCGACTTCTCGCGCTACGCGGGCGCGACGACTATCTGCCCGAACCTGCTCGAGCTCTCCGCGGCCACCAGTCTGCCCCACAAAGAGGCTGAGCCGATGCTCGCCGCGGCCTCAGCCATGCTGACGACCCTCGGCCTCGACTACCTCACCGTCACGCTGAGTGAGAAGGGCATCGCGGTCGTCAGGCCTACGGGCAGCCATGTCTTTCCCGCGGTCGCCAAGCAGGTCTTCGACGTCTCGGGCGCCGGCGACACCGTCATCGCCACTCTCGCTCTTTCGCTTGCCAGCGGGCTCTCGATCGAAGATGCAGTGCCGCTTGCGAATATCGCCGCCGGCATCGTGGTCAGCAAGGTGGGCACAGTGCCGATTACGCGCGATGAGCTGCTGACCAGCCTTTCGCCCCAGATCGAGCTGCAGGCCTCAGAAAAAGTGCTACCGCTTGACCGGCTCGTGACCCGCGTGCACGCCTGGCGCTCCAAAGGCGAGCGCGTCGTGTTTACCAATGGCTGCTTTGACCTGCTGCATGTCGGCCATATCACGTTGATGGAAGACGCGCGCCGCCTGGGCGACCGGCTCATCGTCGCCATCAACAGCGATGCATCGGTCAGCGGGCTGAAGGGCCCAACACGGCCTGTGGTTCGTGAGCAGGATCGTGGACGGGTGCTGGCCGCGCTCGCGGCTGTCGACGCGGTCGTCGTCTTTGAGGAGCCGACGCCGATAGACCTCATCCTAGCGCTTCGGCCGGATGTGATCGTCAAGGGCGGCGACTACACCGAGGACTCGGTCGTCGGAGCAGAGCAAGTGCGTTCGTGGGGCGGGGAAGTGAAGATCGTCGCGACGGTTGAAGGCTTTTCGACGACCAAGCTGATCGCGCGCGCGGCTACCCCGGCGCTTGCCTAAGATCGTAAGGGTTCGAGTGTCTGGCAACGCCGTTTTCGAGGAACTTGACTTTGAAGAGTTGCTAAAGTGCGAAGAGAAAGTCACGCCTCCGACTCTGGTCCATCGCCACATGAAACTGATCGGGTGTTCTAGAAAGAGGTTGCGGACCGCGCTCTCGGGCGTGTTAGCTGCCAGAGTGCAAAAGTCGCGGATCATGTGCATCTGATCGTGCGAGTTAGCCGCGTGCGCGATCCATGTCCAACCGCTATCGGTGCCTCTGCCGTAGCCACAGCGTTTTGTGAGCGTGCCAGTACCGGCTCGATCTGGCCGGGCCGCAGCGGTTCAGAGACGCGCTGCACGTAGCAGTAGAGATACGGCGCGAGTTCCGGCGAAGGTCGGGTATGGTCAACAAAACAATGGTTGCCTAGTGAGGATTTCTGCACCGGGTTTGAGAATAGAAGCTCCATTTTCTCCACGTTGTTTGCATCGACTTGAGTAGCTTTCCATATTTGCCCGTCACGGACCAGAACATAGGTTACGAGCATATCGTTGTCCACTCTACGTCAGAGATTTTCCATCCGGATGCATGACAGGATTCTTCCGACCGGCGTTCACGATCACCACCCCTGGCGCGATGCGGCGCGCTTCCAGGACTTTCAGTGGAGGAAAAGTGGAGTGTCCAAATGGACCCTGGTTGGAAGAAGCAAGCCCGAGGCTTTGTCAGTAGGTGCGCGCCCCAGGAGCAGCGTTCCAAGGCGGTTTACGCCGACTGCATTCTAGGTATGGAGTGGCCCAGAGCCTCCGCGGCATGGTGCTTCCAGGCTCTTTCCCAGACTGCAAGGAACTGAGAGACGATCGTGGTGGTTGTGTCTGGGCCGGCGTGAAGGTCGGTGTGTAGGATTGCGGCTGTTGCTGCGGCTGAGGCGTCGGTCATAAAGGTTCTTCTGGTAAGTGGCGATGCCTTCATGACACGAATGTAGTAGAGACAAGAAGCGCTTCATAGTACAGATGCGACATCCGTCGCAAGTCCGAGAACTCGCACACGGGCGCTTGTCTCGGATCTGTATCGATATATGCGCCTGTGATTACGTAAGCAATCTACATAGATCAGTCCTGCACCATGTCTTACATTGCTTTGTTGACCCTCTCCAGCCTGTATCCTAGCCCTCATGCAGATATGCTCATTTCTTCCTTCGGCAACTGAGATTCTTTTTGCATTAGGCGCGGGCGAGAGTGTGGCAGGGGTGACATTCGAGTGCGATTATCCGCCTGAGGCCAAGCTCAAAGCGGTGGTCGTTCATACGCTGCTTGAGAGTGGGCTGACTCCGCAGCAGATCGACGATGCGGTTCGGAAGCAGGTGTCTGCGGGGGGCAGTTTGTACGTGGCCGATCTCGCCAGGATCGAGGCGATCCAGCCTGATGTGGTGATCACCCAGGACCTCTGTAACGTCTGCGCGATTAGCGCGCCCGACCTAGCAAAAGCCATTCATGAGCTTCGATCGCGCCCCGAGGTGATCTCTCTTTCTCCTCACACGCTCAACGATGTTTTTGACAATATCGTCACCATCGGTAACGCAATAGAGCGCGCGCACGAAGCGAATCAACTGATGAGGCAGTTATGCGTGCGGGTTGATGCGACCAAGAATCGAAAGAGGCGCGAGCCACCGCCGCGGGTGCTTTGCCTGGAGTGGCTGGCACCGCTCTATCAAGGTGGCCACTGGATACCGGAGATGGTGGCCTTGGCCGGGGGGAACGCCGTGCTGGCGACGTCAGGTGCAAAGAGCGTCCGTCTTACGTGGCAACAAGTGCTTGAAGCTGATCCCCAAGTTCTGGTGCTGATGCCCTGTGGTTTTCACCTCGGCGAAACAATCGCGCAGTATGGAGAGATGGCTCTGCCAGATAGTTGGTCCACAATCAGCGCGGTGAAGAGCGGGCGCGTCTACGCTGTGGATGGGACAGCTTACTTCTCCCGGCCAGGACCAAGGCTGGTGACGGGTCTTGAGATTCTGGACGCTATTTTGAACGAGGGGACGTTTGATCACCTGCCGCTTGATAGCGTAGCGCTGCTGCCTGGTCGTTAATGGGCCGCGTTGTGCGCCGCGATCGTCTCCAGAATGCCGTAGCGAGCGCGCTCGGCTACCGCTTCGGTCGAGAACTGCCGCACGCTTTCGCGAATCTGCTGCTGCGGCGGAAGGGCAAGAGGATCGTCGAGGATGCGCTGCAGGATTGCGGCGAGCCGCTTCACGTCACCGATCGGGTAGAGCCACCCATTCTCGCGGTCTCGCAGTATCTCAAGCGGCCCCGCACACGCGCTGCTGACGCAGGCGATGCCCCGACTGCAGGCCTCGACCAGCACCATGCCAAAGGCCTCCCGGGAAGATGACGAGAGCAGGGCCGTCACCTCGCCGGCGGCGCTCCAGGCGTCCTGCTGCCAGCCCATCCAGGTGATCCGCGAGGCAATGCCCAGATCGTCCGCCAAGGCATGCAGGCGTACTTCTTCGTCTTCACAATGTGCCGGTGGAGCGCCGATGATCTTGAGGTGCCACGTTCCGCGCAGCAGTGCTGCCGCCTGCAATATGTCGTTCACGCGCTTGTGCCCGTCGAAGTTAAGCCGGCCTGCATAGAGAAAGACGGGGCTTTCCGGGCGCGGAATCAGTGCTGCCTCATCGACAGCGTTGTAGATCGTGTACACGCGCTCACGTTGCGCGGGAAGATAAGCCTGCAGATCTTCGCCGGTCTGCCGGGTCACGGCAAGATGAAGGTCCGCGCTGCCCAGCTTCTCCTTCATTCGAATCTCTTTCAGCGGAAAGTGGATCCACGAAGCAACGATCGTTTTACGTCTGCCGGAGAGTTTGCGTCCGAACTGGGCCATCTTCATCGAGGTCACATCCGCGCAGATGATCGCATCGGGCTTCCAACCGGCCAACGCGCGCACTGCGCCGAAGGCATACTGGACCAGACGCGTCGCGCGTGCCTGGTTGAAGCTGCCGAATTGGGTGTGCTCGATGTCGCGCAGCCAATCCGCGTTAAAGGAGCCGCCGAACAGGAAGAGGTGAACCTCGTCGCCCAGCGCGCGAAAGCCGGCCAGCAGGTTGCGCGTAGCCGCCTCCATGCCGCCTGCGCCGGAAACAGTGGGGCAGAAAATGGCAATCCTCATAGGCGTACTTTCGGGTGCATGGCAGGTTCAGTGTAGCAAAGCCACCTTTGCCGGTTCGCAGCGGTGAAGCTGTGTTGGTGCTCGCAAGGCAACTTCTGCTCAGAGCTCCTTGGTCATGCGCAGCACGCCCAGCAATTCTCCATTTGGCAGCTGGATGTCCACACGTTCCAGCCCCCGGTAACCTCTGCGCTCGTAGAGGTGGACGCCTGTGAGCGTCGAACCCATTTCAAGCGAGCGAAAGCCTGCGCGCTCCGCGGCGTCTTCGCAGTACTGCAGAATGCGTGTGCCCAAAGCCCGCCGTGCATAGCTGGGATTAACAAAGATAGCGCGTATCTTCGCGGCCTCTGTTGCAGGGTCAAGTAAGCTCATCTCGCGGTTAGGAGCATCATCGCTTCCGTACAATGTCCTGCGATAACTCCAGCCGCCGCAGCCAGCGATACTCTTTGGATCAACGGCCAGCGTTGCGACATAGTAAGTCGCATCTCGGATAAGTTGCGTGTCCGGTCCCAGCACGTTGCGCAGTGCGCCGTTGATTTGTTCTGCAGAGTAGTCGTGCTTGCTCAGCGCTTGAACAGACCGCTCGATTAACTCTTGCAACGCAGGTATGTCACCCTGCGTTGCCGCACGCATGCAAAACTGCTCGTTCATCGCTACGTGGCGAGCGCGGGCACCGAGACGCCATCGCGCTGCAACATCTGCTTGATGCAGCGCAGCGCCTGGCGGGTGCGCTCTTCGTTTTCAATCAACGAGAAACGCACATGGCCATCGCCGAATTCGCCAAAGCCGATGCCGGGGGAGACTGCGACCCTGGCTTCGCGCAGCAGCCTGGTCGAGAAATCGAGCGAGCCCATCTCGCGGTACGCGTCAGGAACAGGCGCCCAGACGAACATAGTCGCTTTCGGATTCGGCACGGGCCAGCCCAGCTTATTCAGCCCGCCAACCAATACATCGCGCCGGCGCTGGTAAATACTGGTAATCTCCTGCACGCACTCCTGAGGGCCTTCAAGCGCGAGGATACTTGCGACCTGGATCGGAGTGAAGGTGCCATAGTCGGTGTAGCTCTTGAGCCTCGCAAGCGCTGCGACCAACTTCTGATTGCCGACCATGAAGCCGACCCGCCAGCCGGGCATGTTGTAACTCTTCGAGAGAGTAAAGAACTCGACTGCAATATTCTTTGCGCCGGGTACTTCAAAGATCGAAGGCGCGCGGTAGCCGTCGAAGGTGATGTCGGCGTAGGCAATGTCATGCACCAGATAGATACTGTGCTCGCGACAGAGCGCAACCACGCGCTCAAAGAAGCTGATCTCGACACACTGCGTGGTTGGATTGGCAGGAAAGTTGAGGATGAGCATCTTCGGCTTGGGATACATCTGGGGGATAGAGTGCTCGAGCTCGGCGAGAAAGCTCTGCGTGTCATGGATGGGGATCGAGCGAATATTCGCGCCGGCGATGACCGGACCGTAGATGTGGATCGGATAGCTCGGATTGGGGACTAAGACTACGTCGCCCTTATCGAGAGTCGCCATGCAGAGGTGCGCGATACCTTCCTTGGAGCCGATGGTGACGATGGCCTCGGTGGCCGGGTCGAGCTCGACCTTGTAGCGCTGCGCGTACCAGTTGGTTATGGCTTTCCGCAGGCGAGGAATGCCTTTTGAGAGAGAGTAGCGATGGGTCTCGGGCCGCTGAGCGGCTTCCACCATCTTGTTGACGATGTGCCTGGGAGTGGGGCCGTCGGGATTGCCCATGCCGAAGTCAATAATGTCTTCGCCGCGGCGTCGAGCGGCCGCCTTGAGTTCGCCGGTGATGTTAAAGACGTAGGCAGGCAGGCGTTCGAGGCGAGGGAACTCGTTCAACTTCGTTTCTCCGGATACGGTGCTCTTAGAAGGGTACGACAGGAATCGAGCTCAGGGTAGTTCCCGGAGATTGATCAGAGGTACTCCCGTGTCTGCGACATGGGCAGTGTGGCGGGTCACCATGGTTAAGCCATGGTGCAGGGTCGTCGCAGCGAAGCATGGTATCAATGATGGGGCGAGGCCGCTGGGCTGAGAGCTTCGCTTAGTTATTGCTACAGCGACGTCGACCTACTATAGCTTTCGCTCTGTGTCTAAACCCGGCGACCGGCACCCTCAACACCGGACAACCTTCTCCGACACAATACCCTTGGTCGCGTTCCGCGTATCCACCACTAATTGCGCCTCTTCCACGATCCGCGCGTAGTCGTAGTCTGAGTGGTCGGTTGCGATCAGCACGCAATCGTAGCCCGCAAGCCCGGTCATCGGCGCGCACGTCATGTTGAGGTCATAGTGGCGGCCGCGGCCAACGGTCGGAAAATAAGGATCGTTGTAGCTGACCTCGGCGCCGCGCTGGCGCAGCATCTCGATGAGGGGCAGCGAAGGCGATTCACGCAGGTCGTCGATGTCTCGCTTGTAGCTCAGCCCCAGCACCAGGATGCGTGAGCCGTTCACTGCTTTGCGCACGCGGTTGAGCGCCTCGATCGTCTGCTGGATGACGTAGGCCGGCATCGCCTGGTTCACCTCGCCCGCAAGCTCGATAAAGCGGGTGTGGAAATCGAACTGCTTCGCCTTCCACGACAGATAAAACGGATCGATCGGGATGCAGTGCCCACCCAGGCCGGGCCCCGGATAGAACGCCTGGAAGCCAAACGGCTTGGTCTTGGCCGCATCGATCACTTCAAAAAGATCGATGTGCATGCGATGGCAGAGCTGCTTCAACTCGTTGACCAGCGCAATATTTACGCAGCGGTAGATATTCTCAAGCAGCTTGGTCATCTCAGCCGCGGCAGGTGAGCTGACCGGCACGGTGCGGTTGAAGATGGAACCGTAAAGCAGCGCCGCGAGTTCGCCCGCCGGCGCGCCATAGCTGCCAATCACCTTGGGAATATCGCGGCGCGCGACCGTATCGTTGCCCGGGTCTTCGCGCTCCGGCGAGAAGGCGACATAGATGCCGCTCTCCTCGAGCGAGCGTGTCGCCCGCAGTCCGGATCCTGCTTCGAGCAGCGGGATCAGTACCTCTTCCGTCGTACCTGGGTAAGTCGTGCTCTCCAGCAGCACCAGCTGCCCAGCATGCAGGTGTGGCGCAATGGCCTCGGCAGTCTGGCGAATGTAGCTCAGATCAGGCTCGTGATACTCGTTCAGCGGCGTAGGCACGCAGATCAGCACGGCGTCCATCGCGGCGATGGCGCTGTAATCGGCAGTCGCCGAAAAGACGTTCTGCTGGGCAGCCTGGATCTCGGTACCGGGAATTCGCACGATATAGGACCCGCCCGCGTTCAGCGTCTGGACTTTTTTGTCATCGATATCAAATCCGGTGACGCGAAATCGCTCGGCTGAAAAAAGGAGCGCGAGCGGCAGCCCCACATAGCCCATGCCGACAATGCCGACGCGCGCTGTGCGGCTCTCTATGTGGGAGCGGGTCTGCTCAAACGGCGACAGAGTAACCGAAGTACCGATGTGCGAGCTGGCGCGTGTCATTCCGGGAACCTTGTATCAGTACTATAACGGTCTGCGGCAAGCCGGTTGCCGGGCGATTTACAGTCAGTGCAGGTGATCGAGCGACTCTGCCCGCGCACCATCAAGAAAGGTACGCAGCAACTCAATGCGTGGAGCAGCAAGGCGCCGCGTCGCATCGAGACGTATCTGCGCAGGAAGCGAGTCCAGGCTGCGCTCAAGAAACGCGATGGCGGGGGTAAACGTAGGATAGCGGGTATCGCGGCCGACCTTGGCAACGGCGCGCAAAATGCCGATCGCTCCCAGCTGTTCAAGTATGTCAGCATCGCGCAGAATGATGGCTTCCTCGGTAGAAGCAGCATCGTGCGGTTGATGGCTGCGAATGGCTTCGAGGACCGCAGAAATCTTCTCCGGAGGGAAACCTATTCCGGCGAGGATGGCAGGTGCTTTGTTGAGAGTGTAGACAACATGATTCCAGCGAGAAAGTAGCTCAGGTTCTTCCGGTCTGTGACCGATAAAGACACCGAGGTCGTGAAGGTAGGCCGCAGCAAAGACAACATCATCGTCATAAACGAGACCTTCGCCAATCATGCGGGTTAAGGCATAGAGGCGCGGTTGGTGGCCGAACTTATCCGCAGGCCGAGCCTCCTGCCTGAGCAGGTGCTCAAGCTGGATGCGGTATCCAATAGCATTCGTCTGCGGAGAGCCGGGAGTGCTTTCAACCATGTTGTATTGTGTCTGCCGATCAGCTGTTTTGTACAAAGGTTTTTTCATGGTGACATCTCGTTCAAACCAAAGATCGCAGCAGCAGGCCCAAATGTAGTTCTTACATCCTAACCAGGATGAAAATGCAACCAGGATGGTTACAAAATGATTACCAGAGAGCGGTACCGCAACTCCCCCAATCGTACCGTCACCGTGCCAAAATGATTGCCTGATCCGGCACAACCTTATGCAGTCTGCCGGCCCTACTAGTAACCCCGCAAATACTGCCCATGACATCGAGTGCCTCAATAAAATTAGAAGAAAGACATGCAATCTTGAGGGGAATAGGGTACATTCGAGTTGATTACCGGGTACCCCGCAGCCTCTCGGCTGCCTGTGCGTATTCCTCCTCGCTAGCCGGCCGACCGGTGAAGAAGCGTGTGGAAGACGTGCAGGAAGGGAACTCACCGAACTCTGGGGCGAGCTGTTTGCGTATGGCAAACTGCACGTTACCCCCGCGATCTCGGCCAGAACTGGCGGTGGTCTGTTCCGAATATGCGACAAGGCTGCACGCGAACGCACTTCGAAGGCGCACTTATATATGTCAACCTCGGAGTACCTCAGACGCAGTGAAGGCCCACCGGCCCAAGAGCCGCCGGTGAATACCTCTCGCAAACAGAACAACCCCGCCATGGCCTCGGCAGCGTTGATGATGCTCAACGACATGCTTGTGGCTCTCGGCGCCTTCGCCATAGCCTGGGTGCTTCACTTCTACATCATTGCGAAGCTGCCGTACTTTCGTGATTGGCCCATTAACGTGACCCAGCACAGCTCGGACGCCTGGTACCTGCTGGGATTTCTACTCGTGCTTATGGCCGTGCTGCGGCGTTACGGCCTGTACAACGGTGTGCCTGACCGCAGCGCCGCCCATGAGCAGCGGCTGATCGCCCAAGCCTCGCTCACCGCGGGCCTGCTGCTATGCGGCTGGCTCTACATGGCGCATAACGGAGACCTGTCTCGCCTGCTGGTGATCGTACTCGTGGTCACCACTGCGGTTGCCCTCGGCATTCGCCGGGCGGTCTGGCGAGCCGTGCGCTTCGCACGCTATGCCAAAGGCGTTGAGACCCGCAACGTGGTCATCCTCGGCACCAACCACCTCAGCAGCGCTATGGGTCAGCAGATCGAGGACGACTACCACCTCGGCTATCGTCTGTGCGGCTTCATCGCCGCGCCCGGCTGCGATGGCGAAGGCGAGGTCCCATCCAAGCGGGTGCTCGGCCATCTCGACCGTCTGCGTGAGTTGACCCGGATGCACTTTATCGACGAGCTTGTAATTGCACAGCCCTGCCCGCTTGAGACGGTCATCGACCTGGTCGAAGAGGCGCATGATCTTGAGATTGATGTCCGTGCCATCTCCGGCTTCTATGGCGAGCTGACTCACAACGCCTCGATCGAGTACCTTGGCGCCTACCCGGTAGTCTCGCTACACCGGCGCAACCCGCGCATCCTGGCCTTCTTTCTCAAGCGGGTGGTTGATATCGCGCTCTCGCTCTCGGCATTGATCGCCGTCTTTCCGCTCATGCTGGTCATCTCGATCGCTGTCCTGATCGACTCACGCGGTCCCATCTTCTATGTCTCGGAGCGGATCGGCAAGCGCGGACGCGTCTTTCCCTGCTTCAAGTTCCGAACCATGGTTCGCGACGCTGAGGCGAAGAAGCGCGAGCTGGCCAAGCACAATGAGCGTGACGGCATTCTCTTCAAGATGACCAAGGATCCGCGCGTGACCCGCACGGGTCGCTTCCTGCGCAAGTACTCGCTTGATGAGCTGCCCCAGTTCTTTAATGTGCTTCGCGGCGAGATGTCGATCGTCGGCCCCCGCCCGCCGATCGCGAGCGAGGTGGCCAAGTACGCGCTTGAGCACTTCAGACGGCTGGAAGTGCTACCCGGATTGACCGGCTTGTGGCAGGTACAGGCACGGCATGATTCCTCTTTCGCCCGCTACATCGCGCTCGACACTGCGTACGTTGAGAACTGGAGCTTCTGGCTCGATTTGAAGATCCTTCTGCGCACCGCCCAGGTTGTGGTCCGCGGTACCGGCACCTAGGTCGAGCAGCTATCGGCTCTCGGCAGGCTTTTGAAACCTCTGGTATCTCCTGCGCGTCCCAAGCAGACACGCGTACACCTAGGAGGCCTGCCTTTGACTGATTTCCGCCGCTCCGCCTCTGTTCTGCTCCTGCTTGCGTTCACCGTGCTTTCCGCAGCACGCACGCAGCAGAAGCCAGGCAACCAGCCTAGCCACGCCGAGAATCAGCCGGATGAGCCGGGCAAGCAGTCGGCTGGGGAAGACAAGGCCGACGCCAAATCATCCGAGCGCACCTCTGTCACCCACCACGACCTCGCCATTGCCGGCAAAACTCTCCACTACACCGCGACTGCGGGCACGCTCGTCATCCGCAATGAAGAAGACAAGCCCTATGGCAGCATCTTCTACGTGGGCTATACGCTCGACGGTCTCGACGCAAGAACGCGCCCTGTCACCTTCCTCTACAACGGCGGCCCCGGTTCGGCAAGCCTGTGGCTGCACATGGGCTCGGTCGGGCCCATGCGTGTCGTCACCGCGAGCCCAGCGGCCACCGGCTCAGGACCCTACCAGCTGGTGCCGAACGAGTACACCCTGCTCGACAAGTCGGACCTGGTCTTTATCGACGCGCCGCTCACCGGCTACTCGCGCGCCGTTGGAAAGGCGACCAACAAGGACTTTGCCGGCGTCGACTCTGATCTCAAGGCTTTCGCCAAGTTTATCGAGCGCTACCTGACCGTGAACCAGCGCTGGAACTCACCCAAGTTCCTCTTCGGCGAATCCTATGGCACCACGCGCTCAGCCGGTCTTTCGGCGGTTCTCCAGGACGACGGCGTCCAGCTGAACGGGATCGTCCTGCTCTCCTCCGTCATCAATTACTATCGTGCGCGCGCCGCCGGCATGGATCTCGACTCCTACAACCTGCCCTCCTACGCTGCCATCGCCTGGTACCACAAGAAGGTCCCAGGCGCGACCGGCAGCGACGACGATGCCATGCGAGCCTTTGTCCAACAGGCCCGTATTTTTGCCGCCGGCGAATACGCGCGGGCGCTCGCCGAAGGCGACACGCTGCAGCCGGCGGCGATCGACGCGGTCTCGGCCAAGCTTAACCATTTTACCGGCCTCAGCGTCGAGTACCTCAAACAAGCCAAGCTTCGCGTTGCCCCCACCCGCTTTCGCAAGGAGCTGCTGCGAGACGAGGGCGATATCCTCGGCCGCTACGACGCGCGATTTGAGGGCACCGACACCGACGACGCAGGCGAGAACCCTTCCTACGACCCCTCCGACACCGGCATCGGCGGCGCCTATGTCTCCACCCTGCACGACTATCTCTCGCGAGAGCTGAAGTACGAGTCGACCGACGAGTACCGCCAGAGCGCCGGCACGATCGGCGACTGGGACTGGCACCACAAGGCAGCCGGCTCGCGCTACCCCGACCAGATGCCAGACACGGCTATCGATCTTGCCGACACAATCCGCAAAAACCCAAGGCTCAAGGTGCTCTCGGCCAACGGCTGGTTCGACCTGGCCACGCCCTTCTTCGGCACCGAGTACGACGTAAGCCACATGATGCTCAGCTCGGAACTCGCCCGGAACATCAGCTTTACCTACTACCCGGCCGGGCACATGGTGTACCTCAACGTGGAAGCTCTGAAAGCCCTGCGCCACGACCTGGATGGCTTCTACGCCAGTGCTATGCGGTAGGTGTCTGCACTGGTGTTGGTGCAATTAGTAACCATATTCCC
>CAXTMM010000016.1:0-788 GCA_964245415.1 uncultured Acidobacteriaceae bacterium | reverse complement strand
GCAAAGTGCTTAAAATAGAAGAATTAGCCGGAGATGCTCCCTCGCATGTCAGGAGCATCTTGACCGGTATATCTCAGCGCCAGGGGCAGCACACACATGGCAAAGCGTCGCGGAAATCCCAACTGGGGCAAACCGGAGCCGATCGGCCCGGTCGTTCCTACAGTCACTTCTTTCGAGCAAGTCGTCAAGGAGTTTAAGCTTACTCCGGACCAGTACGTCCGCTCGACCCGTCTGCGCGAATGGGCTCGGCGGAATCGCAATTCTAAATACATTCCTGAGGCGCTGCTTGAAGCCTGGGGCTTCGAGATCGAGTCCACGCTCTAATTCACTTGGCTTCGATCACATAACGCCGCCTTGGGGCGGCGTTTCTGTTTGACGCTAGCGTCGCCGGGCAAAGTGGCTGACAATGATGGAGATGGCATATCAGCCTCCCTTTACCGACGTACCCGGCGCACTGGCCGACTTTAAGGCCGGGCGCATGGTGGTGGTCGTCGATGACGAAGATCGCGAGAACGAGGGCGACCTGACGCTCGCAGCCGAGTTCGTCACGCCGGAAGCGATCAACTTCATGGCCCGTTTCGGCCGCGGGCTCATCTGCCTCACCCTCACCGAGGAGCGCGCCGACTACCTGCGCCTGGCGCCGATGACCCAGGAAAACTCCTCCCGCTTCGGCACCGCTTTTACCGAATCGATCGAGGCGCGCGAAGGCGTAACCACCGGCATTTCGGCCAGCGACCGCGCGCACACCGTCCGGGTCGCGATCGGAGCCGGTTCAACCGCCGCTGACC
>CAXTMM010000015.1:0-36067 GCA_964245415.1 uncultured Acidobacteriaceae bacterium | reverse complement strand
GTCCGCACACGCTCGGTTTTCTGATGGGCGCGGCGGGGGTGGGCTCGCTTGTCTCGGCGCTCATGCTGGTGTTGCGCAAGTCCGTGCGTGGGCTGACCGGTCTGCTGCCCATGGCCGCCGGGCTCTTTGGCGCAGGGCTGATCGGCTTCGGGCTGTCAACCAACTACTGGCTCTCGATGGCGCTGATGGTGGTGACGGGATTTGGCATGATGCAGGGGCTGACCGCGAGCAACACGATCATCCAGACGCTGGTGCCGGAGGATAAGCGGGGCCGTGTGATGAGCTACTACACAGTCGCTTTTGTCGGCATGGCGCCCTTCGGCAGCCTGCTGGCCGGTGCGCTGGCCCACAAGATCGGGGCGCCGCATACGGTTATGCTGACGGGTTCGTTTTGCATGCTGGGCGGCGTTTGGTTCTGGTCCCAGCTCAAGGCGATTCGGGTGGATATGCGGCCTATCTACGAGCAGATGGGGATTCTGCCGCCGCGCGCGACTACCACGCCGCTGGAAGTGGAAGGCGTAAGCGCGAACTGATCGCTGCTACCTCAATATTCCGGGACTTCGTTCCATACATCGATAGGCTGTATAGAGGGGTTTTATGGTGCGCCCGGAAGGATTCGAACCTCCGGCCTACTGGTTCGTAGCCAGTCGCTCTATCCAGCTGAGCTACGGGCGCATAAGGGGCTCTTGGGTGAATATGAGAGGGAGCTCTGCATGCCCAATGAACTTTCTAAAGATAACAAGCGGCGAGCGGCCTGTAAAGGCTAACTGTCAAGCGCCAGCCAAGTCACTGCTAACGGTTGCTTGTGCTGCTTTGCCTTGCTCTGATCCATCCACTGGAACAGGAAGCCTGGGGTAGAAGTCCGTTGCGGTAGCTGCCGCTGATCAAAGTCGCCTAGAGTGTCGACAGCTGCAGTGGGTTCATATAGTCCCGGAAGTGAGTCACCTTTCCGTCGCATCGAGTAATGAGCCAGACGTAGTTCAGATTTATTGGCGTGTCATCTGCAACTCGCCGATGATTGCCGGTTGCCTCGATGATGAGCTCATCGCCTGCTTCGCGCAAGCGGACATCGCTGAGCGCTCCGAAGCGGATGAGGCCCGGGAGCGGGCGCATATAGGCCGCTATCGCGTCACGTCCTTCGAGGCGCTGGGGAGCACCCTCGGGCGCGAATGGAAACTCGTGAATGGCATCGCGCGCATAGATGTGCATCCAGCCATTTATATCTCCGGCCTGAAGCGCTTCTACGGCGCGCGCGAACCATGTGGGGAGAGAGGATGTTGGTGGCATTTGTCCTTCTTGAAGAACTCAGGCAGGCTTCGCGACCGGTTCTGCAGCAGCCGGCTCGGGTTGGGGAGGCAGCAGCGAGAGCTCTTCGACGATATCGATGCCGGTCCGGCGCACGAGTTGCGCGACCACGATGCGGGTCAGCCGTGTTGCGTCGAACTCGATGCGGATCGTCTTTGCGGTTTCATCCACGCGAATGCTGCGGATGCCGTACACCTCGGAGAGGCCGGAGAGGGCGAACATGGCGCGTTCAGTGGGGTGCTCGGCATAGCGGAACAGAACATCCAGTTGCGTCATGCAGACGATGATAGCGCATTGTCCTAAAGCCGATACAGCCGCGTTACAGCTGCCTGAGGTAGCCGGTGATCTCGGGGCTGACCCAGTCCTGGGCGCCGATAAACTTGCGCCGGACGATGCCTTGCCGGTCGAGGATGAAAGTTTCCGGCGGGCGCGTGGTGCCGAAGGCGAGATTGGTGCGCTGGGAGCTGTCGAGCAGTGTGCGCACTCCGACGTGGTTGTCGATCACGTACTGGCGGTAGGCCTCCGGATCCTCGTCAAAGCTGACCGCCAGCACAACAATGCCGGGCACCTGCTGCTGCAGCTCGGTGAGCGGTGGCCACTCAGCCAGGCAGTAGGTGCACCAGGACGCCCAGAAGTGGAGCACGACGATCTTGCCGCGAAATTGGTCGAGCGAGAGGGCATGGGCGCCATCGGGAATGGCAACCGCGGGCGCGGGCTTGCCGATCTGGCCTGGATGCGCGCCCCGGTCGCAGCCTGTGGCGGCGAGGCCCAGGCCGAACAGCAACGGAAGCAAGCGTGGGATGCGCATCTCCCTATAATACGAGGAAGTGACAGACGAGAACGAAGAGCGGGCAACGTGTGAGCTGACGGTGATTGTGCCGGCCCGGGATGAAGAGCGCTCGCTGGGCGCGTGTCTCGAGTCGCTGGTCGCGCAGACGGAAGGCGGCTGGCTGCTGGGGCGGCACTGGGAGCTGCTGGTGGTGGACGATAACTCGTCTGACCGGACCGCCGAGATCGCCCGCGGCTTTGCCGGTGTCACGCTGTTGCGAGCCTCGCCTCCTCCGAAAGACTGGACCGGCAAGGCAAACGCCTGCTGGACCGCGGCGCAGCAGGCGCGCGGGCAGTGGCTGCTCTTTACCGATGCGGACACCGTGCACGCGCCGGGCTCGCTCAGCCGCTCGGTGGTTGAGGCGCAGCGCTACTCAGTCGGCATGCTGTCCTGGTCGCCGCTCCAGCGGGTGAGCGGGTTGGTGGCGCGGATGGTTATGCCGTTGATCTTTTCGGAGCTTGCGACTGCGTATCCGCCGAGGCTGGTCAATGAGCCCGAGAACCGCATCGCAGCGGCCAACGGGCAGTTCCTGCTGGTGAGGCGCGATGCATACCGACAGATCGGCGGCCATGCTGCGGTCGCTTCCTCGCTGGTCGAAGATGTGGACATGGCCTTCTCGATCAAGCGCCAGCGGCTGGGGCTGCGCTTCCGCTATGCGCCGGAGATGGTTTCGGCGCGCATGTATGCGACATCGGCTGAGCTCTGGGAGGGCTGGGTGAAGAATCTCGCCCTGCTGATCAATAACGCGTTGCCGCTCGCGCTGTGGCGGCTGCTTGATATCGTGCTGGTCGTGCTGCTGCCGCTGCTGGCGCTCGGGTATATCTGGCAGCCGATGGGCGGTGTGCAGCCACTGGCGCGGGTGCTATTTCTGGTCATCTGGCTGCGGACGCTCTGGCGCATCTGGCGCCGGGCCGCTCGCTCGAACTTCGCGGCTGCCGATGTAGCGCTCGGGATCCTCGGGCTGCCCGTCTTTGCAGCCCTGCTCATCCATAGCTGGTACGTGCATGCGGTCTTTCATCGAGTCCGCTCGAAGGGCCGTGTGTATGCGTCGAAACCATGAGGGCTGCCGATGAGTGAATTCGCTGAAGCCGCAAGACCGCTCGCTGCTGTCACTACCGAAGAGATCTACCGCGAGCTGATCGCCCGCTACGACCGGGATCCCTCGCGCGACGGGCTGATCAGGACACCGGAGCGCGCGGCGACAGCGCTTGAGTTTCTTACCGAGGGCTACCGCCAGGACCCCGCCGAGATCCTGCAGAGCGCGATGTTTGATGTGACTTATGACGAGATGATCATCGTCAAGGATATTGAGATGTACTCGCTGTGCGAGCACCATATGCTGCCGTTTTTCGGGCGCGTGCACATTGGCTATATTCCCAGGGGGAAAGTGATCGGGCTTAGCAAGCTGCCGCGGCTGGTTGATATCTTTGCACGGAGGCTGCAGGTGCAGGAGCGGCTTACCCAGCAGATCGCTGATGCAGTCGCTGGAGCTATCTCGCCGCTTGGCGTTGGCGTCGTGATCGAGGCGCGACATCTGTGCATGATGATGCGGGGGGTTGAAAAACAGAACTCGTCCACAGTTACGTCCGCAATGCTGGGTGGGTTCAAGAAGCAGCCGACGCGTGGGGAGTTTTTGTCGCTAGTGCGCGATGGGAATCGCGTTTTTTAGATTTGTTTTAGCTGTGGTTACATATTGTGTATGTTCCGCCAATCCCTGGTTTTCCGTCCCAATGGACAGATGATCGTCCGGCGGGAACCCGGGTCTTCGCTCTGGATGACAGCGCAGGATTAGCATTGTCATTAGCGAACGAAACGAACAAGGAGCCTATGAACGGTCTGCTGCTCGTCGACAAGCCGGGCGGCATGACGTCGCATGATGTGGTCGCCATAGTTCGCCGCATCACAGGCGAAAAATCAATTGGCCACCTGGGTACGCTTGACCCCATGGCGACAGGGCTGCTCCCGCTGGTGCTGGGCAACTACACCCGGCTCGCCCGCTTCTTCGGCTCGCTTGAAAAGCACTACACCGGCGCCATCCGCTTCGGCTTCGCGACGGATACCTACGACGCGGAAGGCGCCGCGATCACCACTCCAGCTGTGGCCACAATTAGTCTCGAACAGCTGTGTGCTGCCGCCGCCCGCTTTCTGGGGGAAACAGAGCAGATGCCGCCGCCTTATTCGGCGAAAAAGGTCGCCGGCAAACCCGCTTACGCACTCGCTCGCACTGGGCAAACGCCGCAGCTCAGACCTGTACGCGTCACCATCCCGCGCTTCACTCTCGACGCACTCGGGGGCGACACGGTTACCTTTAGCATGCAGATCTCATCGGGCGGCTATGTGCGTTCGGTCGCGCATGAGCTCGGCCAGCAAATGGGCTGCGGCGCGCACCTGTCCAGTCTGCGCCGCACCGCCGCGGGGCCGTTTCTGGTTGAGCAGGCCGTCAGGCTCGAAGTGCTTCGGCAGATTCATCCCGATCAAATCGCCCAGCAACTGCTGCATCCGCGCACACTGCTGACGGAGCTGCCGGCGGTCACCGCGGATGCGTCGACGTTGGCGCGGCTGCGCCATGGCATGCAGATCAACCTGCCGGAGTTCTCCCGCGCAACGCATGTCAAGGTCTTCGCCAGCCAGGCAGAGCTGGCGGCTATCGCGAAACGTATTGCAGGCACGCTCTTTCAGCCTGACGTTGTGCTTTCTAATTCGTGATGAAGGGCAGCAGTAACTGCATTATATTGCGCGCGATAACCTGGTAGCCCTCGCCGTTGGGGTGAATGCCGTCACCCGACATCAGCCCGGGCACGCCGTACACATCCTTGAGGATGAAAGGCATGAGCAGGACTTTGTACTTGCGGGCCAGAGCCGGGTAGATCGCATTGAACTGCTGCACATAGTCAGGCCCATAGTTGGGCGGCATGTAGATGCCGGTCAGGATCACGCGCACGTGGGCTTGCTGCAGGGCCTGGATGATGGTGCCCAGATTCGCCTGGATCAGGCTTGCCGGTGCGCCCCGTAGCCCGTCATTGGCACCAAACTCGACTACCGCGATGTTCGGGTGCAGAGCGAGCACAGCCGGCAGCTGATCCAGCGCGTCCTTCGAGGTGGCACCTGAGACCCCACGGTTAAGAATGCGCGGATGCAGGCCCTGCTCGATCAGATCAGACTCGAGAAAGTCGGGGTAGCTTTGCCCGGCGGGCGCGCCATAGCCGGCGGTCAGGCTGTCGCCAAAGCAGACAATGATCTGCTGGCGGCGTGCCGGCGACTGCGCTACTGTTGGTACCGCGACCAGCAGCGATAGGAGCAATGTACGTAGCATTGTCTCCAGTTTATCCAGTTTCAATTGGTGGCGTTGGCTTGCTTGTGCACTTCATCAAGGGCGAGACTTCACTCTGTGCGTCCGTCCAGCGCTTGCGAGCGTCCAATCGATGGCTCTCTGGAAGAGTTGGGATGAAGCATGATTGAAGCACGTGGAGTGAAGAAGTCGCTGCGTACCGGCGCAACCTCGGTGGAGATACTGAAGGGGATTGACCTGCTGGTGCCGCAAGGCCAGTTCGTCGCCATCATGGGCTCGTCCGGCAGCGGCAAGAGCACACTGCTCGGCCTGCTGGCCGGTCTGGACTCGCCCACGGAAGGCCAGGTGCTGGTTGACGGCGTCGACATTACCCACCTTGAAGAAGACAAGCTGGCGCAGGTCCGTGGCCGCAAGATCGGCTTCGTCTTCCAGTCCTACCAACTCATCCCTACGCTGACGGCGCTTGAAAACGTGCTACTTCCTTATGAGCTGAATGCGGCGACCGGCTCGCAGAGCTCCCGGGGCAGGCGCGAAGAAGGCCGCCGCCGCTCGATGAATCTGCTTGAGAGCGTGGGTCTGGGCCAGCGGCTGGAACACTATCCCGTCCAGCTCTCAGGGGGCGAGCAGCAGAGGGTCGCGCTGGCGCGGGCGTTCGTGCTCGAGCCGCCGATCGTGCTTGCCGACGAGCCGACCGGCAATCTCGACTCGGTGAACGGACAGCATGTGCTTGAGCTGCTCACCACCCGCCAGCGCGAGGCCGGGACTACGCTGGTGATGGTCACCCACGATCAACAGGTGGCCGCCCGCGCTGATCGCCGTATTATCCTGCGCGATGGATCGGTGGTGAGCGACGAGTTTGTGGGCTCGGACCAGAGCCTCGCTGTGCCCGCGTTCGGAGAGCTGGGCTAGATGGCCGCTTCTACCGCGACTGCTTCCCCGCGTACCTCTGTAGCCACAGCGTCAGGCCAGAAGCCGGCGCTGCCATGGTCGTCCGCTGTCCGTATAGCCTGGCGGGAGCTGCAGGCATCGCGGGTCAAGTTCGCCTTCGTGCTGCTCTCGGTCGCGATCGGCGTTGGCGCGCTTACCGGCGTGCGCGGTTTTTCCGAGAGTCTGGGGGGCGTGCTGCTTTCGCAAGCCCGTGGCATCCTCGCCGCCGACCTCTCCGCGCGCATGAACCGTGAGCTCTCGCCGGCCGAACAGGCGCGGCTGGACGCCTATGCGCAAGCCGCGCATATCCAGCAGACCAAGGTCACCGAGATGATCTCGATGGCCGCGTTGTCGACTGCTCCTGTGCCGCTGCTCGTCACTCTTAAGATTGTCGATCCGCTGGTCTACCCGTTCTACGGTTCGGTCAAGCTCGACCCCGCGGTGAGCCTGCCTTCGCTGCTTACCGACTCAACCGTGGTTGTTGACGAGAGTTTGCTCGTTCGCCTGAGTGCGCATGTTGGCGACACGCTGCGTATCGGCGGCCATCCGTTTCGCATCGCCGGGCTGATTCGCAAGGAGCCTGACCGCCTTACCGCCGGCGTGGGCGTTGGCCCGCGGGTGATGATGACCCGTAGCGCCGTTGACAAAACCGGCCTGCTGCAGCCGGGCAGCCGCTGGACTGAGCGCTTTCTCTACAAGACACAGCCCGGCCAGGCCATCGCGCCAATCCGGGCGCGCCTGCAGGAGATCCTGCCTGAGGCGCAGGTGGCTGACTTCCGCGAAAGCGCCCCGGCGCTTACCGAGGGTCTGGATGAGGCGACAGGGCTGCTCAGCCTGATCTGCCTGGTCGCCATGGTGCTGGGTGCGATCGGCGTTGCCATGGCCATGCGCGCCCACCTGCAGCAGCGCATTGACGGCATCGCGATCATGAAGGCGATGGGGGCCCGCACCACCGACATCCTGCGCATTTATGTGTTGCAGACGTTAATGCTGGGCGGCGCGGGCGCGGTGCTGGGCGTGCTGCTCGGGCTGGTGGTTGAGTTCTCGCTGCCGGCGGTGCTAGGTACGCTACTGCCCCTTCGACCGCCGCTTCGGCTGCCGCTGCTGTCGGTCTCGTCTGCATTTGGCACCGGGATCCTGACCACGATGCTCTTTTCGCTGCCTCCGCTACTTGACGTACGCAACATTCGTCCCAGCGTCGTACTGCGGCGCATGGTCGAGTCCCCGGCAACCACCAAGTCATTCTGGTCCGGTGCAGGTGGTCACGATCGCGATCATCGTGCTAGCGCTTGCTGGGATTGCGACAGCGCTTTCAAACTCTTGGAAAGGCGGCCTTTGGTTTGCCGGTGCGCTCGCGGCATCGCTTGCCGTCCTGCTTGGCCTGGCGACGCTGTTGTTGCGCGGACTGAAGCTGCTGCTCGCGCGCACCCGCCTCTCGCTCCCGTCTTCGCTGCGGCAGGGCCTGGCCAATCTTTACCGGCCCGGCAACCAGTCGGCCGCGGTGCTGGCCGCGCTTGGGGTGGGGGTCATGCTTATCCTCAGCGTCTTTCTCATGCAGAACTCGATCATTGCGCGCATGCACAGCTCGATCGCTACGAGCACCCCAAACGTCTTCATGATCGACATCAGCACGGGCGAGTTGGATGGCGTCCGTGCTTTGCTCAAATCCCAGCCAGGCGTGACCGGCGAGTTGGACGCGCTACCGATCCTCTCGGCACGCATCACGGCGCTCAACGGTACGCCCATCAACCAGCTTGGCCCGAAGACCTTCCCCAGGCACCTGCAGCGCACTGTATCGCTCACCTGGGCCAGCAAGCAGCCAGACGGCATTCGGCTGACCCGGGGAGCCTGGTGGACTGACAATGACGCACCCGAGTTTGCCGTGCTTGACCGTATTGCCAAGCGGCTGCACCTGCACGTCGGCTCTGAGCTGACCTTCGACTCCGACGGACACATCATCGTCTCGCACGTTGGGGCGATCTACTCAGTCGACGGGCAGCATATCTCGAGCCGCAGCGAATTTATCTTCGCTCCGGCGCAGCTCGCCGGCCTGCCTGTGATCTGGTATGGCGCCGTCCATGTCGCGCCTGCGCAGATTGGCGCGATGCAGCGCGCCCTCTTTGCCGCCTATCCTACGGTCACTGTCATCAACGTTGCCGACATCCTCGACACCATCCAGTCCATCGTCGGCCAGATCACCATTGTCATCCGCTTCCTGGCCGGCTTCTCAATTCTCTCGGGCGCCGTTATTCTTGCCTCAAGCGTCGCCAGTACGCGCTTTAGGCGCATCCGCGAGGTAGTTGTCCTCAAGACTCTGGGCGCGACCCGCAACCGCATCGCTACCGTGTTCAGCGTGGAGTTCGCGGTGTTAGGCCTGCTCGCCGGCGCCACGGGCACGCTCTTTGCTAACGGCCTCTCCCGGATACTGCTCCGTCTGGTCGAGGTTGACTTCGTCTCCAGCCTGCGTGGCGACACGCTCGCCGTGACCGCTACCGCAGTGCTCGCGGTAATCACCGGCTGGGCAGCGAGCTATCGTATCCTGGGGCAGAAACCACTTGAGGTCCTGCGCGAAGAGTAGGCCCCGGTTGACCCTGTGCCTTGTCTGCTTTTACACTTAGGGAGCCGTGGCGCGTCTGAGGCAATACCGCCGCCAGGCACTTCCAGCATTGCCCGCTCGTTCAATGGTAGGACAGCTGACTCTGACTCAGCATATCGGGGTTCGAATCCCTGGTGGGCAACCAATCCTGCACTTCGCTCCAGAGTGGCATCCCGCCTAACTGTTAGATAACGCCACATCACTGTCTCTGCTCTCCCCATTTGCCTTATGGTGTGTATGCGGGCGGCATGAACGATTGGTTCGAATCGTTTTTTTGCTCGCCTGGATGGTACGAGAGAGTCTTCCACTCTTGTCTAAGGGGGTCCGGGTGCACTTGGAGCAGCAAACCGAACAATCGCCTAATTTCCGACTCGACGTTCCACTCCACGATCTACTCACGAAGCCTGTCGCGTCCAATCCCGGATTGCAGCCCGTTGGGTCTCCGCAAACTTTCCCGGATCCCCTATTTCCCCAGCACCCGGATCTGCTTGGACCGGTCGAACAAGGGGACGGCTGGGTGCCACCGGAGAAGCGCAAGTGGACTCCGGGCCAAATTTATCATTCAATGCAAGGCTGGTTATTTCCCTACATTCGCTCGCGCGTTACCGCCGGAGACTTCCATCCGCTGATCGCCTATCTCTTTACTGAATTCAAATGCAATCTCGACTGTCATTACTGCTGGGCCTTTGACAACAAGATCAAGGGAATGAGTGAAGATACAGCGAAGCGTTCCATTGACTGGCTGCATAGCACTGGTTGCCGGGTGCTGGCCTACATGGGGGGCGAACCGCTGCTGCGTCCCGACTTCATTCATAGAATTACTTACTACGCGGCGAAGAAAAACTTCTGGATTTACCTGCCGACCAACGCGCGGCTCCTGCGAACGGACGTGGTCGATAAGCTGGCCGACGCCGGAATGTCCACCTTTAATATCGCGGTCGACGCTGTCGATCTAAAGACCGGCTTGCCCAAGGCTCTTGTCCCCATTCGCAAGCAGTTCGATTATCTTGTTCGCAAGCAGTATGGCTACGGGTACTCTGTCTTTCTCAACATCAATATCTGCCGTAACAATCTTGATGACGTGCGCGAGTTGACCGAGATCGCCCATGACAACGGCATCGCGACCGACTATCACATAAACGAATCTCCTCTGCTCGAACAGGATGAGCACTTCAAGCATGCGGACGACAATGTCACGTACATCCGGAGAGAAGACTGGCCGGCGGTGGAGGAGACGGTTCAGTGGCTGACCGAGAAGCAGGACGCGGGATACAAGATGGTGAACTCGAACACCCGTCTGTGGCAGATGGTCGATTTCATGAAAGGCAAGCACTTTCCATGGAATTGCCGGGCCGGCCAGAACTCGATGATTATTCGCGTAGATGGAACGCTGGCGCCCTGTTTCCCGATGTACACAGCAAGCTACGATTGGGGAACGGTCGGCGATCACAAGTTCGACACCAAACAACTCGATCACCAAAAAGAGACTTGCCAGACGCATTGCTTTTCTACCCTCAACCACATCCTGGGCTGGTGCTATAACGATCAGCGAGTTATCAAGTATTTCTTCAAGCAACTTGCACACGGATTCCAGGGGATGAAGGGCCAGATGTAAGCCGGCGCTTCCTTCTAAAAGTCAGTTGAACACCCACAGCGCATGGAGCAGAGGAGAGAGTAATGCCGGCTATCGAAGAGATCGTTCAAACTGACTTCGAGATGGAGATCCAGGCCCGCCTGGATGCGGAAAGAGCGCGTCTTCGCGCGGAAGCGGGACTGGCTCGGATGCGCGAGTTCAAGAAGCCGGTAGAGCGCACCTTCACCGCTCCGGAGCGGGACTTTGTCACGATCCTTTTCGGCGGCCTGACCTGGAAGCATGAAGAGATGATCAAGGCCGTCTTCCACGGCAGCGGCTACAAGTGCGAGAACATCCCTACTCCAATCGTCGATGACTTCCAGGCGGGAAAAGAGTTCGGAAACAATGGCCAGTGTAACCCCACTTATTTCACCGTTGGCAACCTGGTTCGCTATTTGCAGAAGCTCGAACAGCAGGGTCAAACCCGTCAGCAAATCATTGATAACTATGTTTTCTTCACCGCGGGCTCGTGTGGTCCGTGCCGTTTTGGCATGTATGAGGCAGAGTATCGTTTTGCTCTTCAGAATGCGGGCTTTGACGGCTTTCGCGTCCTGCTCTTTCAACAGACAGACGGCATCAAGGCTGCAAGCGGCGAGCCAGGGCTCAAGTTCTCTGTCGACTTCGGCATGGGTATGTTGAATGCGCTCAATCTCGGCGATGTTATCAATGAACTGGTCTACCAGGTGCGGCCTTTCGAAGTGAACAAGGGCGAGACGGATCGCGTCATTGAGAAGTCCGTAAAGACGCTGACCGACACGCTGCGCGACCGAAAGCGCTGGCATATTAAGGATGCTGCTCCTAAGTGGGTTCTTCCTTATCTTGAGAAGCATAAGAAGGTCGAAGGGCTTGGCTGCACGCTGGGCAAGATCGGCCACAATCTTTTCGGCCGAGAGTATGTAGAGGCGCTGCATGCCTGTCGCGAAAGCATAAACGCCATTGAGGTAGACCGCTTGCGTGTAAAGCCGGTGATCAAGATTACCGGCGAGTTCTGGGCGCAGACGACTGAAGGCGACGGCAACTTCAACATGTTCGCCTTTCTCGAAAAAGAAGGGGCGCAGGTACTAGTTGAACCGATTGCGACCTGGATCGCGTACATGATGTATGTCGCCAAGGAAGGCGCGAAGGCGCGAGCTGATGCGGAGGCCCCGTATCGTGATCCCAAGTGGTACGAGGTGAAGAAACAGTTTGCCAATCGCCTCAAAATTGTGAAGAAGACCGGAGGGCTTACCGCGGGCAGCGCCATGTGGAACTACTTTTATCACCGCACCATCAAGCACATGGGCGACACCGCGCACCACCTGATCCCTCAGAAGGAACTCTCCCGTCTGGCGCATCCCTTCTACCATCAGCTGGCTCGCGGCGGCGAGGGCTACATGGAAGTCGGCAAGAACGTCTACTACACGGTGAACCACCTTTGCCATATGGTGCTCGCGCTGAAGCCTTTCGGATGCATGCCCTCAACTCAATCGGACGGGGTTCAATCGCGCGTCGTCAATAAGTTCAAAGACATGATCTTCCTGCCGATAGAAACTTCGGGCGAAGGCGAAGTCAACGCTCACAGCCGCGTCCAGATGGCGCTTGCGGAAGCAAAGTCGAAGGCCCGGGCAGAGTTTGAGGGTGTGCTTGCCGAAACCGGCAAGTCGCTCGATGAACTCCGCGCCTATGTCGACCAGCATCCGGAGCTGAAGCATGCGCTCTACAAGGTTCCGCACCGGAAGGGAATTGCGGGAACCGCGGCGCAGTTCGCCTGGCATGTCAGCGACTTGATGAACAGGGACGGCGCATATCGCCGCACCCGCATTGCACTACCTGCCAATCAGGTAGCGTGATGCAGTTACTATTGCGATTGCTCCTGGTCAGCTTCGCCAGGGCGCATCCGTGGCGCTGCTGCTGTGTATGCCCCGCGTCGTTTCCTGTCGCGGGGCATACAGTTCCACGCCGTCCTCCATATCGAGCCGTGTGATATGGGGTATGAGCAGCTGAGGCGGCCTGTTTTTCTCTCCCGCACCTTTTGACTCTGGAGAAGACGATGCAGCAATTCCTAGTTGGCTTGGATGTTGGCTCAACCACTGTAAAGGCCATCGTCGTCGATGCGTTGACCGACAAAACGATCTGGCAGGATTATCAGCGCCACGAAACGCGTCAGCCGGAGAAGGTGCTGGGATTCCTGCGCCGCATGGAGGCCGATACCGGTATCTCGGCTGAAAACACGCGCATCTTTATCACCGGGTCCGGCGGCGGCACAATCGCCGAGATGATCGGCGCAAAATTCGTGCAAGAAGTCCATGCTGTATCGCTCGCCGTCGAGAAGCTTCACCCCGAGGTGTATTCAGTCATCGAACTTGGCGGACAGGATGCCAAGATTATCGTTTTTAAGGATGACGAGGAGACGGGGCGCAAGAAGAAGATTCCCTCGATGAATGACAAGTGTGCCGGCGGAACTGGCGCAGTCATCGACAAGATTAATGCCAAGCTCAAGATTCCTGCGAGCGAGTTGTCCAATCAGGGATATCACGGGGTCAAGCTGCACAAGGTCGCGGGGAAGTGCGGCGTGTTTGCAGAGACCGACATTAATGGTCTGCAAAAGACCGGTACTCCGCCTGACGAATTGATGGCATCGCTCTTCGAGGCCATCGTGCTCCAGAATCTAAGCGTGCTAACCCGCGGGCATACCCTGCGTCCGCACGTTCTTCTGCTCGGCGGCCCGAACGGGTTTATACGAGGGATGCGCGAAGCATGGCAGGCGAACATTCCCCGCATGTGGAAGGAGCGCAAGGTTGAGGTTCCGGATGGCATGAAGCCGGAGGAGCTGATCAAGGTTCCTGAGAACGCGCAGTACTTCGCCGCGCTCGGATCGGTTGAGTTCGGCAAGGATGAAGAGGTGCAGATTGGCCGTGCCGAGGAGAAGGCTATCTCCGGGGGCAAAGGACTGATTGCCGAAGATGCCGAACTTGCTGACTTCAAAGCTTCTTATCGAAAGAAGAAGTTTACGCCGGCCGCGTTTTATCCCGGCCAAGTCGTCTCTGGCTTCGTTGGCATAGATGGTGGATCGACTTCCACCAAGGCGGTCGTGCTCGGCAAGGATGGAGACATAGTCTGCAAGACATACCAGCTCTCGAATGGCAATCCGATCCAGGACACGATCGAGATGTTTGAGAAGCTGCGCGAACAGATTGAGAGCAAAGGCGCGAGCCTCGAAGTCCTTGGCGTAGGAACCACCGGATATGCGAAAGACATTCTCAAGGACGTGTTAAACGCCGATGTTGCGTTGGTTGAGACCGTTGCGCACACCGAGTCTGCACTCAAGTTTTA
The DNA here is from genome assembly GCA_964245415.1 of uncultured Acidobacteriaceae bacterium. GTDB lineage: Bacteria > Acidobacteriota > Terriglobia > Terriglobales > Acidobacteriaceae > EB88. The sequence goes on along the minus strand of CAXTMM010000015.1, from coordinate 22,176 downwards.
CGACGACCCGCACGTGATCGTTGACGTGGGTGGTCAGGATATCAAGCTCATCGTTCTTAAAGACGGGCGCGTCAAGGATTTCAAGTTGAACACGCAGTGTTCGGCTGGCAACGGATACTTCCTGCAATCGACCGCCGAGGGTTTCGGCATGAAGGTCGAGGAGTTTGCTGACCTTGCGTTCTCGGCAAAGTCCATGCCGTCCTTCGGTTATGGCTGCGCGGTTTTCATGCAGTCCGATATTGTGAACTTCCAGCGCCAGGGCTGGCGGTCAGAGGAGATTCTCGCCGGCCTTGCCGACGTGCTCCCCAAGAATGTTTTTCTCTACGTAGCCAGCATTCCGAACCTTGCCGCGCTCGGGACGCGCTTCGTTCTTCAGGGTGGAACGCAGAACAATCTCGCGGTGGTGAAAGCAGAGGTGGATTTTATCAAGTCGAGCTTCCGCGCCAATGGCAGAGAGCCCGAAATTATCGTCCACGAGCATTGCGGCGAGTCGGGCGCCATTGGAGCGGCGCAAGAGGCGCTGCGTCTGTGGTCGAATGGCAAGCAGACAACCTTTATTGGAATTGAGGCGGTGGCGAACATTCGCTACCGCACCACTCGCAATGAAGATACGCGCTGCTACTTTTGCAAAAACAATTGTCTGCGCACTTTCATCGATGTTGACGTGACCGGCGGCGAAGCCGGGGAATATACACACGTCCCTGCTAATGCCGAAGATCGCGTCGCAACGCCAGAGGAGATTGCTGCAGCGGCGGCTATGCTGCCGAGTCTCGAGCAGGTTCAGGCGAACCTGCCACCGGTTGAGTCGCACGGCTCTTCCTGCAGCACCGGCGGAAGTTGCGGATCAACCTCTTCCTCAGTTTTCAAGGCGAAGGTGGAACCGCTGATCCAAATTCAGATCGCTCCGGGCTCAAAACAAGTGGTCGAGTTGCCGAAACCGGTAGAGTTTCAGCCGCGTAAAACCAAGGTCCCGCTGCGCATGGGAGAACAGCGGCTTATTATCGCCACATGCGAGAAAGGGACCGTTGAAGACCTTGCCGAAATGAAGGATATCAAGGCCGACATTGACGAAATCAAAGCAGTCAACCCAAACTTCGTCGAGATTGCCGCGCACGATGTTTTTCGTCACCGCGATGTCGAGATCGTTGCCGATCCCATTCCTTCACAAAGAGGTTTGTTCGTATCGAAGGGCATGAAGGAGCGCGCCTCGCTCATGGAGCGCAGAAAGGGTTATCGCATTGGTATCCCGCGCCTGTTGAATACCTACACTTATGCGCCGCTCTTCAACGCTTACTTCGCCAGCCTCGGCTTGAAATCGGAAAACATCGTCTACTCCGACTACACAACGCCGGAACTCTACCGCGCCGGCGCGAGCCGCGGTGCGATCGATCCCTGTTACCCATCGAAGATCGGCATCGCGCACGTCTACAACCTGCTCGCGACCAAGCACACCAAGAAGCTGCTCGACGCGATATGGTTCCCCATGTATGACGTGCTTCACTCGCATCTGGTAAACCTGACCGGCTCAAACGCCTGCCCGACGGTGACAGCGACGCCTGAGACGGTCAAGGCAGCGTTTACCAAGGAGAGCGACATCTTTGCTGAAAATGGCGTCGCTTACCTCGATCCGATCCTGAACCTGCAGGACCAGAGGATCTGCGCCGACCAGATGTTCAAAGCGTGGGGCCCCGTGCTAGGCCTCACCCGCGAAGAAAACGAGCGAGCTCTTGCGGTCGGCTTCAAAGCGCTGCAGGCATGCGAAGAGGAGATTCGCCGCCAGGCACGCGAGACACTTGACCAGTTAGAGCGCGAAGATCGAATCGGCATCGTGATGCTCGGCCGCGTCTACCATCACGATCCCGGTCTCAACCACGAGATCATGGAGGAGTTTCAGAAACTTGGCTATCCGGTCTTTTCGCAAAGCACGTTGCCGTTAGACGAAGATCTACTCGATCGTCTTTTTGGAGAAGAAGTACGTGCCGGGTTGATCACGCATGCGCTCGACATCAGCGACGTTTGGAAGAACCGCTACTCCACCAGCACCAACCACAAGGTGTGGGCCGCAAAGTTTACGGCGCGCCATCCAAATCTGGTCGCGCTCGAAGTCTCGAGCTTCAAATGCGGCCACGATGCTCCTATCTACGGAGTCATTGAGGGGATCATCGAACAATCCGGCACGCCTTATTTCTCGTTCAAGGATCTCGACGAGAACAAGCCCTCCGGCTCGATCCGCATTCGCGTCGAGACCATCGACTACTTTCTCCGCCGCTATCGGGAAGACGTTGTCAAGCGGCGCAAGCTTGAAGGCGACATTGAATCGCAGTTAATCTTGCTGGAACGGTCACTCCGCAGCCTGCCGCAGGCTCAATATGAGGTGACGGCTGCAGGCGACTAAGCAGGTGGCCTTTCACGTAAAACGTCGACAAACGTTATGGATGTGCTTGCTGAAGTGCGTAGCTAGGTGACGGCATGGGTATCTACCGCAAGTCGATCGACAGATTCGTGTTTTCCAATCTGGCTCATCGGCCTATACGCACTTCGTTGAGCGTTTTGGCGATAGCGGTCCAGGTGGCGATGATTCTAACCCTGGTCGGAGTAAGTTACGGTACGCTGGATGGAACGGCTCGTCGCGCCCGCGGAGTCGGTGCTGATATTATGATTCGGCCTCCGGGATCGTCAATCATTTCTCTCAGTACCGCGCCGATGAGTGACAAATTCATCCCTTCTCTTGCTGAGCAGCCCCACGTTACCGTGGCGATGGGGACTGTTGTCGTGCCGCTCGAGGGTTTTGATACTGTGACCGGCATCGACCTCGACCAGTTTTCAAAGATGAGCGGAGGCTTTCACTTTCTGGAGGGCGGACCGTTTCGAAAAGATGATGACCTTCTGGTAGACGATTTCTACGCCCGCACAAAGCATCTTCGCGTTGGAAATACGGTTCATCTGATTGGTCACGACTGGCATGTGGCCGGGATTTATGAAGGAGGCAAGCTGACGCGCATTTGCGTGAGACTGGCTGTTATCCAGGAGCTGACCGCAAATCCAGGCCATCTCAGCCAGATTTACCTCAAGCTGGACGATCCGAGCCATACGCAAGAAGTTGTAAGTTCGCTTCGCCAGAGGCTGCAAGGATATCCCATCTATTCGATGGAAGAGTTCACGTCGCTATTGTCGATTAATAGTATCGGGCTGCTGCGCAACTTCATCAACGTGGTGATCGCGATCGCGGTCATTGTAGGCTTCATCGTGGTATCGATCGCGATGTATACAGCCGTACTCGAACGCACCCGCGAGATTGGCATTCTCAGGTCGCTCGGCGCCTCCTCTGTGCTGATCTTCAGCCTTTTGTTCAAAGAGACCTTGATTCTTGCCTTAGCCGGCACCGGGATCGGCATTGCTCTTACCTATCTGTCGCAGTGGTGGATGCAACATGCAGGACACTCCGGCCTCACTCAGGAAACCGTCTATGCCTGGTGGCCTATCGCGGCCGCAATCGCGATAACGGGTGCGGTGCTGGGGACGATTGCCCCCGCGATGAAGGCTATCCGTCAGGATGTGACTCAGGCTCTTTCTTACGAGTAAAGCCGTCGCCTATTTGCTGAAGCTGCAGATCCCAGTCTGATCGCTGACCGGCCCTAGCCGCGTTCAGCCTGGCAGGAGAGTATCGGACCTCTACAGCAAATCTTCAGACGACGGCGCCAGCCTGCGGCTTGAATGTAATGGAAGTTGATTGCCGGGAGCGACACCATCATGAACCTGCACCACCCTCTTGCTGACCATTCCGCGTACGCACAATTTTGCAGCTTGAATGCGGCGTCAGTTTATCTCTTCCACTAGATCGCTCTCAGCGGGGCCTCGACACGGATATCCTGCAACGCGCCGGTTCATCTCTCTCCATACTGACTGATCAGCGACCGGGGCGCACGATCTCCGGTCGACGACCTGCAATGGCGCAAGTGGGTGAAAACAGGGGTACCACACTCGCCACAGCGTAAGCCTGCGCGACAAGATGGCTGAGCAGCGGAGCGCAGCGCTTGGGCTACTGCGAGCCTCGCTGAGCGCAAGAGGCTTTGAGTTGACGCGCAACAACGTGCGGCTGCACGAGATGCTTGCCGGGATTACCAATATCAGCTGGCATTTACGCTATTGACGCCAGATCCTCACCATGAAGGACGCGATCGTGATGCCACCCGGCTATAGGCCTTTCGCGGCGCCAGTTTAGGCTAGAGCTGCTTCGACTTCAGCGGCCGAGCGAACGCGGCCAAGGAATGGGAATACTCGGTTGATCGCGTTGTGATGAGCTTCGATGGTCCGGGCGGAGGTCGCGTCTTCAACCACTACAACGTTGAAGCCCAGGGTGGCAGCAGAGCGAGCCGTAGTCTCGACGCCGATGTCAGTGGAGATGCCGGCGAGGACGATCGTTTCAATACCGCGCTTGTGCAGTTCAGCCTCAAGCGGGGTGGTATCGAAGGCGCCCCAGAAGCGCTTGGTGATCAGCAACTCCTGAGGCTTTTTGCCGGCTTCTTGGACGATCTCGACGGATTCGGGCGGAAGTGGCGGACCGTCGAGATCCAGCATCGGCTGATCCACGATGAGGCGCCGGAAATTGTGCAGATCAACGCGTACCCAAATGACCGCAGATCCCTTTGCGCGGAAAGCTTCGGCCAACAGTGCAGTGCGCTTTACCACCTCGTCGAAGGTGCGCGGTGTGACGGGCAAGGGGATAAGGCCATATTGCAAATCGATAATCACCAGCGCAGTGGTGTTTGCTTCCAAACTGAATTCACTCATGTCATATCCTCAATCATCAGGACCTGCGCTGCTGCGCCAGTTGTTTTGGTGCGCATGGCAACAAAGAAGTGTCGCATGCGCGCCGAGGTGAAGTAACATCGCAGATTTGAACCCAGAGGCTCGCAGTCATCCTCTCAGTCTCAGGGGGTGCAGTTGTCGCGGTAAGACTGCTTTCATTGACGACAAGCGCGTTTGCTGGTGCTAGTTCAGTATGACGGATGCTCCCACACTGGTAGAGGCTGGGAGATCGCCGGCGGCTCGCCTGACATTTTAAGTCCTTGTCTCTCATCTGTGTGAACGGCTTGTGGCAAGTCCTTCACAACTTCATCAGACGTGTGGCATTGCGCCAGGAGATCTTCTCCCTGGTCTCTTCCGGGATAGGTGCCTTGTCAAACCAGTCGGCTGCTTCTTGCATGATTTCGAAAGGATGGTCAACTGAATAAAGAATGTTGTCGTCACCAGTCTCAGCCAGTGAACATAATAGCGGCGAGTCAGCGAAAACACCGGAGGTTGTAATCGCGATATTTTGCTTAAAGATGTCGCTTGGTACGACGGTCGGGCCAGTGGCAAATGCCTTGATTCGACGATCGATACGCCATAGAAGAAAGGGTAGAGTTTCGCCCATGTGACCAAGAATCAACTTGATACCCGGGTACTTTGTAAAGGTTCCATTCAAGATAAGGCGTAGTGCATGAGCGGCGGTCTCAGCCGTCCAGCTCCATACGGCGCCAGTAAGTTGCGGGCAGCCCTGATAGGTGACGGGAGGTACCAGAGGATCGGAGGCATGGAGATAGACCGGCAGGCCGAGTGCCTGCACGCGCTCCCAGAAGACAGTGTAGCGATCATCGTCAAGATAGTGGCCGTTTGTCTGACCGTTGATCAGTGCGCCTTTAAAGTCAAGCTGCGTGATGGCTCGCTCGAATTCATCGGCCCCTGCATTTGGGTCCACAAGGGGGACAGCCGCAAACCCCGCGAAGTGGTTTGAGTTCTGCTGAACCACCTTCGCAAGGTAGTCATTGGACTCCTTTGCCAACCGGAGGGCCGGGGTAGGATCGAGGACATTCTGCACTATTCCTGCGTCCGACAGCACGGCCAGATCGATGCCAGCCTTGGACATGGCTTCGAGCCGTCCGTCTCCTACATCGACCAACGGCTTCAAAATCTTGTCGGTTACCGAAGCCGGAACACTGGGAATCAGACTTCTCCATCGGTCGATGTGCTCTGGTTCATTCATCACAAAGTGTTCTTCTAGCGCGATTCGACGCACGAGTGCTCCCTTGGTTTCCATTTTCTACTTAGCAGCGCATGTGAGGGTTGGAGTCTGCAGCGAAGGCTGGATGGCCTGGCTTGCTATATGGAATGATCCTTCTCTGCCGTAGACAAATCATGGGGGATCTGGAGTCTATAAAGCGAGTTAGGTCCGGCTAGCTAACCGTTAGCCGCTATGGAAGTCACTTTACTCATCCTCTCGTTGCTGCCGCTCTGACGGATCATGCCCAAGAGGTCTTCATATCTCGGATCGATCTCCAACCAGCATACTTGCGGTTCTTTTTCAGCAACAGCACGTTTGAGAAAGTCCTGGCAAGCGTCCTCGTCCTTGATGGCCATGCAGAGTCGAGCCTTGTATGTCTTGCTTAGCGCGGTGTCATGGTCTAAGAGCTGGAAACGATCGATGATCGCCCTGGCCCTGCTGATGAGCCCCGCACTGGCCAGGATCGCGGCTACTTCCGAAAGAATCGCGACGCCCTGATCCAAGTTCCGCAGAAGAGTGTCGGCCAAAGCAATCGCATCGGCCACTCTTCCTCTGCGAAGAGATAATTCCGCTTCGAACAGGAGCACTTGGATAGGAAGCGGACCGTACAGAATCTCATTCTCAAAAGTACTCTGTTCCTCATTCGCCTGCCAAGTGAGGTAGCGAAAGCGCGCAGTTGAAACTCTTTGACGGTTGGAGAATGGATCCACTTGCCGTGATTCCTGAAGCTGTATCGCAGCTTCTTCAAATCGGCCGAGCGACATCAGCATGTCGGCATATACCTGCCGAATAGCCGGGCTTGCTCTCAAGGTCAATGCATGGCGAAACTCTGCTTCTGCATTCTTGCAATTGTGCGCCAAAAAGTGCGAGCAACCCAGTGCAGCGTGAGCCTCGCCCATTTCTGGATCAAGCTGCAACGCCTTCGCGGCGGCCATTTTTGCCTCTTGCATCTCGTCTGATGTCAACATCTCTCCGAGCAGAGCCAAAGAGTGATAGCACTGGGCAATTCCGCAATAAATACGCGCGGATTCCGGCTGCCGCAAGGCAAGATTTTGGAACTTCGCAAGTGCATTTCGTAGCGACCGAGATGTACCCTGGTCTACGGCTGCTTCCGCGCTGAGGATCTCCGGAAATGTCGAGAGACAAACTGCCGGAACCCTACCCTTCAGACGGCGCAGTACAGACTCCTGAGGGGCGATGCGGGCCATAATGGCCGACGCGATCTGCTCTTCCAAAACCATTAGGTCATTATCATCCGTGGAGAAGTCGAACCTCTCAGACCAGGTTTCAAGCCCCGACGGATGGACACCCGTTACGGAGACCCGAACGTGGGATGCATCTTTGCGAACGCTGCCCGTGATGACCTGGTCAGCTTTCAACGCGTCGCTCAAGAGGGTCAGGTCGGATGTATGGGACTGTACCAGAGCCAAGGATTGTGAAGAAATAACACGACACCCATCAGTCGAGGTGACTCGAAAAATCAAGTCATCGGTAATACCGGCAGCGATCGCCGAAGCTTCCGGCTCACCTTCCTGATGCCTGAAGGGGAGAACGGCGATCGTGACGCCTGGAAGCTCTTCTTTAGCCGAGCCGCCCGTAACCAGAACAGCCGCCTGGGTTTTTTCTGGACGCCGTTCGCTCCACCGGAAGATCGGCTCGTACTTTCCGCTGCGGTAGTAGATGAGAACCTCATCCTCTACCCCCTCGGTCTCATAATATTCTTTGAGCTTGTCGCGGAGGCGCTTTGCTTCGGTACGCACGATCGAGTCCTGGCTGGGATGATACGGATGTCTGCGGTCGTAGACATCCGTCCCGATCACATACTCCTTCAGCGTCTCGCCCTCTCCGCGCAACACGACTTCAACCGTGTAACGCAAGAAGCGGCAAAGGCGAATGGAGTTCTTGAAAGTCGCACTTGCGCAGAGGCGCTCCAACTGAGCTTTTACGGCCTGACTGGATATCTCTTCTGTGGCGTGGTCCAAACAGCACCCCAATATTGCTCTTCCATCGATCAGAGAAGCAGTGAATATCAAATTGAACGACATGTCAGTACGCTAGGTAACATGAGCTGACCTGGGCCGAGAACCTTCTGCTGGCGGCCAACGATGATTTGGGTTGGGGTTCGACCGCCGCGAATAGCTCGTCTGGAAGGTGTGGTTTTGGGGTAGCGATCACCATGATCACCAACTACGAAGGTAGCTCTGACATGGGTCACTGCAAGCAGCCTCGGCGGAAAACAAGATCCTGGAGCGCAACATGCTAAACCTGAGCGACAGGCCCATCATTGCCGAGTGACAGATTCTGGCAGTGACCTAGGGGGGAAAGCACCTCATAGAAGGACTCCAGATTCAGAATCCGGGGAGTGAGTATCAGAACTCAAGCTGAGGACGCAGCACTCATGAAGCGCTTCTCTGGTTTTGGAGGGTGGGAGCCGGAAACCCTCGTCGAAAGAGCGGCGGAGTTATGTGGTAGAGCAAGCGGTCCAAGTTCTGCTTTCCGTTTCACGACGTGATAAGCCCTGAAGACCTAGAGGAAGTTACCTCTTTTACCGCAGTAATCAAAGCTCCCGGTCCGTCAAAGCAGGAGATTGTGGCTTCAAGGTCACCTATGGCATGAACCGGCGTTTGTGCAGTAATCAAGAGGCAACGCATCTCTGGTCTAGCTGACTTCGCAGTCGCTATGGCCTTCCGACGTTCTGCTGAAGTAAGTGAGTGACACAATAAAAGCAAGTTCCAGGATTGGCTTACAACCAATTCACGAACACGAAAGAGATCGGACGCCACAAGGACCCGGAAGCCGGCTTCTTCTAACACCCACTGACGGGTTTCCAGCAAGATGGCGTCGTGGCCGAACACGAGAATGGATGTGACTGATGAGACGTTCAAGGCGGATCACCTCAGAGCACCCCAGATGTGGTCGATCAAACCGTTCCATGGTAAACGTCCCAGTAGACCGCACTAAGAAGGCCGCAACTAATCTGGCGCCTACTTTTCGCCGGTCTAACACCTGAGATTAAAGGCTGATCTCGACCATTCCTGAGGCTTTGTTGTATTTGTTTGTCGACGCGCTTCGTCGGTTAAGGATTCCTAATCATGCCACGGTGGAACTGCTTAGAAATCCTGGTGGCGCTAGATAACGGTTATCACAGCTCTGAACCCGCAAACGGATGCAAGCTCGTTCGCATCTCAAGATTCGGAAAGTGAGTAGATACAGCTCGTTATCATGGTTTCTCCTGTGCCTAGCATGGTCGTACTGTCCGGCGCAGAAACTGAACCGCTGAATCATATTTCTTGACGTTCAACGTAGCGGAAAATGGACATGCGCAAGGCCAATGTGAAGCCGGCAGAAGTTCGATCGGCCTTCTGCGGCGTTCGTGATCCTCTTGAAATGAGGGTCGCTTGCGGTCCTTACGGTTACTCCGAACTGGTCAACAGCCACAAGGGATACGATGAGTCCACAAGATTATCTGGATACAGATTGATAACCACCAAAGGAGATTGAATGATGGTCAAGGGCGCCGGGAAACAAGTAATCATCATTGGCGGCGGATTTGCGGGAATCAACGCCGCTCGTAGCCTTCGAAAGCGTGATGATCTCCGTGTGATTCTGGTTGATCGTAATAACTACCACCTTTTCCAGCCGCTTCTCTATCAAACCGCGCTCTCCATGCTTGCCCCTCAGGATATTGCGCGTCCCATTCGGCAGATCTTGAGAGGACACAGCAATACAGAGTTCATTTTGGGCGAGGTCTGCGGCATCGACAAAGAGCGGCGCACGGTCGATCTTCTCGATGGGCGGCAGCTTCAGTATGACTACCTTGTGCTGGCATCCGGTGCGACCTCGACTTACTTTGGAAACGAAGACTGGGCGCGTTTTGCACCCTCGCTCAAATCCGTTGAAGATGCAGTTGAGATACGCAGTCGTCTTATCCTGGCGTGCGAAAAAGCTCAAGAGGCTTCGATCTTGGGCGCGACACCCCGCAGCCTGCACGTCGTCGTGATCGGCGGGGGACCGACCGGCGTGGAACTTGCCGGCAACATCGCGGACCTCTCGCATAAGGTTCTGTCGAAGGACTACAAACACGTCAAAACGGGTGACATACGCATTACGCTGCTGGAGGGCTCTCCCAAACTTCTTGGTACCTTTCCGGAAGACCTTCAGAAGAAGGCCATGCTGCACCTTCAGAAGGTCGGGGTCCTAGCCAAGACCGGTTGCCGGGTCACGAAGATTGAAGCGGATTCCGTCACCGTGGGGGAAGATCGGATCCCTGCTGATCTCATACTCTGGACCGCCGGGGTTAAACCGTCCCCTCTTACCAGCGCGCTTGGTGTCGAGTTAGACAAGAAAGGCTGCATCCCGGTAGATGCAAATCTTAATCCGGAAGGGCATCAAGAAATCTTCGTCTGCGGAGACGTTGCCGCCGTCACTGAGGATGGTCACAGAGTTCCGGGCGTCGCCCAGCCAGCCATGCAAATGGGCACGCATGCCGGGAAACTGATCATCGCCGATCTTGACCGTAAGCCGCGCACTTCCTTCCACTACTTTGACAAAGGGGATATGGCAACGATCGGCTTCACCGCCGCCATCGCGCGCATCGCCTGGCCGTTCAAGGCCCACTGGAGTGGAGCACCAGCGTGGTTGACCTGGATTGGGATACACATCGCCTTTTTGAGTGGCGGCGGCAATCGAGTCGCCACTGTAATGAGCTGGCTTTACAACCTGTTTACCCGCAGAATGCGTTCACAACTGCTTATACCTAGTATGAGCAGCGTGCACGAAACAAAGAGTTCCTGAAAATCAGAATCTAGCCGGCAATAGGACAAGGGGCGCGATAGCCAATCGCCCCTACGATCTATTCCTTTGCAACCCGCTCACGTGACCGTGGCTGATTCCACAACTCGACGCCGCCTTTGAATGCATTGCCGTTGGATCCACGCCTGAAACACTCGGGCATCGCTTCAATCTTTTGCACGTTTCCGCCGCCTAAAACCACGTAGTCGGCATCCATAGCCTGCATCAACGATCGACCGATTTTGAAGACATGGGCTGTCCACTTTTTCTCCCCGAGCTTCTCCAGCCCACGCAATCCGAGAACGTCCTCGTAAGTCTTCTTGCCCTCAAACTTAAGATGAGCAAGCTCCATTGGCTGCACGATGCCGTCCACGACCATGGCTGATCCAAGCCCGGTGCCCAAGCCCAGGAAAAGCATCCGACCATCTTCATAACTACCTAGAGCCTGCATAGCCGCATCGTTCGCCATTCTCAGGGGCTTCTGGAAGGCGCCGGGATAGTCAAATCCCACCCAGCGACCGGAAAGATTGAAGGGGTCGTGCAGCGGTTTGTCATGCACCACGACTCCCGGGTAGCCGATCGAAACGCGATCATAGTCCCACTTGTCGCTGGCCTCCAGTACACCCTTGACCATGAGGGCGGGAGTCATCTCGGCGCCCGACTTGAACTTCGCGGGTTCTTGCTGTTCCGGGGTTTTTACCTTCACATGGGTTCCCCCGATGTCGATCACAAGGACGCTCACTTTACCTCCAAGGCATGCCAATGATGTCCGCGCTTTGCCAACAAGGCGTCTGCAGCGTCAGGTCCGGAGGAACCCGAGGCATAGTTGGGGAAGGATTGAACCGTTGGGGGGGTCTTCCAGGCTTTTAGTATCGGATCGATCATCCTCCAGCCACCTTCCACCATGGCAGCACTGTTGAAAAGCATAGGGTCACCACGCATACAGTCATACAGCAGCCGCTCGTATCCCTTGGCATGTTTTCCGGTCACGCCGGTTGGCAAGGTATAGCTTAGTTCTCCAGCTTCGATTGCAGGAGCGATACCGGGCGCCTTGCTTACAAAATCAATCATGATGGCAGCATCAGGCTGCAAGCGGAAGATAATCCGATTGGGACTGCTACCAGCTTGCGAAAACAACTGCACGGGTGGTTCACGAAGCGTAACGACCACCTCAGTGAGCTGCGTCTTCAGCCGCTTGCCGGTTCGAAGGTAAAAAGGTACTCCATTCCAACGCTGGTTATTGATCATGACGCACATCGCGACATAGGTTTCTACGATTGTTCCAGGCGCCACATCTTTTTCGTCTCTGTAAGCCGGCTGTTTCTGAGCATCTGCGCCGGCACCGTATTGGCCGCGTACTGCCCATTGATCCACTTCACTGATGGCAGGAACCTGCACTGACTCGAGCACGTCAGCCTGCCGAGATCGCACATGATCAGCATCGAGCGATTGCGGCATCTCCATTGCAATGATAGACAGCAATTCCGACAGATGGTTGGGCACCATGTCTCTCAGCGCCCCGGAACCCTCGTAAAAGCCTGCCCGGCCTTCGAGTCCAACGGTCTCGGCTGCGGTTATCTGCACATTGTCGATGTACTCGCTATTCCAGAGGGGCTCAAACATCGTGTTCGCGAAGCGCATAACTGCGATGTTCTCGATCGCACTCTTGCCTGCGAAGTGGTCGATGCGGTAGATCTGGTTTTCGTTGATCTCGCCAAGCAACTCCTTGTTAAGAGCCCTGGCCGACTCTAAATCATTGCCGAACGGCTTTTCCACGATCACACGTCGCCACGTCTGGGCGTCTTGGCAGATGAGCTTGAGGCCGGAGAGTTGCTTGACGATGGTGCTTATAAATGAAGGTGCTGTGGCCAGATAGAATAGCCGGTTCCCACCCGTACGCCACTGCTTCTCCAGCTGCTCGAGATTGACTTGCAAGCTCCTGAAGGAATCCGCGTCTTTAAAGTCACCTTTCAAATACGCAGCTCGATCCCGTAACCATTGAACCGTAGCACCTGGGGCATCCTCTCCCCAGAACTCGTGAAGGCTGTCGGTAATGTGCTGACCAAAGCCTGCATCGTCCCAATCTTTGTTTGCGAAACCCAGAAGTGCGAACTCATCGGGCAGCTTGTGCTCTACGGCGAGGTTAAAGAGAGATGGAAGAAGCAATCGCTGGAACAGATCACCACTTGCACCGAAAACGACCATCGCACACGAAGATACTGACTTCTGTTCTTGCTCGCTCATGAACCTTCCCCAAGCTATGTGGGCCTATGACTCCGCAAAGCCCCTTTGAACGCGCTTCTGTTTTCCGGTTCGGAAGAGAGCGCAAGCCTCAGCCTCTGCGAATATCCATGATGCCATGAAGATATTGTAGATGAATGAATAACTTGGGTTAGCTAACAGTTAGCACGAGGCGCTGTTCACAAGTAAGTCAATCTTTCGCCCTCATCGCTGCCTGTCGTGCAGTCCGGATTTCGCAATCGTGTTTCGGTGTTCTGCCAAAGAAACAAGCGAAGGATCCAGTGCTATTCTGTTGCGACGATCTTTTCTGCGGCAGATTCAAGTGCTGCTTTCAGCTTTTCTATGTGAAAGGGCGAAGTGATGATATCCGTTCCTCCGGAATCAAGTACACCGGACCACCGGGCAAAATCAACTGTTTGCCCATAGACGAGAAACGCTGGACGATGTGTGTACTGATTTAAAATACTATTGATAATCCATATTTCGCCATCCGGGCATTGCTCCGGAAGCAAAATGATGTCTCTTACCCCAATTGCGGGAGGCACCCGCGGCAGATCAGTAAGCTTCTCCACCAGGTGCACCTGGACCTCTAACGAATGAAGAAGTGCAACCAGATCTCCCTGCATCACTATTTCTGCCAGTGCTATGACCCTGATCATTTTAAGATTTGCCATCGTACCATTCCTCTAATCGAACGAACTCAGTGATTGCGCAACACAGGTCCTTTCGATCTGCAATCAATAAGCCATGCGGGTGCGCGTTTTTCGATAGGTGTGCCCTAACTTTCAGGAAGAGCTGCGGCTTCCGGGCAGAGCAAAATGGATGCGTCGGTACATCCAGACTGATGATTAGCTCGTGCGCGCATGAACTCAACCTACGGAGTCTCGCTCGTTCAGCTAACGTGCAATTGTTCCTAATAGCCGCTTTATTTGACTGCGTGCCAGAGAAAGGTTCAGCGCCGACTCGCGCTCCGACGCCTCTGCGTCTGCGAACTGGGCGTGTGTCATGTCCCGTTCAGAGGCCAGGATCTCGCCGTGAGTGTAGCGCGAGTCGGCCACGCGAGCCGCTGCATCGCGTGCCACAACAACTTGCTGCTTGGCCTTGAGGTCGAGCTCAGCGCTTTCGACATTGTCGTAGGCAGCCTCAACGGCGACTGTCGTTGATGCTCGCAGATTTGTCAAATTAAGTTCAGCTTCGCCAAGGAGCGACTTCTCGCTGCGCACTTGCGCTCGCCTGGCACCGCCCTCAAAGAGGTCATAACTAAATTCACCCTGAAAAACCCCGTAGTTGCGGACAAAGAGCGCTACCCCGACCTGGTAGCTGTGATGGGCACTTACGGTCAGGTCCGGTATATAGGCGTCCTCAGCCTCTCGCAGTTCGGACTTGGCTTTTTCAACCTTCCGCTCTGCGATAAGGATCTGAGGCTCTCTTGCAAGTGCCAGGCGTATTGCTTCGTCACGAGTCGGTAGCGCGCCGGCTTCAGAGTCTGCTGTGTTGGCATCGACCAACCGAAAGCGGGTGTCGAGCGGAACTCCAATGGCGTTGTTCAACTCCAGCCGCTTGTCCCGTGCCGTTATGCGGGCCTTCAAAGCTTCACTTTGAGCCTGCAGCACATTGGCGCGTGCTTCTAGTTCTTTGACTGACAATGCGGCGCCCTCTCGAACCTCGTCCGCTGCTTCCTTGTCGCTTTTTTGATAGGTGGCGACTTCCTCTTCGGCCGCTAGAAGCTGGGACTCTGCGTCCAAGACCTCATAGTAGAGTTGGCGCACCTGAATGGCGGTGCTTTCGCTTTTATCCTCGACACTCAGCCGCGCTGTCTCGATATCCATCTTGGCCGCGTGATTGGCTGCGTGCGCCGCAAAGAGCTGCAGAGTCGGCTGGTTGAGATAGGTGCGACTGGCATACGTAAGATTCCCGCCCTGATCAACGCGCAAGGTCTGCGGCGGAATAGGCCCAGTAGCGGGTAACACTCCAAGGGACCCGGGTGGCAGTACCACTCCTTGACGTTCCGTGAGATACGTGGCGTCGGATTGATTGGTAAGCGTCGGCAGGTATTGCGCGTGAGCCTTCGCCTTCAGTGCTTCGTAGTGCTGCACGTCGAGCCTGGCTACGCCGAGATCGCCATTGTGCTCCAACGCAAGATCGATCGCTTGATCTACCGTGAGCTCGTGCTCTGCCGGCCCCTGAGCTGCAGAAGCCTGTGGTTGATTGGCATATGTAGATTGTGCATCAGCGTTACTAGACAGCAGTGGAAGCGGGCAGAAGCCGAAGAAATAGAATGTCATATGCAGATAAGACAAAAACCTCCATGACGAATCTTTTGATCGAAATAGCGACTGATGTTTTGGCACCTCAGGCATCGTTATTCCTTTATCTTCAACAAGTCCTTAAACTGAAGGGCCTCGCGGCTGATCGACGCAACAACCAGCAGAGCAAGCGCGATGACTAGAGCCTCAGTGATGTAGGCATCAGCAATCGTAAGGGTTATAGATTGAGTTTCGAGACGCTCCGCCATCAAGGCTCCGGAGCGCGCCAGGGAAATTCCAGCGCTTGGGCTTTGAGGAGCGACAGCTGCACTCAGGCCTAACAACTGTGTTGTGGCTACCGCCCGGCCCGTGTTGATAAAGTCCGCCAGCATGCTGAAGTGGAAGTGAAAACGGACAAAGAGGAAGTATCCCAGCAGCGTCGAGACGATTTCACCGCCAAACAACCGAACAGTGTGGAACCATGCCACGAAGGTCAGCGTGTCGATTGGTTTCTTGATCGCACCGGTATTTACTATTTCCAACATGATGCAGCCTACTAAGCTGACGACCGAGATGGCTGCGCCCACTCCGATGAGAAGCTCGGTTGGGAAGAAGTTCTGGCGTGACCATAGCGATGTGAGCTTATTGTCCCAAAGGCACGCTGCACCAGTAAGCAGAAAACCGAACGCCAGCAAAAGGCGCGGGTCCACATACTTCATGGCCGCGGCGGCTAGCATCCCGCAGAGGAGCGACGGCAAGGCCACCCAAGCCAACACCGAGCCGGTTTGCAAAGGAAGGAAATGTTGCACGGTAGAAAGAAATGTGGGTACCAGCTGTGCCGAAGACAACAGGCTGAACCTTAGAACGCACAGGCAGATGCTGAGCAACAGGATGTTGCGGCGAAAGATGAAACGCAGATCGACCAGTGGGTTTGGTTCCAAGATGTGACCGGCCAGGGATGCCAGTAAAAGGAATGCGCCCGCGGCCCCTAATGCAACAATTCCGCCTGAACTTCCCCAGTTTAAGCGAACTCCCTGAGTTAAAAGGAGGAAGAGGCAGGAAAGTCCGAGGCTTGCATAAACAAAGCTCTGCCATGAAGGACGGAGCTTCTTGGTATCGACGCTGGCTGTGGGATCGGAAGGAATTCCAAAGTGCACTAGACCCCACATCGCTAACGCCATGAGGGCCGGTTGCCAGTAGATCCAGTGCCAGGAGAGATACTGCATATAGAGGCCTTCCAGCAAGGTTGCGATATGGAGGGAGCTCACCACGTCAAAGCCATAGGCGGCGATGCCGAAGAGCAGCAACGGCCTTGGCAGCCCCCTTGCAACAAAGCTGAGGGTGAGAGGATAGAAACTGCCGCAGCCCAGGCCCGCCAATGCTAAAAGCGTCAGAATGATTGGATAGGACGTTGTTAGCCCGAGCAAGAGGGTGGACACTGCAACCGTCGGCGCTGCCACAAGCAGAACTTTGCGTGGCCCAAGAAGGCCTCCCATGTAGACGGTCATCGGTCCAATGAACATCTGTCCCGCGTTATAAACCGCAGTGAGCCAAGCGCCCTGGTCCTTGC
Source organism: uncultured Acidobacteriaceae bacterium (assembly GCA_964245415.1). Classification (GTDB taxonomy): domain Bacteria; phylum Acidobacteriota; class Terriglobia; order Terriglobales; family Acidobacteriaceae; genus EB88. Next base: position 5,285 of record CAXTMM010000015.1, on the reverse strand, counting down.
TCAGATGCTGAGCTCCTTCGATATCAGACAAGCCGATGCCTATCAACTGCCCGAGGAAAACCGATGTGCTCAGTCCAATCATCACAGCGGCAATACCGGCCCATGGAGTCTTCTTCTCCTCTTGGGACTGAGTTTCACCCTCTTTGCGCTGCGTCTCCTGCCGTGGTTGTGATGCTTCAGCCTGGGCCTGGCCAGCTGCTGTGGGGTGGTCCGGATCATTCGCCTTGGGCTCACCTTTCGCCGGAACCGTCCCTGCCTGGCCGGGACTCAATGTCTCGCACCTGAGGCGTGAACGTACACCTCTGCCGATAAACCGGGCTGCAGTTCGCTGACTGAGGCGTTCCCCGAATCAATCGCCACCTTAACCGGAAGCCGCTGCACCACCTTCGTAAAGTTTCCTGACGCGTTGTCCGGGGGGAGTAAGGACCCCGCCGCCCCGCTGGTCGGGGAGATCTCCAGCACATGGCCATGGAAGGAGGAGGAGGGCATCGCGTCGATGTGAATATCTGCCGCGTCGCCAACCCGCATGCCAGCCAACTGGGTTTCCTGATAATTGGCTTCGACCCAGGTGTCGCCTTCCACAAGGGAGATGACTTCCACTCCCGGAGAAACGAGCTGACCGGGAAAGACCTTGCGCTGGCCAACACGCCCGTCGGCAGGGGCGTAGATACTCGTATAGTTCAACTGCACCTGCGCGGTTGCGACTGCAGCCTGTTTTGCGCGCACATCTGCTCTGTAGTCTTCGTCCTTGCTGTTCAGCAGCTCCAGGGAGCGCTCATCTTCCAACACCGTTGCACCAGCTTGCTGAACGGCGGCAGCGGCTTTCAACCGGTCACTTTCCGCACCATCTGACTTTGCGTGGGCCTCGCGACTGTCTGCAACTGCTTTCTCGAGCTTCTGCCGAGTCGTTGCATTCTCCGCATACAGAGCTTCCTGCCGGTGACGTTCTTCGTCTGCCTGGTCTGTTCCCGCTTGAGCCGATGCTACATTGGCCGCGGCCGCAGCCTCGGCCTTGACAGCCTCCTCGACTTGCTGCCGCGCCGATGCAATCGAAGCCTTCTGCACTTGCTTTTGGACTTGGTTGTCGTTAAGTGCGGCCCGTGCTGCATCGAGACTCGACTCAGCCTGCTGAAGTTCGGACTGATAATCCGTATCGTCGAGCTTCGCGAGCAACTGGCCGGCATGGACGGTTTGATAATCATTCACGTTCAACTCGCGCAATGTATCGGAGATTCGTGTGCTCAAGGGCACGATGTTGGCGTGCACATAAGCATCGTTGGTCTTTTTTGTAGCCGCGTCTGATCGCCAGAAGACCCAGCGTTGGGCAATGACCAATAGCAGGGCGACCGCCGCAAGGATGACTACCGCGGGAATGATGAAACTGCGCGCCTTAACGCTCACAGATAGTGATCCCCTTCGGCTCCATGACTGATCATGTCATTGCGGAATGAATGAAGAGGAGTGAGGCCCCGCTAGCTAACTGTTAGCTCAACCGGCCTCTGGCCGCGGCAGCTACGGATCGCGCGTCCAGGATAACTTGGTGAGGCAATCGAGCCGCTCTTCTAATAGAGGCTTTACGGTGACGCTAAGTCAAGGGTGTAGAGATTTCCGGTTCCCACTCGGGGTTGAACCAACGGTTCACCTCGTGGTGTGATTCCCCCGAAGAAGTAGTTCGCAGCTTCTCCGTCATGAAAGTTTCCAAGGTCGGCCACAGTCCGAATCGTTCCACTCGGAACGTCTACCCGTAAGATTGGCTCGCGGTCAGCGAGAAATGCGTGCACGTAGATTGCTTTGCTGTCCGAGCTCCAGACTGGATCAGCGGCGCTTGTGGAGGCCAAACGTCGCCACTGACGGTGAGCGATATCGTAGAGCATAATGATTTTCTGATCTAAGGTGAGCGCGATAATCCATCGGCCATCGGGCGACCAGCGTGGGCTGAAAAGATCCGCAGAGTGTGTTATTTCCTCCCTGCGATGGGTGGAAAGATTCACTATCTGGAGGGTATGAGAGCCGCTCTCCTTCCCCATCAGATCCGGCTCACGGCCAAATACCAAGCTGCCGCCGTCGACAGACCATTCTGGGTCAGCCTCATTGCGTGCCTCATCAAGTAGCGCTTCGGCTTTGCCTCCGTTCGCGTCTACAAGGTAGATCTGCCAAACGCCTCCCGGCTTCCTTGCCATCATCGCCAGACGCTTTCCATCCGGCGCCCAACGCGCCAGGAAAACCTCCAGCGCATCCGAGGTGAGCCGAACCTTGTCGGAGCCGTCGCTACGGGCGCGCCAGAGCTTCTCGTGAATGTCTGTCCACGCGACCCACTTTCCGTCTCTCGAAAAATCGATACGGTTAGCGTCCGCAAGAAAGGCCGGTGCAGAACGAAACTCTTTTCGCTCGGGATCAAACTGCTGCAAACCAGAAGGAGCTTCCAAGCCGACGAAGAAGATGCGATTCCCATTTCGAGCGGCAACGGGAGAAAGAGAGCGAAGAGGTCCGTTGGTCAGCTGGAGAAGTTTCGCGCGGCGTCCAGAACCTTTAAGTTGCCACAGATTTTCGTTTGCCTGGAAGACGTAAGATTGCCCGTCGGGCAGCCAGACTCCGCAACATGCCGAGAAGTGCTCTAGCCCGGCGAGTTGAACTGGTTTGGGCGTGCGATTTACGCTGTCGATCTCCCAAAGGGCAGCCCCATGGGTGACTGGATCAAAGAGGGTAAATCTTAGCAGCTTGCCGTCGGGCGACCAGCGTAACCAGAAGGCACGTCCAGGAAGTTTGGCGTATTTCGTCACAGAATCTTCGTTCGCGCCAATCTCGGCCAAGTCGTTGCCGGCGGCGTAAAGAATATTGACGCCATCCGGCATCCAGGTTGCATCATGAGCAAGTACCCCTGGGATCTGCCTTCCACTGCCACCAACCGACGGCACGACCCAGAGTGGTTGCTCAGACTCGGTGGACTGCTGGCTCCTCAGCAGCAACCTGGAGCCATCCTTCGAAACGTCTGTTAACGCGTTTGAAGATATTTCGTCAGGTACTGCGATCTCCTGAACCTCTCCAGTGTCGACATCGATGGCGGACAAACGAGGGCGGCCGTTGATCATCACCGGCGTCAGCACACGGTTTCCATCAATTGCCATCGTAAGGAAGCTTTCAGGATTTGGCGGACCGAGAGAGATAGGTACGTAGTGGGTTAACTGATCAACCCGAAAAGGACCCGTCTTCAGTGATGCGGGTGCAAGAAGCCATCTTCCGGCTGAGGCGCTCACCAAGAGCCCTGCAATGAAGATGCACAGGTACAGCCACTTTAGATGAGTGCGCCAGGTAGGGCTTCGTCGTGCATCTACAACGGTGCGCTCCTTCTCGTACTCAGCTCCCGCTCTGCTGAAAAGATGAGGGAGATTGATAGGTTCTGCAGTCTCAGTCTGTGCGGCCGCTGAGGCTGGCAATAGAGTAGACGGCAGCCTTTTACCGGCCTCTCCTCCGGTCCCAACCATCTGCTCTGGTGACTCGATGGTTGTCGAGTCTGGAATCACGTATCGCACAGAGATTCCTTGCGGGTGGGAAGCAGGAGCAGGCGGTATGTGAGTGACGGGAGCTATAAACCGGTAGCCACGCTTCGGGAGAGTTTGGATAAAGCGCGGATTATCCGCCGAATCTCCCAAAGCTTCCCGAACCTTGTTAATAGCGGCTGCTATTGCCTGATCGAAATCGACATTCGTGTTTCCCCAGATTTCAAGTTGTAGCTCTTCCCGGGTGACGATGTCGCCCGGTCTTGCCAGGAGCGCTGCCAGCACCCGGAACGGTTGCCTCGGGAGTTTGATTCTGTGACCCGTCTTCCAAAGCTCTCCCGAACGCAGATCTGCTTCGAAGAGACCGAACGCGACATGGTCCACGTTCTCTCGAATCGGCAAGCTTGCATCTCCTTCTGGCGAGCCAATGATATACGATCTGCCTGCCGACAAGGAATGAAGTGGCTTAGCTGATTGATAGCAGACGAGTTATTTGTGAACCAGAAAACTATAGAAAGAGAATTGCATGTCTATTGCATGAACTCCTGCCTTAAGAGGAGGGTGACGATCGAGCCGTCACTTAGCCCTCCAAGCGTCGATGAAGCTGCGGAGCGGTGACGGAACAGGACGCCGGAGAACAGCCAATGAGCATGGAAATATCGTTAAACTCAATCCTGCAGAGACAGGGAGCCGCAAGCTTAGTCCTCGCCTTAGTCCTCGCCTTAGGGCTCTTTTCAGCAGCGGCAACTCCGCACGCCTTTGGACAGGCCGAGTCCGGGCGGGTCGTGGGGACTGTGACAGACACGTCCGGCGCGGTGGTTCCCAATGCCAGCGTGACGCTCTTAAACAAGATGACAGGATTGAAGCTGACCGGAAACTCGAACGGCAGTGGTCAGGTCAATGTGTCTGCCGTACCCGCCGGCGACTACATCGCTACGGTGACCGCGACCGGGTTTCAGACCCAGACCCAGGCGATCACCGTCGTGGTCACGACGAGCCTCACGTTGAACTTCACCCTTAAGCCGGGTGCGGAGACGACCACCGTTGAAGTCACGGACGCCGCATCCCTGGTAAACACCTCGGACCCGACCCTGGGCGAGACGATCGAAGGAAAACAGATCACCGAACTGCCGCTGAACGGCCGCAACACCTTGAACCTGGCTCTGCTGACTCCTGGTGTTACCCAGGGGACCTACTCCGAGAACGGACAGGATACGGCAGGCCGCTTTGGCGACACCGGTGGCGGCGTGCTGGCGGTGAACGGAACCCGACCCCAGGCGAACAACTTCATCCTGGACGGCGTCGACAACAATGATGGGCTGAATAACGTGATCATCTTCTTTCCGCCAGTCGACGCCACCCAGGAGTTCAAGGTGGATACCAGCGTAGCTCCGGCGCAGTACGGCCGGGCCGGCGGAGCGCTGGTGGTCAGCTCTCTCCGCTCCGGCACCAATCAACTCCACGGGTCAGCGTTCGAGTTCTATCGTAGCGGCAAGTGGGCGGCCAATCCGAACTACCAGTTTCTGGGTGCGCCGGCCACGCCAAACCCGTCCTACAACCGGAGCCAGTACGGGGGTGCCGCCGGGCTGCCGATCTTCAAGAACAAGCTTTTTCTTTTCGGGGATTACCAGGGAACACGCATACACACACCACTCTCAAGCGGCTACGTAACGGTGCCGACAGCACTCATGCGCCAGGGCATCTTTACTGAGCTGCTCGATCCGGTTCTCGCGAGTGCGAGCTCGTCGCCCACCCCGGTGTTTACCACCGAGTATCCACACTGCGTAC
>CAXTMM010000014.1:10392-37405 GCA_964245415.1 uncultured Acidobacteriaceae bacterium | reverse complement strand
CGAGGAAGGGCAGCCGCCAGCCGAACGCAATGAACTGGCTGTCGGTGAGCCAGCGCGAGAGGGCCAGGAATGCGCCGCCCGAGAGCAGAAAGCCGATCGGCGCGCCCATTTGCGGGAACAAGCCATACCAGGCGCGCTTGCCGGGCGGCGCGTTCTCGATTGCGAGCAGCACGGCTCCGCCCCACTCCCCGCCCAGGCCCAGTCCCTGGCCGAACCGGCACAGCGCCAGGAGCAGCGGCGCAGCCAGCCCAATGGACTTGTAAGTAGGCAGAGCGCCGATTGCGACGGTCGAGGCACCCATCGTTAATAGCGCCAGCACCAGAGTCTTCTTGCGGCCGATGCGGTCGCCGAAGTGACCGAAGAGAGCCGAGCCGACCGGACGCGCCAGGAACGCGATGCCGAAGGTTGCGAGGGAGGCGAGCGTGGACGAAGCAGGATCGGAAGCAGGGAAGAAGAGTCGGGGAAAGACCAGCACCGCTGCGGTCGCGTAGATATAGAAGTCGAAGAACTCAATGCTGGTGCCGATGAGGCTCGCGAAGAGAACCTGCCGCGGGGTGTTGATGGAGCGGATGGCGGTGTCTGAAGTCATCGCTTTCCAGCCGAACATAGGCCGAACCATCTGTCGAGTCAAGTGGGACGAAGCGTGCGTCCATGCCGCGCGGGTGAGAAAAGTAGAGCATCCGCGTCTTCATTGCGATAGCTTTACAAGAGCAGTCTCCGCGAGATATCCCGCGCTTCCCGGCTCCCCCGCCGTGTCCGAAGCCGGCAGGAACTCCATACATAGCCGCATGTAGTTCCACTTGAGTTTCGATTGAGGTTCCATGGGCATCCAGGCTGCACTGCATCACCGGACCCAGTACCGGTACGACAAGCGAGTTTCGCTCGGGCCCCAGGTCATCCAGCTGCGTCCTACGCCGCACTGTCACACGCCTATCCTCAGCTACTCGCTCGACGTGACGCCTGCCGATCACATCCTCAACTGGCAGCTGGACCCGCATGCCAACTATCTGGCGAGGGTCATCTTTCCCGGCAACACGACCGAGTTTATCGTGGACGTGAACCTTGTCGCTGATCTCACCCCGATCAACCCGTTCGACTTTTTTCTCGAGCCTGGCTATGAGACTTACCCGTTCTCCTACTCGCAGGAGCTGGCCAAGGACCTTGAGCCGTTTCGGTCTGTTGACCCAATGGGACCGCGGCTCGCAGCGTTTGTTGCCGGCGTCGGCCGTGAGCAGCAGGGAACGGTCGGCTTTCTCATCGCTATCAACAATAAGGTCCGGAACGAGATCGGCTATGTGACGCGGCTGGAACACGGGGTGCAGACGAGCGAGCAGACTCTCAGCCTGCGCACGGGCTCGTGCCGAGACTCGGCCTGGCTGCTGGTGCAGATCTTCCGTCACCTTGGGATCGCAGCGCGCTTTGTCTCCGGCTACCTGATCCAACTGGCGGGTGACCCGGGCTCGCCCGATGGATCGGGTGGACCGAAGGCTGATTCAACCGATCTGCACGCCTGGGCGGAGGTATTTTTGCCGGGCGCGGGCTGGATCGGGATGGATCCGACCTCGGGCCTGATGGCTGCCGAAGGCCACATCCCGCTGGTCTGCACGCCCACGGCGGCGCAGGCTGCGCCTATCGGGGGAACGGTCGAGCCGTCCGGAACTGAGTTCAGCTTTGCCATGTCGGTTCGCCGGCTAGCTGGGCCGGAGGGTGAGTCGCCGGAACTTACGCAGCCCTTTACAGATGAAGCGTGGGAGCGGGTGCGGACCGTGGCGCGGGCGGTCGACGGGGAACTGGAAGCGCACGATGCGCGGCTGACCATGGGTGGGGAGCCGACGTTTGTCGGCATCGACGAGCCGGAGAGCCCGCAGTGGAATATCGAGGCGCTGGGGCCGATCAAGCGCGCTCGGGGCCTGGCGCTGATTCGCCGGCTGCGTGAGCGTACTGCGCCGGGTGCGCTGCTGCACTATACGCAGGGCAAGTGGTATCCCGGCGAGGCGCTGCCACGCTGGGCGCTGCACTGCGTCTCGCGCAAGGATGGCGTGCCGGTCTGGGAGAATTCGGAGCTGATCGCGCTTGAAGACCAGTCGTTCGGCTTCGGGCCGTCCGACGCTCTGGCCTTTCTACATGCGCTTACGCGGCGCCTGCAGGTGAGCGTCGAGAACGTGCTGCCTGCCTATGATCCGGTCGAGAACGATGCAGTCGAGACGGCCGAGCCCGCGGGGTATATTCTGCCGCTGCGTCGACGGCAGCCCCATGGCCGCCTGGCCTGGTCGAGCCAGCTCTGGTTTCCTCGCCCGGAGCGTCTACAGCTTTCCTATGGCGACTCGCCGATCGGCTTTCGCATCCCGGTTGCGGCGATGCCCTGGGTGGCGCCCGATGAGCTGGTTTATGAGTACGAGTCTGCCAGCCTGATCAAGCTGCCGCTCGGCCCCCTCCGGCGGCCTGAGCTTTTTGAGCACGACCCGCTGCCGGACTTATTACCGGAGCTTTCCAGTACCGCTGAGAACGCAACCGAGTTCATTCGGCCTTCGCTTTGCGTGCAGGCCCGCGATGGGCGGCTGCATGTCTTTCTGCCCTATGTCTCCGTGGCTGCGGACTACCTCGACCTGGTTTCAGCGGTGGAAGATACCTGCGCCTACCTGCGCCAGCCGGTATGGGTTGAGGGCTATACGCCGCCCAACGATTCGCGGCTGCGGGCTTTCAGTCTCACGCCTGACCCTGGCGTTCTCGAAGTAAACCTGCCTCCCACGCGCGACTGGGATGAGCTCGAAACGCTCAACGAGGTCCTCTTTGAAGAGGCGCTTGAGAATCGTTTGACTGCCGGCAAGTTCGGCTACGACGGCAGCCACCTGGCCACCGGCGGCGGCAGCCACATTACCGTTGGTGGCTCATCGCTTGAAGATAGCCCGGTGCTGCGCAGGCCGGACCTGCTGCGCAGCATGGTCACCTTCTGGCAGCATCACCCTTCGCTCTCCTATCTCTTCTCCGGCATGTACGTTGGCCCTACCAGCCAGTACCCGCGTGTGGACGAGGCACGGGTGGATGCGCTGTACGAGCTTGAAGTCGCGTTCAGCCAGCTGCCCGAGGGTGAGTGCCCGCCCAACATCGTGGACGGGCTCTTCCGCAACCTGCTGGTGGACGTGACCGGTAACGCGCACCGGGCCGAGTTTTGCATTGACAAGATGTACCCGCCTGAGGGGATGGGGCCGCGTCTGGGGCTACTGGAGCTGCGGGCCTTTGAGATGGCCCCGCACTATCGCGTGGGCCTGGTCGAAATGCTGCTGGTGCGGGCGCTCGTCTGTTGCTTCTGGAAGCAGCCGTTCACCGCTAGCCTGCTGCGTTGGGGCACCGCGCTGCATGACCGGTTCATGCTGCCGCACTTCGTCAAGCGCGACTTTTCTGAGGTGCTGGACTACCTGCGGCGATCCGGCTTCGCGTTTGAAGATGCCTGGTTCGCCTCGCACTTCGAGTTTCGTTTTCCGAAAATTGGTTCGATCTCGGTTGATGGTGTGGAACTCGAGCTCCGGCAGGCTCTGGAGCCGTGGAACGTGCTGGCTGAAGAAACCGCTGCTGGCGGCACCGGGCGCAGCGTCGACTCGTCGCTCGAACGGATGCAGGTCAGGATTTTCGGCCTCACGACCGACTCGCGCTATGTCGTGGCTTGCCGGGGGCGTCGCGTGCCGCTTCACCCCACCGACGTGCCGGGCGAGGCGCTTGCCGGCATCCGCTATCGTGCGCGCAAGTTGTCCGCAGCGCTGCATCCAACGATCCCTGTGCATACGCCGCTCGTCTTCGACCTGATCGACACATGGAAGGGCCGCGCCGTCGGCCGCTGCACCTACCACGCAGGGCCGCCTGATGGCAGCGTGCACACGACGCGTCCAGCCAACGCGACCGAGGCCCGGGAGCGCCGCTTGCAGCGCTTTGTCGTCTCTACCCCGCCCTCAGCCGCCATGCCTGCGCCGGAACCGGAAAACAACCCAGTCTTCCCGATGACGCTCGACCTGCGCTGGCCGGCGCCGGGTGAAAAAGCACGGGTGCCTGCGCCCGGGTCTGTCGCCGAAACTGCTGTTAGGACGGTGGCATGATCGGTGAGCTCTACCAGTCTCGGCTGCGGTACGGTGCGGCTTATGAGGAGTCCTCCGCCGATGGCGTAACCCCGCGCCCCCACTGGGCCCACCTGATGGAGTGGCTGCGCGCGACCGGCCCGGAAGAGCTGGGACGGCGCTGGTCGCGCGCTGAACGCCGCATTCGCGAGAACGGCATCACCTACAACGTATATGGCGACCCGCAAGGGGCAAACCGGCCTTGGAGTATCGACATTGTGCCGCTGCTGATTGCGGCGGACGAGTGGCGGTTTATTGAGGCGGGTGTGATCCAGCGGGCGCAGCTCTTAAGCCTGCTGCTTGAAGACCTATATGGCTCGCAGGACCTGCTGACGCAGGGCCACTTTCCTGCGGCGCTGCTCTATGCCAATCCTGCCTTTCTGCGGCCCATGGTTGGGGTGCGCGTGCCCCCACACAGCTACCTGCATATGCTGGCGGTCGACCTCGCGCGCTCGCCCGATGGGCAGTGGTGGGTGCTTGCCGATCGCACCCAGGCGCCTTCAGGCAGTGGCTACGCGCTTGAGAACCGCACCATCGTTTCTGACCTGCTGCCCGAGCTCTTTCGCACCTCGAACGTCCTGCGCCTCTCCCACTTCTTTTTAGCCCAGCGAGATGCGTTGTCCAGCCTTTCCACGCGGCAACATCCGCGGATCGTGCTGCTGACGCCGGGGCCGCTGAACGAGACCTACTTCGAGCATTCCTACCTGGCGAAGTACCTCAGCTTTACGCTGGTCGAAGGCACGGATCTGACCGTGCGCGACCGTTGCGTCTACCTCAAGACCGTGGGCGGCCTGGAGCAGGTTGACGTGATCCTGCGCCGTGTGGACGACAGCTTCTGCGATCCGCTGGAGCTGCGCGGGGACTCGCTGCTCGGCGTCTCAGGCCTGGTGGACGCGATCGTGGCCGGGAATGTGAAGGTCGCGAACGCGCTAGGCAGCGGGCTGATTGAGACAGCGGCGATTATGCCGTTTCTTCCCGGCCTTTCGCGACACCTGCTCGGCGCCGAGCTTGAGCTGCCATCGGTCGCGACCTGGTGGTGCGGGCAGCCGTCTGCGCTTAACTGGGTGCTCGATCATCTTGATTCAGTCGTGGTCAAACCGGCTTTCCCGTCGCGCGGCATGGAGCCGGTTTTCGGTTCTGAGCTGCCGCAAGAAGAGCGGGAAAAATTTATCGAGCGTCTGCGTGCGCGCCCCTACGAGTACGTCGCGCAGGAGCAGGTCGCGCTCTCGGCCGCACCCGTCTGGGAGCACGGCCACCTGCACTCGCGAAGCGTCGTCCTGCGTACCTACGTGCTGAACTCCGGCAGCGGCTGGGTTGTCATTCCTGGAGGCCTGGTCCGCGTCGCCGAGGCCAAAGGAACCGTTGTCTCCATGCAGCGCGGTGGCCACAGCAAGGACGCTTGGGTGCTCTCCGATGGTCCGGTTGACGAGTTCAGCCTGCTGCGCCCCAAGGACGAGCCGGTCGAGCTACGCAGGGTGCCGCGTGTTGTCCCGAGCAGCGTGGCCGACAATACCTTCTGGCTGGGCCGCTATGTGGAGCGTGCGGAGAATATCGCGCGTATCCTGCGCGCCCTGATTCCGCGCATCACGCATGCCGAAGAGGCAGAGCTGCCGAGCCTGGTGCGCCTGCATGGCTGCCTGGGCGTCCGCCAGGGCAAGCTGCCGCGCGGCCGCAACAAACGTCCCACGGTCGCCCAGTTCGAGCGCGAGATGCTCTCCATGTTGACCGACCGTAAACGCTACGAGAGCCTGCCCAGCACCCTGGCTGAGGTTTCGCGCATCGGCGGCAACGTGCGCGAGCGGCTCTCGGCTGACATGATGCTGCTCATCGGGCAGCTCTCAAATTGCATGCAGGCCGAGGCCAGCGCACCGTTCTTCGAGTATTCGGCCATGCTCACGGCGTGCCTTGAGCTGCTCTCCGCCTTCTCAGGCATGGAGCGCGAAAACATCATTCGCGGCTCGGGTTGGCTGTTCATGAGTATCGGCCGTCGGCTGGAGCGGGCCATCTACCTGACCCGCCAGCTGCGTGCTGTCACCACCCCGCTGGCGGTGGCAGACTGGTCTTTTCTGGAGTTGCTGCTGGAGGTTGGGGATAGCTCGATGACCTACCGGACGCGCTACTACACCACCCTACAGCCGCTGGCCGTGCTCGACGTGCTCATGGCGGACGAGACCAACCCGCGCTCGCTCGACTATCAGCTCGATCACCTGGTCGAGCTCTATGCAAAGCTTCCCCGGCACGCGCCGGCAGATCTCGAAGCGATGCGGAACGCGCTCGATGCGCTGCGCGGCTTTGACCTGCGCGCAATTACCTATGCTGAGCCAGTAAAAGGCAAGCGAAGTCCGGAGCGGCTGGCACGGCTTGATCGTACCCTGGGAGAGCTGGAAAACCTGCTGCCTTCCTGGTCCAATACTCTGTCGAGCCGCTACTTCAGTCACGCTCGCACTTTGCCGATCACCATAGGGCAATAACTGTAAGCTTATGATTTATAAAATAAGCCACCGTACCACGTACAAGTACAAATATCCTGTCTCGGTGGGCGACCACGTGGCTTGCCTCAAGCCGCGCTCCTTTCTGCGCAACCAGTTAGTGCGTTACGAGCTGCTCGTCAAGCCCATTCCCGCCGTGCTTACCGAGCGAGTGGATTACTTCGGCAACCAGCTGTGCTTTTTTACCGTGCAGGAGCCGCACGAAGAACTGGTCGTCGAAGCGAGAAGCGAAGTAGTGATTGCCGGTGGCAGGACTGCCGGCTCGCCGCAGCAAGAGCCGGGCTGGGAAGCGTCTGCGTACTCGCTGGCTGACGACCAGAGCGCCGCAGGGCTCGAAGCGCAGCAGTTTCAGTTCGAGTCCCCGCGTATCCGCGTCCGGCCGGAGTATGCCGCGTACGCGCTTGAGTCATTTAGCCCCGGCCGACCGATGCGGGAGGCGCTGCTCGAGCTCACGTCGCGTATCTACCACGATTTCAGATTCGATTCCAAGGTGACTACGGTCCGCACGCCGACCGAAGAGGTGTTCAAGAAGCGGCGCGGGGTGTGCCAGGATTTCGCGCATGTGCAGATCGCATGCCTGCGGTCGATCAACCTTGCGGCCCGGTATGTGAGCGGCTACCTGCGCACCTATCCGCCGCCGGGCAGGCCGAGGCTAATAGGCGCGGATGCTTCGCACGCGTGGCTATCGGCCTACTGCAAGGGCGTGGGCTGGCTCGATATGGACCCGACCAACAATGTAGCGCCCTCGGATGGGCACGTGACGCTCGCGTGGGGCCGCGATTACGGCGATGTAAGTCCGCTGCGTGGGTTGATTCTGGGTGGAGGCGGCCACTCGCTCAAAGTCGCGGTTGACATGGAGCCGATCGCGTCTTAGATAAGTAATTGAAGCAGTTACGTATCAGCCCGAGTTTCAGGCGAACTGGTTCATGTCCATGCCGAGCTTGTAGGTTTCCCCATGAGCCAGCAGCTCCTCCCAGGTCACCGCGCGCCGCTGGTAGCCGGCCATGCGCCCTAGCATGCAACTCAGCGCGGTCTCAACGCCGGCGGCAATCTGGTTGTGCGCCGGGCCTGAGGTAATGCTCGCGATGAACGTGCGTTCCTTGTCGCGATCGGCAAAGGCGAGATTGTCGGCGAAGCTTCCGTTGGCAGCAAACTTTCCTGAGCCTGCGGCTGTGCTGGTAGAGTCCTGCCACGCCCAGGGCTGCACGCCGCTGATCGCAACCGGGCCCGAGTAAGGCACGGTTGCGGTGCCGCTTGCGCCATACAGCTTAAGGCCCGCGTCGAATTTGCCGGCGCCAAATTGTGTCGATGAAAAGGAGACGTGGAGGTCGCCGGGATAGGTAAAGTCAACCTGGTAGTTATCCCAGCAATCTCCAGCGTGGGTAACAATGCTGCGTCCTCCGGTGGCGGTCGCCTGTTGAGGGTGTTCTTCGAGAATCCAGTTACACAGGTCGATGATGTGTATGTTTTGTTCGACAAGAATGTCGCCGGAGAGTGCGCGGTACCAGAGCCAGTTACGCAGGCGGTACTCGTCGGCAGCCTCGCCCGGCCGTTTTTTTTCGAGCGACGCAGGTGCGTTATAGTTCGCCGCGATGGAGGCGATCTTGCCGAGGCCGCCTGCCTTGATGCGCTCGTAGATCGCGGCAATCGGCGGCGCGCTGCGGCATTGAAAGCCAACGTCAACACTCTGGGTCGATCGCACGCGTTTGGCAATTTCGAGCGCTTGGCCAGCCTGGCTTATATCGATACCCACAGGCTTTTCGCAGTACACATGCTTGCCGGCGGCCACCGCGGCCTCCAGGTGCTGCACATGGAAGAAAGGTGGCGTTGATATTTGGATGAGGTCGACATCGGGCGAGGCGGCGAGCTGCTCAAAGGCGTGCGGTCCGTGGAACAGGAGCTTGCTGTCGATGGGCGGGCGTCCGAGGCTTGCGTTTAACTGGTCGAAGTGGCTTCGGCCGGTGGCAAGCTGGTCAGGAAATAGGTCGGCCAGCGCGACTACCTGCGCTGCGGTGTTTTTGGAGAACGAGCCGGCGACTTCAGTCCCGCGCGAGCCGCAGCCAAGCAAGCCCAGGCGCACTGCGGAGTTGGCCTGGTAGGAAAAGGCTGTGCTTGGCTTGACCAGCAGCAGGCCGGACGCTGCTGCGGCTCCGGCCTGGAGAAAATCTCGACGCTTCATCTGTCCTCTTTCCTTGGTGTCCTTCAAAAATGCGCTAAGCCAAAGCCTGGCTCAGTGCGCGCTCGAGATAGAGCTTTTCCTGCTTCACATCTTCGATCTGCTGCGGTCCGGAAGTCTCCCGCTCAATGGTGATGGCGCCACTGTAGCCAAGCCGATGCAATTTGCTGAATACCTGGCGGAAATCGACCAGTCCCTTGCCGATCAGCACCTCTTCGCCAAGCTCGTTCGGGTTGGTCGGCCAGCGACCATCCTTGGCATGCACGCTGCGAATGTGCGGGCCCAGGATATCGACAGCGTCCACGGGATTGGCCTTGCCGTACAGGATAAGATTCGCGGTATCGAGGCCGACCGCGAGGTTCGGCATAGCCACATCGCGGATCATGCGCGACATGGTCGTGGGCGTCTCCTGGCCGGTCTCCATGAGAAAGTATTGCCCGTTGGCCTGGCAGTGCTGCGCGACCTCGCGGATGGCCTCGACCGCGCCCCGGTAAAGCGGATCGGCGGGATCTTCAGGGATGAATCCGCAATGCGTCTGGACCTGTGCGACGCCCAGCTGCTTGGCGAAGTCGGAGACCTGGTGCAGCGCATCGATGCGCGCCGCGCGCGTCTTGGGAGGCACAAGGCCAATTGTTGACGGGCCCTCCAGGAAGTTCCAGACCAGCGGTAGAGGGCGCACGACTTCGACTGTGGTCACGGTCACGCTGTACTTATCGAGCAGTTCGCGGTATTGGCTTACGACCTCTGGTTTAAAAGCGCCCAGGTAGCCGTCCAGCGAGAGAAAGCAGTTGGCGAAGCCTAGCTCGTGCACCCGGCGGATGTGCTCTTCGGGCGCGCCGAAGGGAGTGATGAGCAAGCCAAGCTCCATGGGTTTGAGGGATGGGGCCGGCATGCTTGCCATGGCTGCCGGGGCAATGGCCTGGGCGAGCGCGGCGGCGGTGGCCAGGCCAAGGAAATCTCTGCGATCCATTGCTGGTCCTCTCAAACGATCTTCAACCTGCCCGTACAGGGCGATCCGGTTGAACAGGGATACGCTACTAACGCGCGCTGCTCTTTTGTTATCAGATGAGCGAGGAGTTCGCCAAGCCTCGCGCGAATTTGGAAGCAGCTGCCAGGCGGCATCTGCGCGACAATGGCACCATGCAGAGCCGCCACCGATTACTCGTGCTAACCATCATCGCCTCTCTTTCGACGGGATTGCACGCGCAGATGGATCCAGCACCAAGCGCCACAGCAGCACGAGCGCAGCAGCAGATCATTATCGATACCGACATAGGCGATGATATCGACGATGCCTTCGCTATCGCTCTGGCGCTCCAAAGTCCCGAGCTGCATATTCTTGGCTTTACCACGACTTACGGTGACACAGCGGCGCGGGCGCGCCTGCTGCGGCGTTTGCTGGTCGACACCGGGCACCCGGAGATCCCTGTTGCAGCCGGTCCAGCCACTCCCGGCAAGCTACGCATGTCGCAGCTGCGTTACGCCGAGCATGGGCCATTGCCTCCGCCGGGGGCGCCCGACGCTATCAGCTTTCTTTCCGCACAGATCCGCGCGCATCCCGGGCAGATTACCCTCGTGGCCATTGGCCCGCTTACTACCGTTGAGGCGATGCTTGACCGTGAGCCCGCACTCTTTCGCCAGCTCAAGCAGGTCGTGCTGATGGGCGGGTCGGTCGATCGCGGCTACGGTCTGCCCTTCAGCGATCCTGCCGACGGCCCTGCGCCTGGACCAGATGTTGAGTGGAACATCGTTAACGACATTGGTGGCGCGCGGAAGCTGCTGGCCTCCGGAGTGCCGGTGACCGTGATGCCGCTTGACGCTACACAGCTTCCGTTCGATGAAGTGAAGCGTGGCCTGCTGTTTGCGCATGGCTCGCCGCTTACGGATGCGCTTACGCTGCTCTACCACCAGTGGGGGCAGCAGACGCCTACGCTATTCGACCCTATGACTGTGGCGTATCTGCTGCAGCCGCAAATATGCCCGGTAGTGCCGATCCGCCTGCAGGTGGACGACAAGGGTTACACCCTCCGCGAAGCCGGCGCGCCGAACGCGGAGGTCTGCCTGCATTCCGACCGTGAAGCTTTCTTCGCGCTGTTGATGCGAAGGCTGCTCAACTAGAGGATGTTGATGGCGCGCGCCGCAAGCAGGGTGATGGTGGCGAGCGAGATCATCGCCTGCACCATCATCACCAGCTTTGCCCAGCGCGAGAGCACGGGCACGTCCGTCGGCGAAAAAGCAGTGCTGGTGTTGAAAGCCAGAAACAGGTAGTCGACAAACCCCGGCGTCCATCCCCGAGCACCTTCGGGTATTTGCAACGCGGGGATGGTCATCTGCGGGAACAGAAACGCGCCCTCGGTATGCGCGTCGCGCAGATCGCGCGCATTGGGGCCGCCTGCGTCGATGCGCCAGTACCACGATGCGAAGACGAGGATATTCGAGAACCAAAGCGTGGCGGCCGACTGCAGCAGTTGGACCGGTGATTCGCGATGCGACGGCAAGGAAGTGATCAGCAGCGTGAGCGACAGGATGAGCATTAGCGTGACCACGCTGGTCGAGGTGTAGCCGAGAATCTCGTTGAGGCGGTAATGCTTCTGGCGGCGAGCGATGACGCTCGGGATGGTCAGCACCACAACGAGCAGCAGCCAAAGCCATCCCGGACCGGCGCTAAGGTGCTCAGGCAGCCAGAGTTGCGAGACGGCAACGGCGATCAGCGCGAGGAGGGCCGGCCAGCGCGGTTCGGGCTTGTTGGCCGATGCAGGCTCGTCAGGCATGACATGATCCTAACTCGTGGCGCGATTAGAGTAGAGCCATGGCTGTAGAGCTTTCGCCACTGTACCCGATTTTCGACGCGGCTTATCTGCCTCCGCCGCTTGCTGCAGCCAGGGGCGCCGGGATGCTGCGATCCCCGTCCGAATTGGAGGCTGCGCGGGGGGAAAATGTCGAGCGCCAAGAGAGGCTCACCCTCGTCGTGCAGGCACTCGCGGCCGCCGGCGTGACCATGCTGCAGTATCGCAACAAGCATGATGACGATGCGCAGGTGCTGCGCGATGCTACCTGGCTGCGTCAGCAAGCACCTGTATCGTTGCGCATCATTTTGAACGATCGCGCGCACCTGGTCACAGACTCGGGTTGTGACGGCGTGCATATTGGGCAGACCGATCTCAGCCCCGAAGCCGCGCGCGTGTTGATCGGCCCAGAGCGCCTCCTGGGACTCTCGACCCACGGCGAGGCGCAGCTGCGCGCCGCTGACCTGACGACAGCGGACTACCTCGCCATCGGTCCTGTGTATGCGACCAACTCGAAGTCAGACGCGGAAGCAGTGGTCGGCACGGCAGGCGTGCGGCAGGCTCGGGCGCTCACCGGTAAGCCGCTGGTTGCGATCGGCGGCATCACCCTCGCGCGTGTTTCTGAGGTACGTGCCGCCGGCGCCGACTCAGTCGCCGTCATCTCCGCGCTCTTCGGCTCCGCCGCCGCGCCGCTTGAGAAATTAGCCGGAGACTTTCTAGCCGTTTTCCGGTAGAACAGCTTGTAACCGTGCCCACGTCTACTGCCGCCGCTCCGGAGATGGTGAAAGGCCTCGGCCTCTTCTCGTCCACTGCCATCGTGATCGGCTCGATGATCGGCTCGGGTATCTTTCTCGTCTCGGCTGATATTGCGCGGCTTACCGGCTCGCCCGCGTTGCTGATTGGCGCATGGGTCGTCACCGCGGTCATGACCATTATCGGCGCGCTCAGCTACGGTGAGCTGGCCGCGATGATGCCCCGCGCTGGCGGCCAGTATGTCTATCTACGCGAAGCCCTCGGCCCCATGTGGGGCTTCCTTTTTGGGTGGACGCTTTTTCTTGTCATTCAGACCGGGACTATAGCCGCGGTGGGTGTAGGCTTCGGCAAATTTCTTGGCGTCTTTTTTCCCGCTGTCAGCTCGACACACTGGCTGCTGCACCTGGGGCATGTGCCTGCCCTGCACGTGGGCCCCATGGTTCTCGGCAACATGGAGTTAGGCCTGAACACGGCTAACCTCTCTGCCATCCTCATCACGCTGCTGCTGACTGCCGTCAATATCTTCGGTGTTAATCTGGCCGCGCTGGTGCAGAACATCTTTACGACTGCGAAGATGCTCGCGATCCTGGCGTTGATCGGTTTCGGTCTGATCCTCGGGCGCAATGCTCACGCTCTCTCGGCCAACTTCGGCCATGCCTTCTGGGCGGACGCGGGCTGGCACTCGGTGCATCCACTGGCCAACGGCGGCGGCCCCGTAACTTTGGTGGGCATCGTCACCCTGCTCGCGGTCGTGCAGACGGGCTCGCTTTTCGCCGCCGACGCATGGAACAACGTGACCTTTACTGCCGGCGAGGTCGCGAACCCTAAACGCAACCTACCCTTGTCGCTGATCATTGGGACTGGCACCGTACTTACGGTGTACATCGCGGCTAACTTTGTTTACCTCTGCGCGCTGCCTTTGACAGGTGACCCACACGGCGCGACCAACCTTGCGCGCGGCATCCAGTATGCTTCGGAGGATCGCGTCGCTACCGCCGTCCTTGAGCAGATATTCTCCCGCAGCGGCGCGTACCTAATGGCTGGGGCCATCCTCATCTCGACCTTCGGCTGCGTGAACGGTCTCATTCTCGCCGGCTCACGCGTCTTTTACGCGATGAGCTGTGACGGGCTCTTCTTCAAGGCAACCGCCAAGCTTCACCCGAGGTACAAGACCCCGGTCGCTTCCCTGCTCGTGCAAGCTCTGTGGGCGTGTGTGCTTTGCGTCTCCGGTTCCTATGGCCAGCTGCTTGACTATGTCATTTGCGTCGAGCTGGTCTTCTACATTCTGACCATCGCCAGCGTGTTTGTGCTGCGAGTGAAACGACCCAGCGCTGACCGGCCTTACCGCGCCCTTGGGTATCCTGTGCTGCCGGCGCTCTACATCGTCATGGCCGCGTGGATCTGCCTGGTGCTACTGAGATACAAGCCACAGTACACCTGGCCGGGGCTCCTGATCGTTGTTCTCGGCATCCCGGTCTACGTTCTGTGGTCGCGCCAGGCTCGCGCGGCCGCTGCCTGACATCAAGCTCCCTCAAGACATAAATAGAGAGGAACTCCCGCATGCCCAAGCTACTCGCAGTCAAGCCGCTCTCGATGCTCAAGATGGAAGCGTCTGAAGAAGGCGCGCACACGCTCAAGCGTTCGCTCGGGCCGGTCAACCTGATCACGCTCGGCATTGGCGCCATCGTCGGCGCGGGCATCTTCGTGCTCACCGGCCACGCCGCCGCGCAGAATGCCGGCCCAGCGCTCGCGCTCAGCTTTGTGCTCGCCGGGGTCACGTGCGCCTTTGCCGGGCTCTGCTATGCGGAGTTTGCGTCGATTATCCCCATTGCCGGCTCGGCTTACACCTACGGCTACGCGACGCTGGGTGAGTTTGTTGCCTGGATCATCGGCTGGGATCTGGTGCTTGAATACGCGTTTGGCGCGGCGACGGTTGCCTCGGGCTGGTCTGGCTACCTGCTGTCCCTGATGGCCCAACTGGGCTACACGCCTTCGCCAGCGGTGGCGCGCTTCTGCTACAACTATGGCGCCTCTGTCTACCTCACCCAGCCGCCCAACATGCACGCGCGCTGGCAGCTTGCGGGCTCGTTTATGCCCGGTTCTAATGTAAGCGGGCTCACGCACGTGACCGGCGTCTTTAACCTGATCGCTTTCCTGATCATTGCGATCGTCACGACTATTCTTGTGATCGGCATCAAGGAGTCGGCCAACCTCAACTCGCTTATCGTAATCGTCAAGCTGCTCATCGTCGGCGTCTTCATCGTGCTGGGGATCAACTTTCTGATCCAGCACCCGCATGTTGCGAGCGCCAACTGGCACCCGTTCATTCCGCCGAATGAGGGTCCAGGCCGCTATGGGCTCTCGGGCATCGCGGCCGGCGCAGCGTCGGTCTTCTTCGCCTACATTGGGTTTGACGCCGTCTCGACCGCAGCGCAGGAGGCCAAGAACCCCAGCCGTGATATGCCTATCGGTATTCTCGGGTCGCTGGTCTTCTGCACGTTGCTCTACATCATCGTCTCGCTCGTGCTGACCGGTATGGTCAACTTCCGGACGTTGAATGTGGCCGAGCCGGTGGCGGTCGGCATCGACGCGACGGGCGTGGCCTGGGGCGGCATCCTGGTAAAGGTGGGCGCGGTCTTTGGTCTCTTCACGGTCATGCTGGTCATGCTCCTGGGCCAGTCACGCGTCTTCTTTTCGATGTCAAAGGATGGTCTCTTGCCCCAATGGGCCTCAGCCATCCACCCGAAATTCCGCACGCCCTGGATCTCAAGCATCGTCGTGGGCACGGTAGTCGCGTTCCTGCCCGCTCTGCTCGATGTGGACCGGCTCTCACAGTTGGTCAACATGGGTACCCTGCTCGCTTTCTCGATCGTCTCGGCCGGCGTGTGGATCCTGCGCGTTCGTCAACCCGACCTGGCACGGCCTTTCAAGACGCCGTTCGTGCCGGCGGTGCCGAGCCTCGGGATTTTGAGCGCGTTCTACCTGATGTTCAATCTGCCGCTGCTGACCTGGGAAGTGGTGATCGTCTGGCTGATCGTCGTTAAATTAATAAAATTCACGTACTCGCAGAAGCACAGCGTCGTCCAAAAGCTCCCCGAACACGAAACCGCCGGGCGGTAGGAAGGTCGGATCAATCGAGGAACGGCACAGCGCAGGGAGACGGGTATCTCTCGCCTGCTCTGATCAGGTTCTCAATCGTACGCACAGACTCTATCCCACTTCGCGCGCCGACCTTCATGCAGTTCATCGCGGCGGAGGCACAAGCAAAATCGAGCTGTCGAGCAAGCGGCCAATTTCGCAGCAGGCCATAGATAAAGCCAGCGTGGAAGATGTCGCCGGCGCCGGTGGTGTCGGCGACGGGCACGCGGTAAGCAGCGGCAGAGTGAAAGCGGCGGCCATCCCAGGCCAGTACGCCGTCCTCGCCGAGCGTAGCTGCGGTGAGCAGGCAGCCATAGCGATTCTGCATCCCCCGCAAAGCGCTTTCAAGATCGTCTTCGCCCATCAGCCTGAGGGGGAAATCCCGGCTCACAATAAGGTAGTCGATCTTCTCGAGCAGCGCATCGAGCTCGGGATAAATCTCGTCCAAGTCGGCAATGACCGGGATACCAGCCTCGCGGGCCCAGCCAGCCGCAAGCGTCGCCGCGGCAGTGTCGTGTCCATCCACATGCAGGGAGCGCGCGTTCACGATCCAGTCGCGATTGAGGTCTCGAGGCTCAAGGATGACCCGATCGTCACGCCGGCCCAGGATGGTCCGCTCGCCGGTCGGGTCGACCATGATCAGCGACTGAGGGCTGGCGCCGCCTAGGACGGTGATCAACTGCGCCTCAACACCTGCCCGCGCAAACGCCTCACGATGCAGACGGCCTGCATCATCGTCGCCAAGCTTTCCAACATAGCGCGTCGACAAACCCCAGTGCTGGCAGGCGACAACGGTGCTCGCGACCTGGCCGCCGGGCAACACGGCCGCGGCGCGATATTCGGTCTTCGAACCAGGTGCGGGAAAAGCCGGAAGGGGGATAAGCGTGTCCATGGCATTCAGCCCGACGCCTACCAAGTCAACCTTCGTCGAAATCGCCATCTCCTCACTGTAATGCGAAAGCGCCTTGAACAGGTATGGAAGGCGCCGCAATGCTTTGGCAGAAACAGGAAAGCCCGACCAGGTGAGCCAGGCTTTCTTAGCAGACCGCGAGAACTAAGCCGTTGTCGTGGCGCAATACTCGTTGAAAGCTCGCGCCAGCTCGCCGCCAATTGCCTGCGCGGTGTTCGCCTCAATTGCGTACCGCTGCATGATGTAGACCAGCTTGCCATCCCGCAGGAGCGCAACCGCAGGCGATGTGGGTGGATTGCCGCCGAAGTAGCCGCGGGCCTTTTCGGTCGCATCCCGGTCCTGACCGGCGAAGACGGTAATGGACTGGTCGGGCTTGATAGAGTTTGCAAGCGCGAGTCGCACGCCTGGCCGCATCTTGCCGGCGGCGCACCCGCAGATCGAGTTCACGACAACCATTGTCGTTCCAGGCGCAGCAAGGGCTGCGTCGACCTCTTCTGCGGTGCGTGCTTCCTTGATACCGACCCGCGTAAGCTCTTCGCGCATCGGGATGACCATAATCTCTGGATACATGTCTCTCTCCTCCGCCATGACAACCGGCCGGTAATGCCATTGTAAAAGTTCTCTGCGTCTGCGGCTACCATGCTTTCGATCCCGGATGTACCTTGGATGGTAGGGATGAACCTTCGCGAATACGGCCCGCTGGCACCATACACGACGTTCGGCATCGGGGGCCCGGCTCGCTGGTTTGCCGAGGCATCGATTGAAGCGGAGATCGCAGAGGCAGCCCGGTTTGCGCGTGAGGCGAACGTGCCGATCTTTGCGCTCGGCGGCGGCAGTAATCTGCTCGTCTCAGACGCCGGCTATCCCGGCCTGGTTCTACACGTTGTGCTGGATGGGATTGAAGAAGAGCGGCAAGGCGATCGCCGCATCTTTCGGGTCGCTGCTGGAGTTGACTGGGACACGCTCGTGAGCCGGACGGTTGCCCAGCAGTGTGCGGGCATCGAGTGCCTGGCCGGCATCCCTGGGACGACTGGCGGGACTCCGGTTCAGAACGTGGGAGCTTATGGGCAGGAGGTTTCACAGACGGTCGTTTGCGTGCGGGCGTTCGACCTGGAGACTGCAAGTTTTGTCGAGTTGCGTGGCGAGGATTGCGGCTTTGGGTATCGCAGCAGTCGTTTTAATCTGCGGGATAAAGGGCGCTACATTGTGACCCGTGTGGACTTCGCCCTGCTTCAAGGCGGTGAGCCCTCGCTTGAGTATCAAGACCTCAAGCGCTACTTTCAAGAAAAGAGTATAAGGCCCTCATTGGCGACGGTTTGCGATGCAGTGAGAACAATCCGCAAGAGCAAGGGGATGGTGCTTTCGGCCAAGGATCCTGACAGCCGAAGCGCAGGCAGCTTCTTCAAGAACCCTATTGTGCCGACGCGGGTTTATGAGCAGATCGCAGCCGGTTTTGCTCCGGCGCCGGTGCCGCATTTTCCCGCAGGGGCGGGTTGGCAGGGAGAAGCGCGGGTCAAGATTCCTGCAGCGTGGCTGCTTGAAAAGGCTGGGTTTCATCGTGGGTACGTGCGTGGCGCGGCGGGGATTTCGAGCCGCCATACGCTCGCTCTGATCAATCGGGGGGAGGCGCGAGCAGTCGATATTCTGGCGCTGCGGGACGAGATTCGCGCGGGGGTGGAGCAGCAGTTTGGGGTGCTATTGGAGCCTGAGCCGGTATGGCTTGGCTGATAAAGAGGGCCTCGAACAAGTGCTATTTCGTTTGACAATAAGCAACTGGTGAACGATCAGGATGGGGTGTTGTGGTTCAGGTCTGATGGCTTTGCCGAGCGGGTGCTTGGAGCAGCTCGAGGAGCCGGTTACGGTGGGGGGCGAGCACCTGGGTTGAGACGCCTTGCGCGATGATCCGGCCGCTTTCGAGCAGCAGGACCTCCGCGCCGCTCGCGTAGACCTCCGCTACGTCATGCGAGACGGAGAGCAGGGTGGTCTGGCGGGTTTCGAGATATTGCTCGAGGGCAGCCGTGGTTTTCTGCTGCAGCGGGGCATCCAGGCTCGCAAACGGCTCGTCGAGCAGCAGGAGGGATGGGTCAGGCGCGAGCACGCGCGCAAGGGCGACTCTTTGGCGCTCACCGCCTGAGAGCCGGGCCGGCATGCGCTGTGCGAGCGAGTCGAGTGAGAAGAGCCCCAGCATGGTGGAGACACGCTCGCGCCGGGTGTTCCGGCCAAGCCGATGCAGACCGTAGGCAATGTTGCTCTCGACACTGAGGTGCGGAAAGAGTGCCGGCTCTTGCGTGAGATAGCCGATGCCGCGTTGGCCGGGGAGCACGGCGACGCCTGCGGCAGTGTCGGTCACATTCACGCCGTTCATCGCGATGGCGCCCTGAGAAGGCGCCAGCAAGCCTGCAAGCAGACGAAGCAAAGTGCTTTTGCCTGCCCCGGATGCGCCGAAGAGGACATTGCGCCGCGCGGTCAGGGAGAAGTCGACATGGAGATGCAGACCTTCTGGATGGCTCGCGCCTGTCTGCCGGTGCCGGAGTTCGGCGGCCTCACCCTGGCTGTGATTCACTCCGTACGCAATGTTTACACGCAGAAGAGCCGGGGCGTGCCGGCCGGCAGTTGAGGCTTCCGGTTGCTGCAAGCTCGGTTGGCCGAGTTTTTCAGCCAAGCTTGTCCTCCCGCTCTCCATCTGCGCTGTTTTGGCGAAGGCGCCAGGCTTGCCGAAAGCTTGGTCCACGGCCTGGCTCGCGACCGTAGACGAGCAGCAGCACCAGTGCCGAGCCGACGAGCAGAAGCAGCGCCGTCTGGTTTGCCGCGGCGTAGTTGCCGTCCTGCACCTGGTCCAATAGGGCGATGGATAGCGTGCGGGTTTTGCCGGGGATGTCACCACCGAGCATGAGCACGACGCCGAATTCCCCCACGGTATGGGTGAAGCTGAGTACTGCCGAGGCCAGCAGCGAGCGCTGGGCCAGCGGCAGGATGACCGCGTAGAGGGTGCGCAGACGGCTCGCGCCGAGCAGCATGGAGGCTTCAAGCAGCTCGGGCCGGATTTGCGAGAAGCCTGCGGTTAAAGGCTGCAGGGCGAAGGGGAGGCTGTAGAGGACCGATCCCATGACGAGGCCCTGAAATGAAAAGGCCAGCGGATGCCCGAGGAGCCGGATTGTTAGCCGGCCGACGCCGGTATGAGGCCCGAGCAGGACGAGCAGATAGAACCCCAGCACCGTCGGTGGCAGGACCAGGGGCAGCATCGCGAGAGTCTCGACTAAGGGGCGCAAGCTGCCTCGCCGGGGAGAAGCCTGCCGCTGGAGCGTAAGCCAGCCGGCTAAAGGTACTGCAATGCCGAGCAGGATCGCGGTTGTGACTGCGGCAAGCCGCAGTGTGAGCACGAGAGCCTGCGTGTCGATTTGCAAAGGCGGCAGCCGAGCCGCAATCGCTGCAAAACCGGGCAGCATACTGCCTACTGTGGCGATGCCAGGCCCCGGGCGGCGAGCGCCTGCCGCACAGACGGGGTTGCCAGGTAGTCCAGCAGCTGGTGAGCCTGCGGCAGCTCCGATGAGCGCTTGAGCGCGACAGCGCCTTGCAGAATAGGCGGGTACGCGTTGGCCGGCACCTCGACATAGGCGCCCTTGCCCTGAAGCTGAGGACTGAGGGCGGAGGTGAGCGAGATGAGACCCAGCTGCGCGTTACCACTACTGACATACTGCGCAGCCTGGGCGATATTCTCCGCTGTGACGAGTTTAGGGGTGAGCATTGGCAGCAGGCCCATACTCATCAGCGCCGCGCGGGCCGCCCTGCCGTAAGGCGCATGATCCGGATTGGCGATGGCAATGGAGCGAACAGACGGGTCGCGGAGCATTGACAGGTCGATCGGACGGCCTGTCGCATGGGCGCTTCTAACAGCGAGCAGCGGTGAGTCGTTGCGCGTCCAAAGCACCAGCGTGCCGCGCGCATAGACGATGGGTTGGGTCTGCTCGGCGAGGCCGGCAGCGATCAGCTTCTGCGGGAAGGATGTGTCGGCTGCCATGAACAGGTCGAAGCTTGCTCCGTTCTCGATCTGCTGCTCGAGTGTCGCGGAGGATTGATAGGAGACTTCGGCTACTATGCCTGTTTGTTTGGTGAAGCCGGCAAGCACGGAGGGCAGCACTGGCTGGAGGTCGGCGGCGGCAGCGATGCGCAGAGACTCTTGAGCGTGGGCTGTATGCCAGGCTGCCATCGCAAGAGGAATTGCCACAACCCAGCTACTCATTGTGCTCAGGCCATACTTTTTGCTTTGCATCGGTTCCTGCTCCGTGGCTGGTTGTTTTTGTGTTTCGCGGAGAGCTGTTTATTGAGCAAAGAGTCAGACACGCAGCACCATAACTTCGGTTGATTTGATGAGCGCGGCTGCTGTTTCGCCGACGGCAAGCTGCATCTCGCGAGCAGCGTCAGCGGTGATGATCGAGGTAAGGATCTGGCCACCGATGGAAAGCTTGACCTGCGCTAGCAGGCCATCAAAGCGCAGCTCGATGATACGGCCGACGAGCTGGTTGCGGCCGCTAATCGTCCGCATCATCTGACGCTTTGGCGTTTCAGGACGGATGGCTGTGGATAGGAGCGCGTCCAGCTCCGACTCTGCTATGCGGTAGTGGCCGCCTGGCGTTTTCGCCGCCTTTACTTTGCCCCGGTAGAGCCACTGCTTCATGGTCGGGTAGGAGATGCCGAGTCGTAGTGCTGCTTCGCGGGGCGAAAGGAGAGGCGCCATGGGTGTGAGTATACGAATTTCCTCGAAGACTCTGCACGTTTCTACGCGCATTAGAGCTAGTTTCGATAAGCCAATACTTGTTGGGTTCACTGCATTGTGAACGCAGTACAACTCGTTACAAGCGTCACTACATTTGATGTTTATCATTGCTCCTTTTTCACGGGAGCGGAGAATAGAGAGGATTGCTGACAGCTCGGTAAGCGATAGCAGAGAGACACAAGGAAGTTATGGAAGATCTCCGGTCTTCAATAATCAGCAAACTCTTGAGAGCCAATACCCGATCAATGCCTGGGATTGTATCAATGGCGCTGGCTATTGCCTTGATGAGCGCTTCAGCTTTTGCCCAGAGCAATGCTCCGACTACCTACGAAGTGTATGGGGGCGGCTCATACGGGCGCCTCTCGGATGCGACGAGCGAGAATGGGTACGGGTGGGAGGTTTCAATCAGCCAGTACCCTTATGAGTCGCATCGGTGGCTTGGCGGGGAGATCGAGGCGAGCGGACTTTTCTCAAGTGAGATCGTCGAGGAAGGTACCGCGACGTTTTATCAGAACCTGTATGCGTACATGGGCGGCCCAACATTTGCTGCGCCTGCTCGACGCCGGGTGAAGCCTTATGGGCATGTGCTGCTGGGTGCCGTGGTTGAAAGCAGTTATGCAAAAGGATTGATTGCCGATAGTCGAGGTGACACAGCTCAGACTGATAAGACGGTATTTGGGACAGCCATCGGCGGAGGGTTTGACGTGCTGTTGACGCACCGGCTGGCTGCCAGGGGAGTGGCCGATTGGCTCTCTTTCAGGGAGAGCGTGAGCGATCGGGTCGAAGATCTGCGAGTTTCGGCGGGAATCGTGTACAAGTTCTAGAAGCGCACCGTGATGCTACCTGCTCCGGAGCAAGCTTCTTTTTGATCCTGGCTGAATGCTAGGCTAGGAGTGTCGTGGAAAACGCTCGCCCGTCCCACCAACTGCGCTGTACCAACTGTGCCCGCGTGATTAGCCGCGACCAGCTGGGAGGGGACCTGCGCTGCACCGAGTGCAGGCAACTGTTTGAAGTTGAGTATCCTGGCTGGAATGCTTCCGGGGACGCCTTTGAGCCTGCGCTCGAAACTGAAAGCCTGAAAGCTCGCTGGGCTGCCCGGCGCAGCTCGCGCATGGCTGTGGATCAGAGTGGGGTCTGGCGCTTTCGCGACCTGCTTCCCATTGTTGATGACGAACGCAGCATTGTGACGTTGCGTGAGGGGAATACGCCGCTATATCACCTTGGCCGCTCGTCTGCGGCGCTGGGGCTGCCAGCGCTCTTTGCCAAGCACCAGGGGCTCAATCCGACCGGCTCTTTCAAAGATACCGGGATGACGGCCGCACTTTCGGTTGCGCACGAGCAAGGATTCGAGTGGGTCGCCTGCGCCTCGACCGGCAATACCTCGGCCGCCATGGCTGCCTATGCCGCGCGTGCGGGTATGCGTTCGCTGGTGCTGATTCCTGAGGGAAAGATTGCCTGGGGCAAGCTTTCGCAGTCAATGGATTACGGCGCGCTAACGCTCCAGCTGCGGACGGATTTTGATGGCTGCGTGAGGACGCTGGCGGAGGTGGTTGGCCGGGCGCCGGTTTTTCTGCTGAATTCGGTGAACCCGTACCGGCTTGAAGGGCAGAAGACGCCGGCGTTTGAGATTGCGGAAGAGATGGATTGGGCGGTGCCGGATCACGTAATTGTGCCGGGCGGCAACCTGGCCAACAGCTCCGCGCTAGGCAAGGGCTTTCTGGAGCTGCGGGCGTTGGGGCTGATTGATCGTTTGCCGCGCATCTCAGTAATTCAGGCCGAAGGTGCGAGTCCGCTGTACCGGATGCTCGAAAATGGTGACAATGAGCTGACGCCTGTCGAGGCCGAGACGCGGGCGAGTGCAATTCGGATCGGCAATCCTGCGTCGTGGCGGAAGGCGCTGCGTGTTCTTGCGATTACGGGCGGCTGCTGTGAACAGGTGTCCGAGGCTGAGATCGCGCTGGCCAAGGCGGAGATAGGCGCTGAGGGGATAGGGTGCGAGCCAGCATCCGCGGTGACTTTGGCCGGATTGAAGAAGCTGGTGGCCAGGGGTTCGGTGGCGCGCGAGGAGTCGGTCGTGCTGTTCTTGACCGGGCACACGCTGAAGGACTCCGATTACACCATCGACTATCATCGCGGAAAGTTGCTGCGTGCTGAGGAAGAAGCAGGGCTCGCTGGGGCTATTCGAGCGACGCAGCGCGACACGGTGCTGCTGAACGCGGATGCTGAAGAGGTTCTGGGCGCGCTGGAGCTGTTCCAGAGGCATGCTGAGGGCGACGGTTTTGCGGAGGAAGCGGCGCTGCGGCTGGCTGTTGAGGCGGGGCGGTGAGTTCCGGCTCCTTGTCGCCGGTAGGAATGCATTTGAAGCTCTCTGCTACTTCGGCTAACCTCGGGCCGGGGTTCGATACTTTGGCGCTGGCCTTGGCGCTCTACCTCGAGATCGATGCGGAACCGGCGAACTCCTTCTCGATAGAGGCGACTGGGCGCGATGTTGATATCTGCTCGCGTATCGAGGGAAACCTTCTGCTCGAGGTTTACCGGGAAACGGTGCGACGCTGGGGGCGTGAGGCAATGCCTCTTGCTCTTACCATGGGTAACGGCATACCGCTGGGGATGGGGTGTGGCTCGTCGGCTGCCTCGCGGCTGGCTGGGGTGACGCTGGCGTCTCATTTCGGCTCTCTCGGGCTGAGCCGTACTCAGATACTGGCCGAAGCGTGCCGGCTTGAAGGTCATCCGGATAATGCTGCTGCCTGCTGGCTGGGCGGGTTTGTCGCCTCGGGATGGGACGAGGGTCTGCCTGGGCCGAAGGTTGAGGAAATGGGGCAGTGGGTAGATGCGACGCCTGTCTCTGCTGTTTCGATCACGCCCCCGGCGGCGTGGCATGCGCTGCTCGTGCTGCCCGAGGTTCCACTTGCGACTACTGCTTCGCGCGCCGTGTTGCCCGACCAGTACAGCCGCCGGGACACGGTGCTTAACCTGCAGAGGGTGGCAATGTTGACGGCTGCCTTTGCGGCCGGGCGAGGCGAGTTGCTTCGGACGGCGACGGCCGATTCTGTGCACCAGCCATATCGTGGTGCGGTCTGCCCCTTGCTGCCCCGGCTCTTGCCTCTTGCTGGAAACGGAGGCATTCTGAGTGTCACTCTAAGCGGAGCGGGGCCGGCGGTGCTGCTGCTGCTTGAGTCTGCCGAAGCTGTTCCGAGAGCGAGCAGCCTGGTTCAACAGCAGGTGGAAGGATACGAAGGAGCAACGATCGCTGAGTGGATCGACTGCTCCTTGGCTGCACAGGCGGCGGAAGTTATTACCTGTGATTGTGTCAGCGAGTGAGAATTTCCTTTGAGCGTCGTTTAAACGACCGACGACGTGACCTATGTGTTACCTAAGTTTTCTTTACTTGACCTGCCAAAAGCCATACCTTCGGTCACGTGGGCAGCTCTGGGGGAGGGCTGCTCTAGCGCCCGCGGCTTGTACAGTGCGGGCGTTTTTGCGTCCGGCTGCCTATCGTCCGATCCGGCTGGTGCGCAGACGCTTTTACCTGGGCTGAATCCCGGGTGGAGGTGGAATCGATGTAGCACCCGGCCTGCGACCCTATACGCCTCCGACGCATCTATATCTGCGTGTTCATGAAAGAAGGAGTCAAGATGGCAGGATTAGGCGTGTTTGAGGTAAACGACGCGAACTTTGAGCAGGAGGTATTGCAATCCGAGCAGCCCGTGCTGGTGGACTTCTGGGCAGCATGGTGCGGTCCGTGTAAGGCCCTGGCGCCGATCGTCGACGAGGTTGCATCCGAGTACAGCGGCCGGCTCAAGGTTATGAAGATGGATGTGGACCGCAATTCGGCGACCCCGATGCGGTATGGAATTCGCGGCATTCCCGCGCTGCTGCTCTTCAAAGGCGGCAAGGTTGCGGATCAGATCGTCGGCTACGTTCCGAAAGATACCATTTCGAAGAGCGTGAGCAAACTGGTTGGATAACGCAGTTCTAAGATTGGACAAAGTGAGATAGGCCCGATCCCCATAATGGGGCCGGGCCTTTGTCTTGTGCCGCGTGGATGCAGGTCAGGCGTAGCGGCGGAGTACGCCCAGGACTCGGCCCTGCACTTCCACCTGCTGCGCCGGCAGGTAGATCGGCTCCATCTCGGCGTTTGATGGCTGCAGCCGGATGACCGCGCCCTCGAGGTAAAAGCGCTTCAGAGTGGTCTCGGATCCTTTCACCAGGGCGACAATGATCTCGCCATCGCGGGCTGTGCGCGTGCGCTCGACCAGGACATAGTCGCCGTCCACGATATGCTCGTCGCGCATGCTGTCGCCATGGACCTCAAGCGCAAAAACCTCGCGATTACCGACGATGTCAGAAAGCGAGATGGAATCACTGGTTTGCATGGCTTCGACCGGAAGACCAGCGACGATTCGTCCCATGAGGGGAAGTCGATCTAAAGAGCGAAGGCGAGAGCGCTGCGGCAGCACATCAATCGATCGGCTACGATTGTGCCCGCGTTGCAGCGCGCCCTTATTCTGCAGGTTTGTGATGTGCTTGTGCACGGTAGCCAGCGATTTCAGGTCAAGTCCTCGAGCAATTTCCTCAAAAGAGGGCGAGTAGCCGTTGCGCTCGACAAAGGTGGAGATGAAGTCAAGAACCTCTTTTTGCCTGCGAGTGACAGCCATGGCGCAATTATAGCGAACAAAAAGCGAATCGCAAAGTACATAGTGCCTGCTGCTGCAGCTGGTCAGCAGTTCCGTTTGTTTGCCCTGAGTTGGCTGAGATTGCAGGCTGTTCGGGTTCTCAGACGCCATGGTCAAGCCTGCATGGTCAAGCGGCTAAGGGTGGCCGGGAGGCCATCGTTCCCGATCTGGCACGTGGAAGAGGGCGGTGTCCCAAAGGTGAGCGCGAGCTTAGAAAGGCCTCATGAGTTTCTTGTAGAGGGGATGAAAAGCCTTCATCTTGGTGGTGGGAGAACACGGGATGCGCTTGTTGATTGCAGAAGAGGATGCAGCACTGGCAGGGTTCTTGCGACGCGGGTTGGAGTCAGAAGGGTACCAGGTGCAGGCGGCTGCAGATGATCAAGCAGCGCTGGCTGCGATCTCTGCCGAGACGCCGGATCTGGCCATCCTGGATATGAAGACGCCACACAATGGTGGCTCGGATGTATTGCGGAGTCTGAGAGCAACTGGGGCGAGCTTTCCGGTGCTGGTGCTGACCGGAGGCAATGATTTGGAGGCACGGCTGGCATGTTTGGACCAGGGTGCGGACGACTGCATGTTCAAGCCTTTCTCGCTGCAGGAGCTGCGCGCGCGGTGCCGGGCGCTGTTGCGCCGGTCCACACGGGTGCAGGATGCCCTTGTACAGGTGCAGGTGCAGGATCTAGCCATGCACCGGCTGGCGCGGGTTGTCGAGCGGGGTGGGCGGCAGATCAAGCTTACCAACCGGGAGTACGCGCTGCTTGAACAACTGATGCTCGAACGCGGCCGCTGTGTCAGCCGCGCGACGTTGCTCGAGCGGGTGTGGGGTTTGCGTGCGAGTCAGACCAATGTGGTCGACGTTTATATCAACTACCTGCGCCGCAAGCTTGGAGACACGGGGCCGGTGCACCTGATCGAGACCGTACGCGGACAGGGTTACCGGATTGCGATCTCCGGCAGGCTGGGAGTGCAGAAGACAGGTGAGTACACGCTGGCAGCTGGCCGCGGCGCGTAGCAAGTTCGGACTTGCAATGTGGAGCCGCAAAGCCTGGACAAGGCACAGCATACGTAGCAAACACCTACTGGAGGCGAGATGGCGACGAGCGGAGCAGCGGTATACGCGCAGCAGGGCGGCAGGGAGCGGACGACGCGCTTGGGCCGCCTGGTCGTGCTTGCGAGTGCTGACACTGCGCTGCGGAGCCGCATCG
>CAXTMM010000014.1:6748-10382 GCA_964245415.1 uncultured Acidobacteriaceae bacterium | reverse complement strand
GATGTGAGGCAGGTCACCGGAGGAGCCGAGCTGTTCTCGCAGATGGAGTCTGCGATGGCGGGTACGATCCTTTTGGACAGCTGGCTGCCTGACCTTGAAGTGGCAGAGTGTGTGCGGGAGCTCTCCGACCAGTATCCGGGCGTCGACATCCTGGCCATGGACGGCACCGACTTTGGCGCCGCGCCGGCTCAGGGAGCTTACCGTAATGAGGTGTTGCATGCTTTGAGCCGCGCGCAGCAGGTGGACGAAGCTGCGTGGAGCCCCGCCCCCACTGAGGCTGAAATTGTGCGCAGCCGCAGGCATGCGAGCAAGGGAGAGCAGAGCCTCGCGGCTCGTCCGGCGATTGCGCCGGCCGCACTGCCAGAGCTGCTCGGTACCGATCCCCGCATGCTTGAGGTCGGACGCCGGATCCGGCTGGTGGCGCCACGTTCGACTGCGGTGCTGGTGCAGGGCCCGACCGGCACCGGCAAGGAACTGGTTGCGCGGGCGCTGCACCGGCTTAGTCCTCGTGCTTCACGGCCCTTTGTCGCACTCAACTGCGCGGCAATTCCTGAGGCGCTGCTGGAAGCAGAGCTCTTTGGACACACGCGCGGCGCTTTTACTGGCGCGGTACAGGGCCGCACCGGACGGCTGGAAGCGGCTCACGGTGGAACACTGTTTCTAGACGAGATCGGCGAGCTGCCGCTGGCGCTGCAGGCCAAGCTGCTGCGCTTTATCGAGTGTGGCGAGCTGCAGCGGGTGGGCGAGAATGAACCGGTCCGGGTGGATGTGCGCATCGTGGCCGCGACCCACCGTAAGCTGGGGCAGATGGCTTCGGCCGGAACTTTCCGCGCCGATCTTTACTACCGCCTGTCGGTTTTTTTGATTCAGACTCCGGCGCTGGCTGGACGTAGCGACGACATAGCGCTGCTGGCGCAGCATGCGCTTGCTCGCCTGGCGCGGCAGGAGGCCTGTAAGACGCTCACAGCGGAAGCCATGCTGCAGCTGGTCGAGCACAGCTGGCCGGGCAATGTGCGCGAGCTTGAGCATACGCTTGAACGGGCTTGGATACTGTCGGAGGGAAGCACCTCGATCGGTGTCGACGACATTGATTTTGGCGAGATTGTGGAAGCTTGATTTCTTTGTCTTTGCCAGCGCTCAGAGTTTACGGCTGTTGTTGCCTGCGGGAACTTTCCTAATTCTTTCTTGCGGTGAGACAGGCTTCTTTTTCGCTCATCTCCCAACGCCAGAAAGTATCGCCTCGCTGCTTTGGAATCCTCTCTGTTGCGATTTGCCTGTCCTGAGTGTACACGGGCTTGCTGCACTTGGCTCTGTTCTATCCCTTGTCAATAAATATCGCTGCGCGATGCACATAGAGTTCGTGTCGCTTGCGAGGAAGTGTGTTGTGGGAGTTTCGATTTTTGCAGCATGGCGCGGTCGAGCAAGCGGGCTGAGATCCCTGTTTCAATCTGTCACAGTGATGGTGGTATAAAGAAAATCTAATTTTTTGCGCGGTACTTCACTCACTGCGCTAAGTTAGACGGTTGCCTTGGATGGTGCCGCGAAGACGACCTCGATTCCATCTGCAGGGATACGCAAGAAGCCGTTCGTTGCATGCGTAGAACCCCATTCATACGGACTTTTCTGCGTCTCTGCAAGATGGCGAGATGGATCATCGCGCTAAGTCGGCCTGCCTTCTGATTGTTAGAAAAACCACATACCATGTGCTGTTTGATGGCCACAGTCATGCACTTATGTCGCTTCGTCGGGCAGGCGGTTACGCAAGAGACCCGGCGGTGCTTGTTGCTCCTTCACTGACTCGGCTGTAGCCACTGTTGCTCAGCTGCAGAACAGAGTCAAGGCGCACAAGCTTTCACCACAGCCTTGCTTGGACCACGATTGTTTCCCGGTACGGGAGCGCGCGGCGCGAGCAAAATCCGGGCTTGGTGGACACAAGGAGAAGCGCACATGCAGAGCGTTGCTGAAGCCATGGTCGAGAGCATGCAGACGATCCAGAGTGGTCTGCTGGAAGTGCCGGTCAACTCGATCGGGTCGTTTTCCTTTCCTTCAACTGCTGTGCCCGCCGCGCCGGTCCGACGCGTCCACACGGTGCCTGTTCCCTCGCGGGCAGCCGAGCAGGAGCGCCTGATGATCGAGCACCTTCCGACGGTGCGCTATGTGGCTCGTCAGATCCATGAGCGCCTGCCCCAGCATGTCGAGTTCGACGAACTAATCTCGGCCGGCACCCTCGGCCTGATCGATGCTTCGCGCAAGTTCAACCCGGAGAAGAATGTCCAGTTTCGCTCCTACGCGCAGTTCCGCATCCGCGGCGCGATCCTCGATAGCCTGCGCACGCTCGACTGGAGCCCGCGCGAGCTGCGGCGCAAGGGGCGCGCAGTTGAAGAAGCGACCCGCGCGCTGACCTCCCGCTGTGGGCGGGCGCCGGTTGAAGCTGAAGTGGCCCGCGAGATGGGGCTTGAGCTGGGTGATTACCAGCAGCTGCTGGGCGAGTTGAAGGGTCTTGAGATTTCGACCTTGAACTCGGAGCGTTCTGAAGAGTCGGGCGAAGAAGAGCTTGCCTTTGTGCCTGGAAAAGAAACTGAGGATCCGCTTTACCAGTGCCTGGAGGGCGAGGCTCGGACGCGCCTGAGTGCGGCTATCGAGAAGCTGGCCGAGCGTGAGCGCCTGGTCATGACCCTTTACTACTACGAAGAGCGCACGATGAAAGAGATTGGATTGATCCTAGGCGTGGTTGAGTCGAGGGTCTCGCAGATCCATGCCTCGGCTGTGGAGCACCTGCGCGTGATGCTCGCCGATCTGGCCAGCCGGGGCAGCAAGCCGGCTCGCCCTATGCGTGCGCGCCGGGTGAGCTAGAGCAGGATTGAGAAGTAAGTGCACTGTTCCAACAGCTGAAGGATATAGCTTTTGCTTACCGACAAGCACCCGACAGCTTTGGAGATCGCCAAACGACAGGAACCGCCGCTCGCAATGCGAACCCGGTAAGTCCGTCATCAAGATTGTCAGGAGTGACACCATGCAGCAGAGCAGCTCGATCTACCCGCACGATTTCTCGTATATCGTTGCATCGAACCCGGTGGCCGATGTTCTTGTCCCACCCCCGGAGACAGACACGTCATGCGCCAATCCGGAGTGCCGGAGGCCGTTGCATCAAGACCGGATATTCACCTTCGCCGGGCAGCGCCTGTGTAGCCTGGACTGCCTGGAAGCTGCTTTTCGCGCCACTCTGGCGGCCGAGCACGGACTGAGCACCGCGGCTGCGCTGGCCACCGGGCCCCGGGTGCGAATCGGTCAGATCCTGGTCGAGCAAGGCGTGATTACCGAGGCCCAACTGGAGCGCGCGCTTCGTTCGCAGCGGCTGACTGGAGCGGGGCGCCTGGGTACCTGGCTGCGCCAGCAGACCCAGCTGCCGGAGGAAGATTTTGCCGCCGCCCTCAGCATTCAGTGGGGCTGCCCGGTGTTTCGCGTAGGAGCCTTTGCTGCAGAACGCATGGCTGGCTTTCTGCCGCGGCCGCTCGTTGAAGCGCTTGGTGCGTTGCCGCTTCGGCTTAGCCGCGAGCCGGAGCGGCTGACCATCTGCTTTGAAGATCGCGTGGATGCCGAGCTGCTGCGCGCCTGCGAGCGCATGCACGAGATG
>CAXTMM010000014.1:0-6738 GCA_964245415.1 uncultured Acidobacteriaceae bacterium | reverse complement strand
CCGGTGGACGCAGGTTTGCTGGCCTCAACCGAGTTCTGGAATGGAACCGGCGAGCTGCTGAAGGCGAGCTTCCCGCCTTGCGTCCAGGTGGAGGCGACGAGCCTGGACGAGATGATTAGCGCGATGAAGGAAACGCTGGCCCGCACCGCACTGATCAACGCTCAGCTTGTGTACGTGCATGGCTACTACTGGTTGCGCGTCTGGGTGGCGGGCGAGGGCGATACGACGGTTGCCCGGGATGTTTTATGCACCCTGCGTTTGTCTGCCGAAGGCGCGCCTGAAGGCCAGCTGGCTGACGAGATGTCAGCCGGGCTGGGAAGCAAACCGGCGCAGGTGAGCTAGGTCTTGCCTGGTAGCTGTGGACCGGATGGCGGCTGCGAGCGCGTGGCTTCTTCATGAGTGAAAAGCCACGCTCGGGATGATTTTCGCGGGGGGGGGAACGAAGGAGAGCAGAACCAAACGGTACATCCGGTTATGGTGCGGCTCGCCCTGGTGCTTCAGCTGACGGCGGTGTTCTCGGGCTGCGTACGAAGGTCGCCGCGCGGTCCGGGTGCCAGCGCAGGCAGTAGAGATCGCGCTTGCGCACATTGGCTACCAGGCTGGGACGGAAGCATGCGATGCAGCTGCCGCCGGCGCGGCGTGCACTCGGGTAGAGGATGCCTGAGGAACCGGCGTCAAGCAGATGGATAGCCAGCTGCTGCGACGCAATATAGCTGCCCAGCGCAAGACACGAAGCGAACTCTTCCGCCGTTGCCGGTATGCCAGCCGCCTGGATGTCAAGTGGAGCTTGGCGCCTCCCGCGCTCGACGATTGCAAGTGCTGCCGGGCCGCCCTGTTGATCGTCTTGTTGGAGGCATGGCGCCGGGTCTGTTCGAGAAAATGCCTGCGGACGCAGGTCATGGAAACAGCCGGTAAAGTCGGCTGTGTATTGGTCGTACTCCAATTCCTCGGGCTGCTGCCAGCCGATCTCGGCGAATTGAATGGCGCGATGGAAGAGCACCTCGGCCTTGGCCGTGGCGAGCTCGAGGCCCGCATACCAGGCACCGCGGTATGGCGTGGAGAAGCGGCCCCCCTGGGGATGAGGGTGAGTGAAGGCGGCGTTGATGATGCGGCAGTAAGGCACGTCGAAGACCAGCTCCCGCGCGGTAATGCCGAGGCGCAGATTCGCTTCCGACAGAAGCCGGTCATTGGTGGCGTTCTCGAGCTCAAAGATTAACGGCAGGTCCGGGTCAGAGTCGGCAATGCGGGTGAGCACGGATTCGCTGTATTTGGCAGGCAGGAGCCGGGTGGTGTTCAAGCATCGAGCTTCGGTGACGGGCGGGAGACGGACATAGCCAGTGTCGTCGGTGTCGGCAGGCTCATGGTCCGGCTCGACAGCACGATGCGCCAGGCGAGGACCTTTGGAGTCGGGTTCAAAGCTGGCGCGCAGCGCGACTTTCTCCTCAGCCAGAGGAGCGTCAATAGATGTTAGATTCAGGTTTCGATGCAACTGTGGATTCGGTCGCGGATTTTCTTCTGGATGGAACCCTGGATTCCGGCGCGATTTTTTTCTTTTTTTCTTTTTTTGGCCCTCTGCCATAGTGCTATTCACTCCTGTTCAGCATGTTCGATCTGACTTGGGGTTCTGCTTTAACGCGGGTGCCCGCATCGCGGTGCGCTGTAGCAGTTGCGAGAGAGTGGCGCAGATTCAGCCGCCGCGCCGCGCATCAAGCAACTGCCGCACGGTATGCATGGCCGGCGTGCCGCCGGTCAGGATGTACTCGAGAGGCGTACGGCCGGCAAAGATTGCATTTGCATTTGGCAGCTGCATCCAGCGGTCGGCGAGAGCAGTGCTGTAGAGGATATTGAGCGATTTGAAGATGCCGATCAGGTAGGAGATGCGCAGAAGCCTGTCCTGATCGAGCAGCTTTTCGCTCCCCTGCTTCCATTGATAAAAAGTCCCGTTCGACACGCCGCCCAACAGCACGCGCGCATGTTCGTCGCGCACGCCCCAGTGATGCATGATGCGCATGAAGGTGCGCAATGCGGCGGGTGAAAGCCGGCGGCGGTCTTCAAGGCTGCCCAGGTTGGGAAAGCCGGGTGGCGGGTAGAGGGTCGACGGATAGGCGGCAGTGTTGCTGGCTGGCGGCTTGGACAAGGCTGAGTTTCCTTAGAGGATGCGGTCTGTGGTGCTTAGGGCGAAGCAATTGCTTCTCGCATGTTACTCCATTTATGGAGTTATATTGCTCCAGGAGTGAAAATAGACGAGACTCTTCTTTCGACATTTCAAGTAAGTAACTCAAGATACTCCTGAGCTATTACCCTCTCTAAAGACGCATCTTGGATAGGGAAGGATGCGTTTACCAAGCGCACCGTCGTACCTCGGCCGAGCTGGCGTAGCATTTAGCCAATGTGTGTCAGACTTATGCACTTGAAGGCAAGATAGGCCCATCATTGCAGCCCCACAAAATAGATTCAACGAATGCACAGTCGCAGTCAGCCTGCGTTAACTATTCCTCCCAGCAGAGGAGGATTGGTGGCCGGCGGATGTTTACCGCTCGCTCAGATAGAAGCGAGGAACGTCAGCGGCGGAATGAATGAGGAACGCGTTGCTTTTGCTTGGCGGCAGCATGATCTACAAGCGGCCGGGAAGCCTGACAGCGAACTGAACTGGCGCACAGGAGTGAGGTTCGCGCTTGAGACAAAACCGCTCGGCGCATCATTTCCTATTTTGCAACAGGATGCGAAGCATGGCGACTCGGGAAACGAACGCGCTGCTAATTTCAGTGATGTAGCGCTTGGCCCAGGTCATGCGGATGGTGGCACTGGCAGGTAAGTTCGACCATCTTGCCTGCATCGTGGCAGTAGGCAAGAACAGAACGTCTGTCCATCTGCGACCGGAGAGCTGCGGGCAGCATGGGCGCACTTCTTTTCCGTAGCATCAAAGGTTTCTCCGCAGCTGAACCGAAGCGCAAGACCGATGATCTTAATGCGCGGCATCACGCATCTGCGGAGATACGCTTCGCAAGTTCAGCACACGAGTGACGGCGGAGGTTTGCTAAGCTGCTGTTCGTCGATCCCTTCAGATTGGTCAGCGACGAGGGAAGCAGAGAAGCGGAGTAAGACGCACATACCTGGTCAGCAAAGGCGAGGATGAACCCACCATCGAGTCTTTCGATAGCTATAACGCACGGAGTCTCCCACTGGGGACGCCCAGGACGGTGCGGTCGTAGCGTCTGTCGCTTGACACACGAACAGATCTTTGTCTGCCTTGTCCATTAGTGCAGACGCGGGTGACAAGTGTCACTTCGCTTTGCTGACAAAGTACACTCCCCGCTGTACGCCGATTGCTTCGATACTTGACTCCTAAGCTTACCCCTGTTCAGATGCCGAGGTGGCGGAGGGCTAGATTGATGGCAGCACAGGCAGTTGACATGATTGGAACCAGGAAATTGCAGAAGCAAGGGTCTGCTGCCGGGGCTGAGCAAGCCCCGGCAGTTGTGCGTGATCTGGTCAAGCAGTACGATGATCACCGCGCTCTCGATCACATTAGTTTTCAGTTGCGCAAGGGTGAGATCGTCGCGCTGCTGGGCCCCAACGGGGCGGGCAAGACAACCGCCATCCGAACCCTGCTTGGGCTTACACGCCAGACTTCGGGGGAGGTGTTGCTTTTTGGCAAGAGCCCGCGTGAGCGCACCGGACGCTTGCGCACCGGCGCCATGCTGCAGATTGGGCGCCTGCCAGACTCTCTCAAGGTGCGAGAACTGATCGACCAGTTTCGGAGTTACTACCCGCATCCGATGCCTGAGGCGGAGGTACTGGCGGTCGCAGGTTTGTCAGCGATTGCTGGCAAGCTTTTTGGCCAACTTTCAGGCGGACAAAAGCAACGTTTGCTTTTCGCACTGGCCTTATGCGGCGACCCGGATTTGCTTTTCCTTGACGAGCCTACGCTTGGTATGGATATCGAAGCACGCCGTGCACTTTGGGAGCAGGTACGTCTGCTCGCGGCCCGCGGCAAAACGATCTTGCTGACCACTCACTATCTCCCTGAAGCGGAAGCGCTGGCGACGCGCGTGCTGCTGCTGCAGGCTGGGCGCATCGTCGCCGAAGGGACGCCTGCTGAGCTTAAGGGCAAGGTACAGATGTCGACTGTGCGCTGCCGCACAAGCGTGCTTGAACCGGTGCTGCGCGGGCTTCCCGGTGTGACGGAGATGACACTCGTGGACGGCGGACAGGTTGTTCTGCTCACGACTAAGCCCGAAGCGTTGCTGCGCGCGCTGTTGCCTCTTGACGAAAAGTTGAGCGGGATAGAAGTGACCGGCACAGCTTTTGAAGATGCGTTTCTTGCACTTACCTCGCAGGCTAATTCGCCGAAGCTTTAGAGCCCACTCAAGTGAAAGGAAGTATGATCATGTCCACCGCAGCTCTTACTACTCCGCTCCGCAGCACGCCCTCGCTAGCACGCATTTACGGCAAAGAGATTCGCTACGAATTGGTAAAGCTTGCCCGCAATCGTGCTTTCACGTTTTCTACCACTGGCTTTCCGGTTATCTTCTATCTCATGTTCGCGTCCATGAACGCTCATGATCAGTATCATGGTCAGCTTTACTCGCGGTACCTGCTCGCCGGGTACGCGTGCTTTGGGGCTATGGGCTCAGCCCTGTTCGGTATTGGGGCCGGCCTGGCGCATGAGCGCGGGCATGGCTGGCTTGAACTTAAGCGGGCGAGCCCTATGCCGGCCGGCGCTTACCTGGTGGCGAAGTTAGTGGCGAGCATCTGCTTTGCAGTTGCGATCGCGATACTGCTGGCTATGCTCGGTACTATGATTTCGGGACATATCATATCGCTGTACGAATTAGGCAAGTTGTTACTGGTTGTAGTAGGTGGCGTGGTACCGTTTGCCAGCATGGGTCTGTTGCTGGGCCTGCTGATGGCGCCCAACGCTGCGCCCGGCATGATCAATCTTTTCTACCTGCCGCTTTCTTTCTGCGGCGGTCTGTGGATGCCGATTGAGGCGTTGCCGCATTGGCTGCAGCAAGTCGCTCACTTTCTGCCTTCCTACTATTTCTCGCGCCTGGCGCTGGTGAGCCTTGGCTACGCCACCGTATCGCCGCTGCTGTCCTGGAGCGTGCTGGCCGGCTACACCGTGCTGCTGCTCGCGCTGTGTGCGTTTGTCTTTCATCGCAGCGAGGCTCGTGCCTGATTGATCAATAGACGCACTTGATGGAAACTGGATTAGGGGAAGATGGCTTACACCTTGAACACGTCCGGCTTCGCTTTCGAGACCGCATTTCTTGTGCTCCAAATGTTTATCGTTGTCTTCCTGCTGTTGCATGATTGGGTGCCGCTTGGACGCTGGAACAATGGAGCGGCGAAGCGAAGCCAGGACACGCGCCTGTCTCTCATAATTACAACACTGCTGGCGGCATTGCCTTCAGGCATTGGCCTCTTCTATAGCGCATCGTATTTCGGTAGGTCTTATCCGCACTGGCTTGAAATGTGGTTGTGGATTACCTACGGCTTGTTTTTTGTCGGTCTGCTTCGTGCCTGGTGGATACCGTATCTTGTTCTGCCGAACGAAAAGCGGGCCGCACGTTATCAAACTATCTTTGCGGATACGTATGCGTTCCTACCTCGACGCAACGGGATTGTTCCCGACGCGCTGCATTGCGTGTTTCACATCTCTGTTGTCGTTATGCTGCTCGGTCTTTTCTTGAGAGACCAACGGATCGGATGAAACTCTTGGTGGACAAACGTTATACTGCATGTAGCTTCTTGTGCGCGATAGTCCATGGTGACTTATGAAGTTCTTTAGCCGAGATGGGGATCCGCAGAAATACTGCTCGTCGACCAATGTCGCGATCGAAGGACGCGGCATGAGCCCGTTCACCTGGCTGCTGTATCTCGGCTTCTGGTTTATCCAGCCTTTCTATGACCGCGATCCTCGGCAGTGGGTTTATCTGGCGCTGGCATTGCTGGCATTTCTGCCGCTTTACTTTGGTGTGACGCTTGGAGGCTTGCGAACGCGGCAGTTGTGCGCGCTGGGTACGCTCGCACTCGCCCTTGTCTACGTGCCGGTCAACCAGAGTGCGTTCGGTATTTACTTTTATATCGCGTGGTTTCTTGTCAACCTCGTAGAGAGTGATGCGCGGGTATTCCAGCTGATGGCGTTGACCTGCGTGATCATCTGCGTGCAGGCCTGGTACTTCCAACTGAGTTCCTGGGAGTGGTCGATTGGCATTGGTGTGACGGCGCTGAGCACCATGAATGCGGTACGCATGCGAACGCAGGAGCGGAGCAATGCAAAGCTCCGCATGGCGCACGACGAGATCACGCAGTTGGCCAAAACCGCCGAACGGGAGCGGATTGCGCGGGATTTGCATGACCTGCTGGGACATACGCTGTCGCTGATCGTGATCAAGAGCGAGCTCGCGAGCAAGCTCTTTGCCTCGCAGCCTGAACGCGCTGCAAGCGAGTTGCGTGACATAGAAGATACAGCGCGGCGGGCACTGGCCGAGGTGCGTGAAACAGTAAGCGGGTATCGTACGCGCGGGCTTGATGATGAGCTGCATGAGGCCGCCCAGACGCTTGAAGCGGCAGGAGTCGAGTCGCAGGTGCCATCTGTCGCGCCGCGGCTGCACGCACAACACGAAGCAACCCTGGCGCTTGTGCTGCGCGAGGCGGTCACCAACGTGGTTCGGCATGCAGGCGCGAGCCGTTGCATTGTTGAGATAGCCGCGACCGATGCGTCGACACGGC
>CAXTMM010000013.1:33326-38950 GCA_964245415.1 uncultured Acidobacteriaceae bacterium | reverse complement strand
AGATCATCGTCACCAGCGAAGAGGGCGACCCCGCCCACATC
The DNA here is from genome assembly GCA_964245415.1 of uncultured Acidobacteriaceae bacterium. GTDB lineage: Bacteria > Acidobacteriota > Terriglobia > Terriglobales > Acidobacteriaceae > EB88. Next base: position 38,909 of record CAXTMM010000013.1, on the reverse strand, counting down.
GCCGCCGACCTTGTTGACCAGTCCGAGCACGACCCCGAAGCTCTCGCCATCTTTATCACCACCACGCCCTCGCTCGCGAAAGCCGTCATCGCCGAAGCCAGGCAGCAGGCCCGCACCAACCCCATCGCCGCGCTCTCGCTTGCCCGTAACGGCTTTGCCATCATCGCCAGCTCGATCGAAGAAGCCCGCTCCATCACCAAGCAACTCGCCGGCGAACTCTTGACCGTAGACTCCCCCGCCGACCTGGCCTGGGTGCACAATGCAGGCTCGGTCTTCATCGGCCGCTGGTCCCCCCAGCCCATGGGCGACTACGTCTCGGGTCCCAACCACACCCTGCCGACCGGCGGACAGGCGCGCCTGCGCGGGGGCTTGAGCGTCCACGACTACCTAAAACTCATCACCGTCCAGCAGTACACCTCTGCAGCTCTCGCCACCCTCGCCCCCGCCGCAATCGAGCTCGCCGAAGCAGAAGGACTCACCGGCCATGCCGAAGCCATCCGTGCCCGCACTGTTAACTCAGGAGTTACCCATGGTTGACGCACCGTCGCCACCCATGCATGTTCCACGTGGAACAATCGCCACCCCAACGCCACGCGCAGCCGTACTCGCGATGAAGGAGTATCACCCGCCGCTTGGCAACCGCGACGGCCTGCGCCTGGACTTCAACGAAAACACCCTGGCCTGCTCACCACGCGTCGCCCAAGCTCTAGCAGCAGTCACCACTGGAGCACTTACTCAATACCCCGAGCGCGGCCCAATAGAAGCGCTAATCGCGGCAAAGCTGGGCCTTGCGGCAAACCAGGTCCTGCTCACCAACGGCGTCGACGAAGCGATCCACGTTCTCTGCCAGACCTGGCTCGACCCTGGAACTGAAATACTGCTGCCAGTGCCGACTTACTCCATGTACGAGGTCTACGCCTCTGCCACCGGAGCGAAGATCACTACCGTCCAGGCTGCCGCAGACTTCGCTTTCCCCTACGAGCGCGTACTCGCCGCCGTCAGCCCGCGCACCCGCATCATCGCACTCGCCAATCCCAACAGCCCCACCGGCAGCGTCATCACACGCACGCAAATCCTCACCCTCGCCGAAGCAGCCCCCCACGCCATCATCCTCGCCGACGAAGCCTACTTCCACTTCTTCGGCCAATCGGTGATCGACTCCATCGGCCACGTACCCAATCTCATTGTCGCCCGCACATTCTCAAAAGCCTACGGTCTCGCAGGCCTGCGCCTGGGCCTGCTCGCAGCCAGCGAAGAAGCAATGGTCTGGATGCGCAGAGTCATCTCGCCCTATAGCGTGAATGCTCTCGCGCTCGCCTGCCTGCCATCGGCGCTTGACGACGACGCCTACCTCCACTGGTACGTCGACGAGGTCAAATTCGCGCGCACCGCATTCGTAATATTGCTTGAATCCTCAAGTATCCCTTGCTGGCCCTCCGAGGCAAACTTCGTCTTGCTCGACATCGGCGCAAAGCACCGCGAGTTTGTCCACGAAATGCACACCCGCGGCGTGCTGGTGCGTGACCGCTTCGCCGATCCCGGCTGCCAGGGCTGCGTACGCGTCACCATCGGCCCGCGCGAGCAGATGCAGCAAAGCCATACAGCCCTCGCCGAGTCGCTCGCAGCCATAAGCTGGAAGCCAGGCGAGAGCATCCGAGGAGTCCCCGCATCATGACGAACGATACTGCAATGATCGCGAGCCAGCCAAAACCCGCGTCTGTCACAAAAGCTGCGCCTCGCGCAAAACAAGCCAGGCGCAGCGCCACGCTCGACCGCAGCACCACCGAAACAAAGATCCAGCTGAAGCTCACTATCGAGGGCACAGGCGTCTACAAGGTCGCAACCGGCATCCGCTTCTTCGATCATATGCTCGAGCTCTTCACCCGCCACGGCGCCTTCAATCTCGAACTCACCTGCAAGGGCGACCTCGACGTAGACCAGCACCACACCGTCGAAGACGTCGGCATCGCGCTCCGCGACGCCCGCGCGCAGCGCCGCCTCGTTCGCATCGACGACGCTGTCGGCGAGGCCTTCGACAAAGCACTCGGCGATAAGAAGGGCATCATGCGCGCCGGCTACTTCCTCATGCCCATGGATGAAACCCTCGCCATCGCCGCGATCGATCTGAGCGGCCGCGTCTCCTGCAAAATAAAAACAAAGGTACGCAGCACCCTGGTCGGCGACCTGCAGTCCGAACTTGTTGAAGATTTCTTCGACGGCTTCGCACGAGGCGTTCGCGCCAACGTCCACTTGAAAACAATGTACGGCCGCTCGAACCACCACAAGATTGAGGCCATCTTCAAGGCCTTCGCGCGCGCGCTGCGAGTCGCCTGCATGCGCGACTCGCAGTTAGGCGGGATGCTGCCATCGACGAAAGGTCTTTTATGACGAGCGCGAAACTCGCAACGATCGCCGTGATCGACTACAACGCCGGCAATCTCACCTCCGTAGTCAAGGCGCTCACCTCGCTCGGCGTTGATGCGATGGTGACCGCGGACCCCGCGGTCTTGCTGCGCGCGGACAAGGCCATGCTCCCGGGCGTAGGACACTTCGCGGCAACCGAGCTCCTCCAGCAACAAAAGCTCACGCCGGCCATCCGCAAATTCATCGCGGCCGGCAAGCCTTTCCTCGGCATCTGCGTCGGGCTGCAATGGCTTTACGCTGGCAGCACTGAGGCACCCGGCACACCAGGGCTTGGCGTATTTCCTGGTGAGTGCGAACGCTTCTTCGGCCCTGCCTTCGAGGCTCGACTCAAATGCCCACATGTCGGCTGGAACTCTATACACTTCACACGGCCTACGCCACTCACCGCCGGCCTCGACGAAGGTACGTTTGCCTACTACACGCACTCCTACCGAGCACCAGTTGGTCAAGACACAGTAGCCGTTACAGAGTACGGAGAAGACTTCACAGCGATCGCCGTCCGCGACAATGTCATGGGCGTGCAATTTCATCCAGAAAAGTCAGGTGCCGCCGGTCTGCGACTGTTACAGAATTTCGTGGGGCTCTAAACACACATGCTGACCAAGCGCATCATCGCCTGCCTCGACGTAGCCTACGGCCGCGTCGTCAAAGGCGTGCAGTTTGAAGACCTCGTCGACGCCGGCGCACCAGCCGAACTCGCCGCGCGCCACGCACTCGCGGGTGCCGACGAGATCGTGCTGCTCGACATCACCGCGACCCACGAGGGCCGCGGGACGCTCATCGCAACAGTCCGCGAAACAGCAAAGCGCCTCTTCGTCCCCTTCACTGTGGGCGGCGGCATACGCACCTCTGACGATGCGACGGCTGTCTTTGACGCAGGCGCGGACAAGGTCAGCATCAACTCCGCCGCGCTTGCCTCACCCGGACTCATCGGCGAGATCGGCCTCCGCTTCGGCGCACAAGCGGTCATCGTCGCCATCGACGCGCGTCGCGCGTCGAACTGGATTTCAGACGCGCGACGAACCGCGCACAGCGCAGCCGAGGCCGAGGTCTACGCCAGCGGCGGCCGCAAGGCCACGGGCCGCAAGCTTATCGACTGGGCACGCGAAGCCGAGCAGCGCGGCGCAGGCGAGATCCTGCTCACCAGCATGGACGCCGACGGCACCCGTGCCGGCTTCGACTGCGAACTCACCGCACTCGTCTCCGAAGCCGTCCAGATCCCTGTGATCGCAAGCGGCGGCGCCGGCACAGCCGACCACTTTGCCGATGTACTGCTTCAAGGCAAAGCCGACGCCGCGCTCGCCGCCAGCATCTTCCACTTCGGCATCAGTGACGCGCGCCAGCTCAAGCAGCAAATTGCTGCTCGCGGCGTCCCGGTGAGGCTCCCATGCTAATCCCCGCGATCGACCTGCTCGGCGGCCAGATCGTCCAACTCGTGCAGGGCGAAGAGCCCAGGCTCGCCTTCGACGACTTCAATTACTGGATCGACCGTTTCCGCGGCTACCCAATCGTGCAGCTCATCGATCTCGACGCAGCCAAGCGCCAGGGCGAGAACAGTGCGCTGATCGAGCGTATCGCCCGCGAGTTGCCCTGCCAGGTAGGCGGCGGCATACGCACCGTTGCGCAGGCGCAGCAGCTGCTCGCGAGCGGCGTGCGCAAGGTGATCTTCGGCTCCGCTTTATTCTGCGAAATGGACGATCAGGCCGAGCAGTCCGGCGCAGCGCTAGTTGACACAGCACTCGCGTCGAAGATCGCCGAAAGCATCGGCAGCGATCGCTTCCTGGCCAGCATCGACACGAACGCCGGCCGCGTCGCCGTACGGGGCGGGCGCGACCGCCTCGCGCTTACTCCGGACGAAGCCATCAGCGCGCTTGAGCCCTTCTGCGGCGGCTTCCTCTATACCCACGTCGACACAGAAGGCACCATGCGCGGCTTCCCCATGGATCAGGCGCGACGTCTGCGCGCGCTCACCGAGCACCAGCTCATCGTGGCCGGCGGTATCCGCGACCAGTCCGAGATCGACCAGCTTGATGCCATGGGTGTCGACGCAGTCGCGGGCATGGCCGTCTACACCGGCTCACTCGCGGTCTGATCGTTGCGCCGCAATGCATAGCGCCAATACTACTGAAGAGAAAAGGGTGCCTCACGTCTCGCTTCTGAGATGTGGGTTTCATCATCCGTACATAGCTCAATCCAACAACGAAAGTTTCGGGCTCAACTAAGCCGTCGCCAACGCAGCCGAGACCGCTCTGCAAGCGGCCGCTGCTATAGCTGCATCACTCCCAAAGCCAGCCAGCCATTCGACATCAGGTTCGCGCCGAAACCATGTCCCCTGCCGCTTGGCGTAATTGCGGTGCCCCTGCTGCGCCTCGGCAATCGCCTCTGCTAGCGTAGCTTCGCCGCCCAGCACGCGCATCGCCTGCCGATAGCCAAGGGCGCCAAGAGCAGCGGGCGGCGGCTCATAAGCAGCCAGCAAAGCACGCGTCTCTTCAACTAGTCCTCTGGCAAACATCGCGGCGGCTCGCTGATTGATGCGCGCATAGAGAGCGGTCCGCTCCGGCTGCAATCCAAGTCGCAAAATGCGATAGCCGATCAATGCATTGCGTGCGCTCTCGCCGGCAAAAGCAGCTGACAACGGCTCTCGGGTAGCCACTGCGACTTCCAGCGCGCGAATCAACTTCGGTTCATCATGCGCGTGGATACGCGCAGCCGAGCCAGGATCAACCCGCGCCAGCAACCGCTGCAGCCAGCCTGCTCCATGTCTTTGCGCGGAACCGCGCAGGCGCGCCCGCAGCGGCTCTGACCGCCGCGGACCGTCAAACAAGCCATCCAGCAGCGCCCGCAAGTAAAGCCCGCTGCCGCCGGTCACAATCGGCAGTCGCCCTCGCGCAACAATCCCTGCGGTCGCCGCCCTCGCAGCCCGGCTGTAGTCGCCGGCGGTATAGGACTGGTCCGGAGAGACCACATCGATCAAGTGATGCGGAACCCGCGCTCGATCCTCGCGCGAGGGCTTGGCCGAGCCCAGATCCATCCCCCGATAAACCGCCACCGAGTCACAGCTCACGATCTCCCCGTCAAACCGTTCCGCCAGGTGCAGCGAGAGCTCTGTCTTGCCGCTGGCGGTCGGGCCCAGCAGCACGACGAGAAGCGGATCTGCAT
>CAXTMM010000013.1:0-33316 GCA_964245415.1 uncultured Acidobacteriaceae bacterium | reverse complement strand
ATCGCTCGGCACGTCACCCATATGCGTCATTCGGAGTGCAGCAAAACATCCGCTGTTACGCCGGCCAGCAAGCGCAGCAGCGCCGTTTCATCGAGCACCGGCACGCCAAGCTGCTGCGCTTTCTCAAGCTTCGACCCAGCCTCGTCTCCCGCGACAACGTAGTTCGTCTTCTTGCTCACGGAGCCGGAAACCTTACCGCCGGCCCCCTCGATCTTCTCCTTCGCTTCTTCACGCGTGAGCGTAGGCAGCGTGCCGGTGATCACAAAGGTAAGACCGGCAAGCTCGCTTGAACGCTCGCGTCGCTGGGCTGTGAGCACAAGCCCGGCCTCTCGCAACTGCTCAACTAACTCCCTGTTTTTCTCTTCATCGAAAAACTCCCGAATGGCCTGCGACACACGCGGCCCCACTTCGTTCACGCGCGCGAGTTCCTCCTGCGCCGCCTCCATCAGCGCGTCAATCGACCCGAACTCCTCCGCCAGCAGCTGCGCCGTCCGCTCGCCCACAAAGCGAATGCCAAGCCCGAAGAGCACCCGCGCCAGCCCGGCGCTTTTTGAACGCGCAATCTCGCCGAGCAGCGCGTCCGCCGTCTTTTGCCCGATCCGCTCGAGCGAGAGCAGCTTCGCTTCATCAAGCGCATAGATATCCGCAATTCCGGCAACTAGCCCGCGCTCGAGCAACTGCGCAACAACCGCATCCCCCAGCCCTTCGATGTTCATCACACTGCGAGCAGCAAAGTGCAGCAGGCTTTCAGAAACGCGCGCCGGGCAGTCAATATTCACGCAGCGGTAATCAGCCTCGCCTTCCGTACGCTTGATCTCGGAGCCACACACCGGGCACTTGTCCGGCCAGACAAAAGCCTGCGAACCGCGCGGGTGATCCGCGTCCTCGATCACCTCCACAACTTTCGGGATCACGTCGCCGCCACGCTCTACGCGCACAAAGTCGCCGATCAGCAAACCGAGCCGCGCGATCTCGTCCGCATTATGCAGCGTCGCCCGCGTCACCGTAATGCCCCCTAGCGACACTGGCGCGAGCCACGCGACCGGCGTAAGTTTTCCGGTTCTGCCCACCTGGACCTTGACATCATCCACGCGGGTGATCGCAAAACGCGACGCGAACTTGTACGCCACCGCCCACCGGGGAGCCTTACCCGTGTAGCCCAGGCGCCGCTGCAACTCGGCGTTGTTCAGCTTAATAACGACGCCATCAATCTCATAACCGAGACTCGCACGATTTGTTTCAGCCCGCGCGATAAAAGCCAGCAGCTTCTCAATACTCTCGATCGCCTCACGATGCGGGTTCACCCGAAAGCCAGCGGCAGTCAGTGCATCAAGCGCATCTCCCTGCTCAGCAAACAACGTCTCCCCCGTAGGCGTCAGCGCAAAGTAAGCGTAAAAATCAAGCCGCCGCTGCGAGACAACGTTCGGCTCCAGGGTGCGGATGGTACCCGCCGCAGCATTGCGCGGGTTTGCGGCCGGCGGCTGGCCTAATGCCTCGCGCTCTTCATTCATGCGCAAGAAAAAGGCCAGCGGCATCACCACCTCGCCGCGCACCTCAAAGGCCGCCGGCAATTTAGCCTTCTTTAATTGAACCGCGTCCACCACCAGCGGCACCGACCGGATCGTCCGCACATTCCCAGTCACATCCTCGCCCACTGACCCGTTTCCACGCGTCACCCCGCGCAGCAGCCGCGAGCCGTCGCCTGCCGCTTCATAGTGCAGCGCCATCGACAAGCCATCGAGCTTGTACTCGCACACGTAGCTGACCTTTGCCCCCGCACCGGCAAGCTCGCGCACCCGCCGGTCCCAGTCGCGCAGCTCTTCTTCCGAATTCACATTGTCAAGCGACAGCATCGGCCGAGAATGCGCCACCTTGACGAAGCCGTCCTTCGCCTTGCCACCCACGCGCTGGGTCGGCGAGTCAGGCGTCACCCACTCCGGATGCTCCCGCTCGATCGCCTGCAACTCCCGCATCAGCGCGTCATAAGCCAGGTCATCGATCTTGGGAGCATCAAGCACGTAGTACTGGTACTCATGGCGGCGAAGCTGCTCGCGCAATGCGTGTATCCGCGCCTGAGGTCCGCTCTTCTCCATAGACCACGATGATAAAGCGAGGGCGGGTTGCCTTTCTCATGCGCCCCGTCTACGTTGGCAATCATGGAACCAGTCACACACTTTCTGACCGGCGCCTGCCTCGGCCGCGCCGGCCTCAACCGTACCACAGCCTATGCCACCCTCGCCGCCACCCTTGCCGCCGAAGCACCCGACATTGACGTAATCGCCTCGTTCGCCGGCCCGGTCACAGGCTTTGCTCACCATCGCGGCATCACCCACACGCTCCTTGGCGCGCCCTTCATGGCGCTCGCCGTCACACTTATCGTCTACGCGATTCACCGTCTTCGCCGCCAGCCCGCGCCAACGCCGGTACGCTGGGTCTGGGTCTGGCTGGTCGCTCTACTGGCGGACTTCAGCCACCTGATCCTCGACCTGACCAACAACTACGGCCTGCGCCCCTTCTACCCTTTTAGCCCTCGCTGGTACTCGCTCGACATCGTCTTCATCATCGACCCCCTAATCCTGCTTCTGCTGATCTTGGGCCTGGTGCTGCCCTCCATCTTCGGGCTCGTCGACCGCGAGATGACCAGCAAGCGCCCGCTCTTTCCAGGCCGCGGCCTGGCCGCAGCGGCGCTCGTCTGCGTAGCACTGATCTGGGCCCTGCGCAACGCCGAGCACGCCCACGCCCTATCGCTCGCCCGCGCAGGAACGCTCGACGGCGGCCCGCTCTCAGGCGAGCCGCTGCTGCGTGTCGGCGCCGAGCCTTACCCGCTCGATCCCTTCCACTGGCACGTGATCGCCGAAACCCAAAATCGTTACGAGAGTGCCGACGTCCATACGCTTACCGACGCCGTCGCGCAGGACTCAGATCCAATCGCCAAACCTGCCGTCACATCAGCCGTCGCTGCCGCCAAGCAGTCGCAACTGGGCCGCGTGTATCTCAACTGGTCGAGTTGGCCTTTGACGGTCGACCTCGGCGCGGAGCCCATCCCCGGCGCGGATGCCCCGCAGCCTGACTGGCACACGGTGCGGTTCACCGACATGCGCTTCGACTACTCCCGTCTGGGGCTGGGCTCGAACGACTCGCCCGTCCTGGCAGGCTGGGTTTACGTTGACGCGCTCGGGCAGATTGAGACGCAGGTGATGAACGCCCGCGTACAGCGCTGAGGATCAGCTCACTCGGCACAATCCCAATCCAGTTTGACGCGTTGTCGAAGCTCTGCAAAACTCCCACCTATGTCCTACAGCGGCAAGGTCGAATACGCGCAAGCCCGCAAGATGCGCACGCGGAACACAGGCCTCTATCGCCTGGCGCACTGGCCGATCTGGATCTGGGTCTTTTTTCTGGCTCCGGGCCCGCTGACCTTTTCGCTGTTTGCCCGCGGCTTCAGCCGGGGCAATCTTGTCTGGCTCGCGGCCGTGATGGCTGGCACAGGCGTTGCCGCGATACGCGGGCGGCTTCCAGGTGCCGAACCCGGCCCTTACATCCTGCGCTTTGATGAAGACAAGCCCAACCCGCTGTACCGGCGCATCTGCTACACCTTCGCCTGGAACGCGGTGCTGAGCTTTGCCCTGCTCAATCTCGCCGGTCTGACGGTTGCAGCCGCCAGGGGTACCTGGTACATGAAGCAGGTCTACGAGTACGCCTACGCGCCTTTATGCTTTGCCATCCTGCTCGCAGGCGCAATGGGCAAGCTGCCGCGGGTCGGACCATCGACCAGGGGTGAAGGTACCGAGCGCCGCTACTTCTATGGCTCGGTCTGGGCGGTCACGATCGCACAGGCCGTGCTGCTGGCGCTGTGGAAGACCCTCCCGCAAACCCGCGCCACGAGCGTGGTCAAGCTGGGCGTCTATACGGGCGCGCTGCTGCTCATGGGGCGTGCGGCCGCTCGCGGAGCCCTGCCGCGCACCCGGCCCATCCTGCCCGGCGAACTGATGGTCGCGGACTGACTGGCTCGATTTCTCTCCCCCTACGGCTTTGGTGCTTGACCCATACCTCGCGACTCCCGACAATGGAACTTACGCATCCGAGGTGCTCCGTGCTTGCTTTCGCCTTACTTTTTATTGCCATTCTGAGCCGCGTGCTGCCTCACCCGTGGCTCAACTTCACTGCCGTTGGCGGCGCACTGCTGGTCTTCGGCGCGCGACGCCCGCTCTGGCAGGCTGTCGTTCCTTTAGCTGCCTTGGCTGCGGTCGACTACTACCTCACCGTCTTTGCCTATCGCTATCCCTTCCACGTTGACGCCTACCTGCTGACCTGGACCTGGTACGCAGCTGCAATGGTCTTTGGACGGGTGCTGCTGCGCGAGAGCCAGTCGGCGCCGCGTGTCGTGGGAGCGGCCTTGCTCTCCTCGACCTCGTTTTTCCTGGTGTCGAATTACGCCGTCTGGGCCGGCGCGGGCTCGTTCTATCCGCATACTGCAGCTGGCCTCGTGACCTGCTTCATCGCAGCCCTGCCCTTCTACCGCAACGATGTGCTTTCGACGACGCTGGTCGTCGGCCTGGTCTTCGGGCTGCCTGTGCTCGCCGCTCGTTTCGCACCAGAGCGCGGATTGCGCGTCCGCGCCTAGACTTGCCGACGCCCAATCACGTCTCGCGTTCTCAAGACGTGGGTTCCCGGTTAGCCTCCAGCCTGCTCCATCGGTCCAGCGTAACGAAGCGAAAACCTTCAAGGCGCATCCGGTGAATCACCATTGGAACGGCCGTTACGGTGCGCGCCCGGCTCACGCCCACGCCACCCGGCCCACCGTCATGGAGCAGCAGGTTTGACCCGCGACCGGCGCGCTTGTTACGTCTTATACCCCGCGACAGATTTGCGTATATACGATCCGGATGGTTAGCCCGCCAGTCATATCCGGTCGCGTTCCACAGCACCGGAACCAAGCCTTGTTCGCGCGCGGCTCGTAATATGTCCGGCCGGCGCCCCCCGTAGGGCGGCCGAAGATAGCGCACCGGCGCCCCCAGCGTGTCTTCGAGCAACCGGCTGCAGTCTGACATCTCCTGCCTGGCCTTTGCTGGCGACTGGTACATCAGGTTGGAATGATGCATGGTGTGGTTGCCGACCAGGTGCCCTGCCGCGTGTACCTCGCGAGCCAGCCAGGGCAGCTGCTGCACATAGTCGCCCACCATGAAAAACGTAGCGCGCACCTTGTACAGCGCCAGGTATTCGAGCACCTCCTGGGTGTAGCGCTCGTTCGGTCCATCGTCGAAGGTGAGCGCGAGCTCCCGCCAGTCGCTGCCGGCAATGAGCGTCGTGCCAAAAATTTGGGACGTAGGCCAGCGGCCGGCGTACGCGCAGGCACCCGCAGCGAGGCCCAGCACACCCGCGGCAGCCACCGCCGGTTCCATCACGCTCAGGGGCAAGGTCAAGGGCATCGGCACCAGTGTACCCGTGGCTCATGCGTATGCCAGCGCCACTCTTGCCGCGGTCTCGGCAAAGCCTACCCGCTTAGCCATTCAGGGAATGGTGCCCACATGCAGCCGAAATCCTCCCGATTCCTCCTCCCGGGCAGACGCAGCCTTGCAAGCTCCCGTACACATTTGGTTGCCAAGAGGAGCTCGTTGGTGCAAACTTGCCGTCTCTCCCAACTTGCTTTGACGGACCCACCCAAACATGCCAAAGATCACACTAACCGACAACTCTTCGCTTACAGCAGATGCAACCATCCTGGACAATGCGGTCCTCGGCAAGAGCCCTGCCTCGGTGCTTCACTTCTTCCGCTCAGACGTAATCGGCGCCCTCGACCAGAGGCTCGATGCAGTCCGGATCGACAGCCTCGCGGTCGGCTTCAACTACCTGCCCGCCGTCTCGCTCAAAGGCGGAACCGCAACCTTTAAGGCAGGTGGCGGTCTCACCGGATCACTCGATCTGCACAAGCCGGCCAAGCTTTCTACAACGCCCAGCGCAAAGCCTGACGACAACTCCCTCTTCCCAAAGGACCAGTACGGCTCCTCGATCGACATGCAGCGCAACTACTATGTGGCGCTCGGCTTCCAGCTCTCGCTGCAGGCCAAGCTTGCCGATGGGCCGGAAGCCTACACGCTTACGCCTTCCGCCAACTCGGCCTCGAGCGCCAAGCTCTATCTGCCCTTTGCGCCGGACGGCACCGGAGCCTACCCGACTCTCAAGAGCGCACTTGCCACGCTTTGCGAAGCCTATAAGCTTCCGCACATACCAGCGGAGATGCTGTCTTTCCCTTCCGGTACTGTCTTCGTCTATGACGCGCATGGCAAGGTCTCCTTTGCCGGAAGTTTCGACCTGCTAACGGAGGTGACTCCCACGGCAAGCCTGGGCAGTTCAAACTATGGACCGATCACCGTCACAGCGGGGCCAGGCATTACCCTCGGCGGCGGATTTACGCTCACCGGCCAATTCCAGGTCAGGCTCTGGAACAAGGATGGAAAGACAATCGAGCTCGGCTACTACAAGAAGCAGGGTGACACCTTCAGCGTGACGTTTGAGGCGAGCGTCAGCGCGGATGCGGCGATCGGCGGATTCGATCTAATCGCGAAAGTATATGAGCTGCTCGGGTCGCAGGGTAAACTCGACCCCGCATGGATCAAGGCGAATGTACCAGCCTCTGTTGCCGAAGATGCAGAGGCAGCCTACCAGGCAGCGGCGCAGACCAGGCTTTCGATCGCCATCGATGAAGAGTGCGACACCACGCTCACCGACCAGGTCGCGTTCTCCTGGAACTTCGATACAGAGGCGATGGACGCCGATGCACAAAGCGCTTTCGAGAGTGCCATGCAAGGGGACCTCTCGCGGCTTATGAGTGGCTCGGCTCTGCCTCGTGGCGTGTCAAAAGTAGGCAGCGTCTTCGATCATCTGAAGACCACCAGGCACACATTCACCTTCAACTTCCTCGGCATCTTCGACTATGCCAGCATTGAGCAAGCATCACTCCAGATGACCGTCAAAGTCTCTGACGATGGCCAGGTGGTCATTGCGGACAAGGCGACGCTCACTCGCCTGAGCGCAGCTGCGACGCCGTTCGTGAAAAGCGACCTGCTGCGCAAAGTGCTGGCCGAAGACTTCGTCGCCACGATGGGCTACAGCACCTCGCTCGGTCCTCTGGCGACGAACCTTGAGGTTCACTACACCTACTACGACTACCAGCGCCACGCCAGGTCTGCTGACCTCGCACTCTTCGTGAGCATCGCCGCGACCCTTGCCGACGCAGGCGACCCAAAGCAGGACTGGTCAGCCTTGCTGCATTCTGGACTCTCCAGCCAGTCCGCCTCCCTGCTGGCCTCGCTCGCCTACGACAATGCTTCAGCTCTGCGGCTCTTCTTCGCCGACGGTAAAACGCCGCGTAGTGTCGCAGAGTATGTAACCGTGGCGCGGCAGGCCGTTGCACTCACTCCCGGCATCAGCCTGAACGAGACGTTTGTCAGTTTCCTGAAGGATGACGCCAAGTGGCAGCAGTTAGTCGATGCCGGCGCACCGGGGGATGTCTTCGCTCTGCTCGGAGCAGATCAGGCGTACCCTCCGGTCTGGGCGCGGGCCGCCTACGCGTGGAAGACGCACATCCTGCTCTGGGCGCCTGCCATGCACTCCGCCGCGCAGGCGCTCGAGGAGGTGCGAGCCTATGCAGCGAGCAAGCCGGACCTGCAACCACTCACCGATGCAGAGTTTCTTCGCAAGCGAAGGTCCCTGGCCAGCCAGCTCAGCGCGGCCGTGCGGGCAGCTCCCTTGTTTCATGACGCCCTCGGCATTGTCACCATTCGTCTCGCAGCCAAGCCCACCAGCACAACGCTCAACATAAATTACGCGGGTCATTCCGCCCTCTACTCCTAACACGAAAATGCGTCCTGTCTACGTGTCTGCCGGCATGGATCGCGGTGAGATCCTGCTACATCACCAACACGCGCCCGGGCCGCTTAAGCGGCACTTTTTGGCTCAAGTCGGCCGGCTTCCTGGCGAGCCGGTCATCGGCATCATTACGAACCAGTTTCCTGCTGTGGCTGATGCAGTGCTGAGCTGGGTGCAACCTGGTCTGGACGCGATTGGCTGGTAAGTTGTGCGTGTGCTGGTCGAGCCTGCATCCGCTCCTCTAAAATGCGCGCATGAAGATTTCAGCGCGGAACCAGTTGCAAGGCATCGTGGAAGAAGTAACGCTCGGCGTCGTGACCGCGAGCGTAAGTGTACGGGTCGGCGAAAACCTGATCGAGAGCGTGATCACTCGCCATAGCGTGGAAGAGATGGGCCTTAAGAAAGGCGATAAAGTTACTGCGCTGATCAAGGCGACTGAAGTTTTGCTGATGGTGGAGTAAGCCGATCGCGGCCGATCCCGGACGCGCGACATGATCAGAGCACTGAACAAACTGGAGGATTCCCCGTTGCGAGTAGGCCTGATGACCCGCGAGTACCCGCCAAATGTCTACGGCGGGGCCGGTGTGCACGTAGAGTATTTAAGCCGCGAGCTGGCGAAGAAGATCGAAGTTGAGGTGCACTGCTGGGGCGATCAGCACCTGGACGACGCCAACCTCCATGTGCGGGGCGCCGAGCCGTGGGCGCTGATCGGCGAAAGCACGCAGGAGAAATTCAAGACCGCGCTCGAGACGCTCACGCTCAACATCGCGCAGATGACATCGATTGCGAAAATCGACATTGTGCACACGCATACCTGGTATGTGTCCATGGCCGGGTTCCTCGCGAAGAAGCTCTTTAACATTCCGTTCGTACTGACAACGCATTCGCTCGAGCCGCTACGCGCCTGGAAAGCTGAGCAGCTGGGCTCAGGCTATGCAATGAGCTCGTGGATGGAGCGAACCGCAATACTCGATGCGGATGCGGTAATTGCCGTTTCTCAAGGGACCAAGGCAGATATCCTGCGCGCCTATCCAGAGGTCGATCCCGAGCGCGTGCATGTGATCTACAACGGCATCGACTTAGCTGAGTACCAAAAAACTTCCGACACAACTGCGCTGACTAAGTACGGCGTCGATCCTTCATTGCCGTATGTTTTATTCGTCGGCCGCATTACCCGCCAGAAAGGCGTTACCCACTTAGTCGAGGCGATCCAGTATCTGCCGGCCGGTACGCAGGTCGTCCTGTGCGCGGGTGCACCAGATACGCCAGAGATCGCAGCCGAGATGCGGGAGAAGGTCGAGGCTGCACGCGCGCTCAATCCGCAAGTCGTGTGGATCGAAAAGATGGTGACCAAGCCGGAGGCAATCCAGCTCTACTCAAACGCCAGCGTATTTTGCTGCCCCTCAGTGTATGAACCATTCGGAATTATCAATCTTGAGGCAATGGCCTGCCGAGCGCCTGTCGTTGCAAGCGCGACTGGCGGCATTCTCGAAGTTGTCGTCGATGGCGAGACCGGGTATCTGGTGCCCTTCGAGCAGGACCCCGTGACCAGCTTTCCCTTACACCCGGAAAAGTTTGCGCGGGACCTGGCAGAGAAAATCTCGATTCTGCTGGCTGACCCTGCGAAGGCTAAAACGTTTGGCGAAGCCGGGCGCAAACGCGTGGAAGAGACCTTCGCCTGGACTGCAATTGCAGAGCAGACGATTAAGCTCTACACGCAACTGATTGACAGTCTCTCCAAACAAGCGAAAGGGTCATCCTGCCCTTAGCCCAGGATGACCCCCTGATAGCGGCGCTACTTAGGAAGGCTCGCCATGCCGGTCACTGTGAAAGTAACCTCCGACTTGGCCGCAGTCTCTTTAGGCTGCGCCCCACCCACCGAAAGCAAGTATGTACCAGCCAGCACAGACCGCTGCCCCGCGGCATCGACGCTCGACAGCGAACGCGCACTGATCTCGAGCGGCACCTCACGCCTCTCACCCGGACCAACATGCACGCGCGCAAACCCAACCAGCGAATGCACCGGTCCGCCGACCTGCGGTGTCTTCAGGTAAGCTTCCACCACTTCATCCCCGGCAACGCTGCTCGTATTCGTTACTGTGACCGTTGCAGTTACCGGCTGCCCCGCTGTCACGGACGCAGAAGACAACTTGACTGGACTGTACTGGAAGCTCGAGTAACTTAGCCCAAAGCCAAAACCCCATAACGGCGTCCCGGTAAAGTAACGGTAGGTGCGGTTCTTCATCGAGTAATCAGTAAACGCCGGCAGCTCGCGTGTACTCGCATAGAACGTTACCGGCAAACGTCCCGCCGGGTTGTTCAAACCGGCCAGCGTCTGCGCGATCGCTGTGCCACCTTCCACGCCTGGATACCACGCGGAAAGAATCGCCGCTGCATGCGCCTTTGCCCAGGTGAGCGCAAGTGCGCTGCCGGACATCGAGATCACCACGACGGGTTTGCCCGTTGAGCCTACTGCCTCCAGCAGCCTCTCCTGCGAGGCCGGCAGATTGATGCTGGTGCGGTCTCCACCTGCAAAGCCATCAATTTGCAGCGGCATCTCTTCGCCCTCCAGCCGCGGCGAGAGGCCGACAAAAGCCAGCACCACGTCGGAGGCCTTTGCTGCCCTAACCGCCTCGGCAAGCTGCCCTTCCGCCGGCGCCTCCCATTGCAGCGTAAGGCCGCCGCCGGCGCGGTCGCCGGAGTGGCTGTACTCGACACGCAGGTCATGCGGCTTTGTGTCGATGAACTCAAACTCCACCCGCGCCGGGGCCGGCGACTTCATGACGGGTGGCGCGGTCGGCGAAGCTCCGGGTGCCAATGTAAACGCGCCCTTGTCATCGTTCGCGCCCTTCAATACGCTTTCCGCCAACACCTTGCCGTCAAGTACCAGCCGGTAGGTCTCGCTCGGCGAATAAGGAAACGATTCATTCAGATCCTGCAGAATCAGCGTGTACTTGCCGGCCGCCGGCACCCTCATCGTGCCGGTCCAGCGGACCGAGTAATCGTGCGTCTTGATCTCCGGCACTGGGAACGAATCGCGCCAGTTGTACTGGATTTCAGGGTCGGTACGGGTCGCTACCTGGCTCCCGGTCCAGTCCGGCGTGGCAAAAAACTCGGCCTGCAAACCGCTGCCAAAGGCTGTGCGGGGCACCGGAACCGCCGTGCCAGTGGCCAGCGTTGCACCCTGCGCATAGTGGATCGTCGCACCTGGGAACTGCTTGATGATACCGTCGAGCGGATAGACCGGGTGCAGTGCGGTCCCATTATAGTTACCTTCAATCGTGGGCAGCAGGTCGGCCGTCGCGCCAACGACCGCGATCCTCTGCGGCTTGTCGCGCAGAGGCAGGATGCCCGTATTTTTCAGCAGGACGATCGACTCGTTCGCGGCCTTGAGCGCAACAGCGCGATGCTCTGCCGAAGCATTCTCCGCATAGCTGATCTTGTCGTACTGGCCGACGCCTGGCGCGTCAAACATGCCTAACTCATAGCGCGCGGTATAGAGCCGCTCGGCCGCCCGCGTCACATCGCGCTCGGGCACAAGGCCTTGGCGAACAGCATTGGCCAGCGTGTTAAAACCAGGCGACCAGATGCTGCAGGAAAGATCGGTTCCGGCCTCGAGCGAGATGACCGATGCATGCGTAATATCGGGCGCGTTATGGTGGCCTTTGGTCACGTCCACAATCGCGCCGCAGTCCGAGACGACAAAGCCCTTGAATCCCCATGAGCCGCGCAGGTGGTCCGCAAGCAGCATCTTGTTGGTACACGCCGCATCGCCATCGATCGCGTTGTAAGCACACATCACCGATTTCACGTGCCCATCCATCACCGTCGCGCGGAATGCCGGCAAATAGGTCTCTTCCAGGTCGTGCGGGCTTACATCGACGTTGAAGGTGTGCCGCTGCGACTCCGGCCCGCTGTGCACGGCAAAGTGCTTGCTGGTCGCGACTGCTTTCGGATGCTCAGGGTCCGGCCCCTGCACGCCCTCGACAAACGCGACGCCCATGCGGCTGGTCAGGTATGGGTCCTCGCCATAGGTCTCCTGCCCGCGGCCCCAACGCGGATCGCGAAAGATGTTGATGTTGGGCGACCAGAAGGTGAGCCCATAGAAGATGCGGTGATTGTTTTCTCGCTGCGCCTGGTTGTACTTTGCGCGGCCCTCGGTCGAGATGATGTCCCCCATCTGCCGGACCAGCGCCGGGTCCCAGGTGGCGGCCATGCCGATGGCCTGCGGAAACACAGTCGCATAGCCGGAGTTGGCCACGCCGTGCAGCGCCTCGCTCCAGGTCTGGTAATCCGGAATACCGAGGCGCGGGATGGCAGTGGCATAGTCCTCAAGCTGCGCGGCTTTCTCGTCGAGCGTCATTTTTGCGACGATCTGGCGGGCGCGCTCGGCTGCAGGCAGCGACGCATTCTGGTAAGCTGGCGCGCCCGTCTGCGCTGGAAGGGAGAGGGCAGAAACGATTAAGAGCCCAACACTTACTTGCAAAAAGCGGTCTACTTGAGGGGGGCATCTCATCGCTCGCCAGAATACATGACCCGGCAAAGGAGTGCCCAGTCCAGCGCCGGCGCGCAGCAGTAGCTCGTTCAGACCACATCGGCAAAGCCGGGAATTTTCGCTACACTGGCAGGCATGGTCCCCGCTCGTCCCGCCTTCTCGTTCGCTCTTCTTTCCGGTTTGCTGCTCTTGGGGTTCCCACTCGCCGCCCAGATGCCTGCGCCGAAGCTGCCGGTCACGCAGCTCGTGCCGCCAGCTGTTCTGCTCTACCCTCACGGCGCACCCGGCGCTCTCGGCCAGGGCGAGCAGGACAAGCCGCGCATCTACCCGTTCCTGCCAGCTACATCCACAACCAACGCCTCGGTGCTCATCCTGCCCGGCGGCGGCTACCAGAACGTCGCGCTGGGGCACGAGGGTATCCAGTACGCCGAGTGGCTCAACGCGCAGGGCGTGGCTGCGTTTGTACTCGACTACCGCGTCGCTCCGTATCACTACCCGGTTGAGGTGCAGGATGGACGTGCGGCGATGCGCTACATCCGCAGCCATGCCATCGAGATGCACCTGGACCCCGACCGGATCGGCGTATGGGGCTCGTCAGCAGGCGGGCACCTCGCAGCTACGCTTGCGACCCAGTGCAACTTTGGTGCAGGCTCTACCGACCCGCTTAGCGAAGTATCCTGCCAGCCGAATTTCGCGGTCCTCTCCTACCCCGTGATCAGCATGGAAGAGCCGGTCACGCATCCAGGCTCGCGCAAGAACCTGCTGGGGCCAAACCTGGACCAGGCGCTGGCTCGTCAGCTCTCCGCTCAGAACGCCGTCACCGCCTCAGCACCGCCAGTGTTTCTCTTCGCATCCACTGGCGACCCGGCCGTGCCCGTGGCCAACAGTGTCAGCTTCTACACGGCGCTGCTGGCCGCAGGCATACCGGCAGAGATGCACTTGTTCGATTACGCCGATCATGGCTGCGGTTTGTGCGGGACGATCCCGGAGCTGGCCGGCTGGCCAATGCTGTTACGCGCCTGGCTTGCGCATCGCGGTCTGATGCCAGCAACTGCCCCGCCACCGCCGCCTCCGGGGCCCAACATGGAAGATTGGCCAAGCGGCCTGGATGGGCCCGGGCACTAAGCACTGCGGCGCGTAAGCGGTCGTGCTCCTAATCGTCGAGTTCTGCCCACAGCCAGTCCAGATCGATATGCATGGGGGAGTTGACCGCCTGGAGGATGCGGCCTGCGTGCTGCTGCCAGGCCTTGCCGTTCCATACCTCGGCGGTGCGCATCTGCGGATCAATCAACCAGACGTTCTCCGTGCCCATGGTGGTCAGATCAGCAGCGCGATTTTTAAGCTCAGCGTACGTGTCGGTCGGGGAGAGAACTTCGATTGCGATAAGAGGGGGATTGTCGATCGCTCCTGTAGAGCGCTCCTGAGCAGTCACGACGACGAGATCCGGCAACCGGACGCGTTCCGCCATGACGCGGGTCGGCACTTCTACCGCGACTCGTATGGCCCATTCCTTCCGGTGCGCCCGAAACCAGACGCCGAGGATAGTTTGGGTTTCCCCATGCGGAAACCCGACCACCGGTTTCTCCTTGAGCTGGCCGTCGATGTACTCCACGTCCGGGTGATAGCTGGTGCGGAGATACTCCTCGATGCTGACCGCCGTTGCGCTGTTTGCCACAGAAGCCTCCCACCGAGTGCGGTGCCAACATTCTACGCCCGTCAGCCGCACCGGCGTGACAGGCTGCGCCGAAGCTGTCACGCTGGAAGCAATGCCTGCTTCTTCTCATCTTGTACCGCCCGAGGCCGCAGGCCAGCGCCTCGATGCCTGGCTTGTGACCCAGCTTGAGGGCGTGAGCCGTGCCCGCGTGCAGCTGCTGCTGACGCAGGAGAGTGTGCTGGTCAATGGCGAAGCCGCCAAGCGTTCGTTGCGGCTTGAAGGCGGCGAGCAGGTAGACGTGCTGCGCGAGCCCGTGTTGCCGCCACTGCGCGCGATCCCGGAAGCAATTCCGCTGACGATCGTGTATGAGGATGACGATCTCTCCGTGATCGACAAGCCCGCCGGTATGCTGGTGCATGCCGGAGCTGGCGCCCGCGCCGAAGAGGAAGATGATGCCGAGGCCGAGCCGGTGGCCGACAGCCGCAACAGCGGCACGCTGGTCAACGCGCTGCTGCACCACTACCAGCAGTTATCGACCGCCGGTGGCGAGCTGCGGCCGGGCATCGTGCACCGGCTCGATCGCCAGACGAGCGGGTTGATTATCGTCGCGCGTAACGATGCGGCGCATTTGAAGCTGAGCGAGATGTTTGCCGAACGCAAGCTGCGCAAGACCTACCTGGCGCTGGTGCATGGCGAAATCGAGAAAGCAACCGGGACGATCAACGCGCCCATCGGCCGCGACAAGATCCGTCGGACGCGCATGACCACGCGGCGCACCAGCGGTAATCGATCCGCGATCTCGCACTACAAAGTGGAGCAGCGCCTGCATACTCGCTTCGGCAAGTTCACCCTGCTGCGGGTGCGCATTGAGACAGGACGGACCCACCAGATCCGGGTTCACCTTTCGTCCATTGGCCACTCGATCGTCGGCGATACGCTCTACGGCGCACCCCACGTCATCCGCGCCGACGGCGAGCAAACGATCATAAAGAAGAGCCGCCGCCGCGCGCTCGATACACTTTCGCTCGATCGCAATTTCCTGCACGCAGCCGAGCTCGTCTTCGCGCACCCACGTACAGGCGCGCAGGTCAAGCTGACTTCCCCCTTACCGCCGGAGCTCGAGGAGCTCCTGGCTCAGATGCAGGCGCCGGAGTAGCCACCCGCACCGCAAGGGTCAAAATGTAGAATGGGGAGCATCGTCATGAAGCATTGCACCCTGTTGTTCTCGATCCTCTGGACGCTCGCACTGCCGCTTGCCGCAGTGGCTCAAACACCCGCGCAGGCACCCGCGACCGCCGCCGACCCCACACCCGCGCCGCCCGCTGACGCAAACGCCGCGCCCAAGCCTGCAGACCAGCAGACCACCATCCGCACCTCCGTCAACGAGGTCGACCTGGTCTTTACTGTCGCTGACCGGCACGGCCGTTTCATCAAGGACCTGAAGCAAAGCGACTTTGCCCTGCTTGACGACCAGAAAGCCCCTGCGCAGGTCTACCGCTTTACCCAGGAGACGAACCTGCCGCTCCGGGTCGGCATCCTCATCGATACCAGCACCTCCATCCGCCAGCGCTTCGCCTTTGAGCAGCAGGCGGCCACCGAGTTCCTGCTCCAGATCCTTCGTCCCAAATCCGATAAAGCTTTCGTCGAGGGCTTTGACATCACCCCCGATTTCAAACAGGACTGGACCAACAACCTCGACCTGCTCACCACCGGCATCAACGCGCTGCGTCCGGGCGGGGGCACCGCGATCTTTGACGCCGTCTACACGGCCTGTCACGCGAAGCTGCTCGACTCCACCCGCGGACACGAGCCCGCGCGCCGCGCCATCGTCGTCATTTCGGACGGCGACGACAACCAGAGCCACGCTTACCTCGATGACGCCATCAAGGAGTGCCAGCGTGCCGACACGATCGTCTACACCATCAGCACCAACGTGAGCCCGAGCCGCGACCGCGGGGATGACGTGCTGCAAAAGATGGCCGACGCGACCGGCGGACGCGCCTTTTACCCCAACCGCATTGAAGATATGCCGGTGAGCTTCGGCAAGATTCAGGAAGAGCTGCGCTCACAGTACGCGCTCGTCTACAAGCCGGCCGACTTCAGGGCCGATGGGGCCTTCCGCACCATCTATCTCTTCTGTCTTGACCGCCGATACCAGGTCAACGCACGCAAGGGATACTTCGCCCCGCGTGAGTGACCCACCAAGCTTATGCTTGGTCATGCACACGCGCCTTTCCGGATCGTGGATCCTGCTGCTCTTCGCTATGCTGCTGACAGCCGGTATCCTGCTCATCCTGCACCTCACCGAGCTTGGCCGCATCGTCCACCAGAAGATTCCCGACCGCCCCCACCGACGTCTCTTTCTCGCCTCTGTCAGTTTCTTTTTCACCTTCCTCGGCGTACGCCTGCTCGTCGCCTCCATCACCCACCACATCGGCCCCTTCGGCTATGTGGAGATGGGTGGCCGGCATATCCACCATCTTGTCTGGGGCATTCTTCTGCTGCTGGTCACGGGCTATGCCGAACTGGCCGAGGTAGGTGCCTCCGACACTGAGCTTTCCATCCTGCTGGGCCGGCTGCTCTCGCTCGGCTATGGCGTGGGCGCGGCGCTTACGCTCGATGAGTTCGCACTCTGGCTCAACCTCGACGCAGCCGCCTACTGGTCACGCCAGGGCCGCGAGAGCATTGATGCCGTGGTGCTCTTCGGCGCACTGCTGGCGATGGGAACCTGGGGCGCCCCGCTACTAAGGCGCCTCTGGCATCCAGGTACCCGTGAGCCCGTTTGACGCAGGCTTGCGCTACAGCTGCTCTGGCATAGTCACCCTCTTGCGGCAGCCATGCGTGAAGAGTCTAACAAGACATAGCAAAAGGAGCTATGCGGTCTTCCGCATAGCTCCTTTCTCTTGCGTACCTCCGCGTGAGCGTCTACTGCACCGTCACCGTGAAGGTAGTGGTTGCCGTGATACTGCTGGTTGTGCTGTCGGTCCCGCTGACCGTGATGGTGTAAGTACCTTTGGGAACGCCGCTTCCTGTCGAGTTAAGGCTTGCCCCGGAGGAGCCGCCGCACCCGCTCAGACCGCCCAGAGTGCCGAGGCCGGCCAGCAACAGCGCCATGATCACCGGCCACGACTTACGCTTCCAGCCGAGCATCGCAAGCCCCGCAAGCATGGCCGCTGCTGCTATCGGATACTCGCGATCATGCGAACCTGGCTTTGGCTGGCTGTTGGTGAACGCGGCCTTGAGCGGTGGTGTCCGGGCAAGCAAGTGGCGCGCGCCTGTATTCACGCAATCGCTCACCAGTGTGTCCACGGTGAACGAAGTGGTTACAACTGCGTTCTCTGCCGAGGCCAGGCTGCTGCTTCCGAACAGGCAACCGGTAAAGCCTGTGCTGGTGGTGTAGGTAAAGTCAACCGTACCCGCATAGCCGTTTGCCGAGGTAAGGGTAAGCGTTGAGGCTGCGCTTGCGCCTGTAGCAACCGTCACGTTGGTCGCCGCAAGCGTGAAGGAGGGCGAGGGTGCGGTGACTGTTCCGACCGTTATTGTCAGCGTGTTTGAGGTTGAAGCAGCTTCGGTTGTGTTGCCCGAGTAGGTCGCCGTCACGGTATCTGTTCCGATAGTCGGGAACGATGTCATGTAGGTCGCGGTTGCGTTGGTTGCGCCGCTGGTCGCCGTTAACGTAACAGGAGAGCCTACATTTGCCCCATTGACTGCAAACTGCACGGTCCCGGATGGCGCCGTGTTGCTGGCAGCAACGGACACTGAGGCAGTAAACGTGACCGAAGTCCCTGCCGCCGGGCCGAGTGTCGATGCGCTCAGCGTCGTGGCCGAAATCAGCAACGGAGCCGTTGTCACAGTACTGGCAGAGGGAAAGACAGCCGCCAGGTTGTAAGCGTCAATCGATCCAAGGCCGGTGGTCTGGTCGTATCCCACACCAGCGCTGTAACCGATCTCGGTTGTGCCCGTCGGGCAATCCGGCGTTCCCGATTGGCAGGGCTGCTCATTGTTGCCCACCGTCACGTCGTGAAATGCCGATGCCGCCGTACTGTGAAGCGAATAGAGATTTGGGTTGATGTTACCTTCGCCCGTCGAGGCATTCTTCTGCTCGATGAGCGCAAGAATGCCAGCAAAGATAGGAGCGTCGAACGACGTGCCGCCTGCCGCGGTCAGAGTGTTGTCTGAATAACGGAAGCCGTTGGTGCATCCCCCTGCCGTGCAGTAAAGAAAGGCATCGTGAATGGCTGCTGCATCGAGAGAAATATCCGGAACGTCACGTGCGCCATCGGCTGGAACCCCGGTCGCCACCTGCCAGGAAGGCTTGCTAAACAGAGCGCTCGCGCCGCCGCCGGTCGAGGAGAGGCCGCCCGCCGGATTGAGCGCATTGCTGGCAGCTGTTTCATTCCATGCGGCTTCCGGAATGTAGGAGACAGCCGAACCACCTCCGCTGTCGTTGGTGGAGTTCCAGTAGTTAACAGAGCCTTCATTGAACTCCGTGCCTCCCATGGCGGTGACAAATGAGGACGAAGACGGATACTCCACGGCGAGACCATCCTGCGCTACGGTCGGCGTGGTCTCGGTCTCACATCCTGCAGCACCATCATCACCGGCAGAGATTAAAATTGTCTGGCCTTGACTGTTGGCCTGCATCAACACGGGCTCCAGGTCAGTCACGTCCGTTCCTGCAGTTAGTTCGCACTCTCCGTAACTCATACTGACAATCGGCGCGGTGTTGTTGTCGATGGCATAGATCAGGGCGCCGAACACATCTCCGATTTCAGACACAAAGTAGATCGTGGCATTTTGGGCAATAGCGCCTGACCACTCCAGATCAAGGTCAGACTCACCCTCGTCGTCCGAAGTCGCAGTGCCCCCGGAGCTCGTTACCGTGATCACGGTCGGCTCCTTGACAGCCAGACCTGAAGCGGTGCGGAAGGCATCGATGTCGCTGGTCGAGATGGTGGCTTGACCGACAATGGCGATCTTCTGATTAGTGCCTGTGTATCCCGCGTTATATAGCGCTTTGATGTCGTAGATCGTTGTAATATCGCTCGGTACAAGATAGTGATTCGGGCTGAGCGACGAGGTGTACTCCGGCTTGAGCGTATCAACGACCGGGCGCCGCATGGCGGTATGCATCGCGTGCGGCGGAAACTGGGCAAGGCCGCGTATGCCGGATACCGTACTTGCCAGCGCAGCAGGCAGTGCAAGCACAGTCGAGTTGGCTAGATGCGTCGTGCCGTTGATCAGATACTGGTGCAATTGGGTATGGAATGCTTCCTCGACCTGCGCCGCCGTACCGCTGAAGTGGATCGCATTGCGTCCATTCGCCACGTCGAGCACAACAAAGCCCTGCGCCTGGAGCCAGGCTTCTGCCTTGGCAAGGTCACCGCTGGACATGCCGAACTGGGCTCCGTACTGGGCCGGCGTCAGCCACTGATGATAGCTCGGCGACGCTGAATTTTGCTGCGCAGCCAACAGCGCCTTGAGGGCCGCCTGTTGTGACACAGAGGGCGCAAAAAACATCGTCATGTACGGTACTTTGGTACTTGCGCTGACTCGGCCCTGGTCAAACTCCGGCCTTGCCAGAGGGTGCAGTGAGCTTTTCAATGCCGCTGTGCCGCCGGCGCTCAAGTTTGCACCGATACGGTCGGGTACCTCCGCAAACGAAGAAAGGCTGAGCAGCGCAACTGCGCCAATCATCAACAAAACACGGAAAAGACCGCGTCGCAACAGGGGAGTGGTGCTGGATTGCGTCATCGAGATAAGCCCTCACATACAGAGGACCGCGGCCTGCGCTC
Organism: uncultured Acidobacteriaceae bacterium; assembly: GCA_964245415.1. GTDB lineage: Bacteria > Acidobacteriota > Terriglobia > Terriglobales > Acidobacteriaceae > EB88. Next base: position 13,503 of record CAXTMM010000013.1, on the reverse strand, counting down.
AACCGTGCGCGCCTCGGTCGATAGGATTATAGGTCCGCAGATGCCTGCGCGACCCATGCCGGGCGTGTCAGCCCATGCACCACGGGCAAGCCAAGCGAGGAAATATGCAGAGGGAACAGCGGTCGCGCACCAGGTGAGCTGCCGCATCGTTCTTCCCGTTTGCTGCTATAGACGGGGATTTGTGGCGCAAGTTGCGGTCAACCTATGCAGAGGCTGATTCTTTCTCGTCGGTTACCGCTGCATCAACGTACATGGTGTCATCCAGTCGATCATCGCAGGGGCAGCCAGCGCACCTGGTCGGAGTCCATGCGTGACAATCCGGTTCGTGTGCCCTTCCTGCTGTGCGACGGTGCCTCGCGCATGAAGGCGTAATCGAGAACACCGTTCACCGTGGGCCGCTCACCAGACCAGGGCGTGGTTCTTGCGCATCCCTATGTTTCGCGCCGTCACGCAGCGATCATCTTTGAAGACAGCCGCTACTACGTCACCGATCAGGGTAGCCGTCGAACCTTTGTGGACGGGCAAAAGGTGACACGGCACGCCTTGTCCGATCATGATGTGATCCACTTCGACGCGCTCGAGCAGATACCCGCTGTGCTCCTGGGGACGACCCTGCAGCTGACCAGCGTTGAACGGGCAGCCGGTTTCCTACGCAATGACCAAAGCGAACCGGACGCGGCCCGGGCCAAACGCCGTTTTCATCGCGTCGATTCGTCTTGAGCCTGCATGGCACAATTGACTGAGGTCCAACCCCGAGCAAGATACACTTGGACGCGTTGATCGCGTGAAAGAACCGCGGCCGGTGACGATTGCACAATGCTTGGCTTGCTTCTCCAGGTTAGTTTCTTTTTCCATCTTCCGTATGAATAGCGCTAGACTGTTTTTTTGCGCACGCAGATTTCCTCGATCTTGAGCAAACTTGCATGATCCCCGAGCGATTTATCAACACCGCGCATGTCGGCCAGCGAAGAGCTGCTTCTGAGTCGCTCCACGCATCCAGATGTCCAACTGCTTCCGGGGTTCCAGAGCTCTCGAGTGACGACTTTGTGCGTATCCTGATGCTGCTTCATGCCCGCGCCAATCATGACTTTTCGCAATATAAGGAGAGCACACTCCTGCGCGGTGTCCAGGACCGCATGACACATAACGGCATGACCAGCACACACGTTTACAGGTGTTATCTCGAGGAGCATCCGGAGGAGACTCAGCTGCTGTTTAGAAAGCTGCTAGTTCCCGTCACTCGCTTCTTTCGCGACCCCAAGGCTTTTAGCGCGCTTGAAAAACACTTACTCGCGCACTTACCTTGCAACGAGCCGCAAGGTTCTATCTTTCGCGCCTGGGTGCCTGCCTGCGCTACAGGCGAAGAAGCATACTCTCTCGCAATCCTGCTGCACGAAGCTATGCAAAAAGCGCGCCTGGGATGCAATTTTCATATCTTTGCCACTGATATTGATAAAGAAGCAGTGGCCAGGGCCCGCCTGGGAAGCTACCCTCAACGCGCCATTCAGGACATACCCGCTCGCCGTCTAAAGCGTTTCTTTGTTAAAACACGGCAGGGTTACCAGGTGAACGATGCGATCAGGGCAAAGATAGTCTTCTCGGTGCAGAACGTAGCCAGGCACTTACCTGCTTGCCGTCTTGATCTTATTAGTTGCCGGAATCTGATGATCTATCTCAAGCCTGGCTTGCAGGAATCGTTGATGATTGCCTTTCATCGTGCCTTGCGACCTGGAGGTCTGCTCTTTCTTTCTCCTTCTGAAAGCATCGGCAATGTCACGGATTTGTTCACGCCTGTCAGCCGGAAATGGAAACTTTACCGAGCCAATTCTTTTGACCTTGCTGCCACTTCTTTCTGCTCGATACGGTCAGGAGGCAGCGGCCTTGCACTAGGAGACTGGTCGTATGAAGCGTAGCAACGCACGTCTGCGCAGCGCAGCAGAAGCCAAGCTTGCGCGCCTGCCGCACCCGGAATCAAATAGCTCCTCGGCCGCAGTCCTGCTTCAGGAGTTGCAGATTCACCAGATAGAACTCGAAATGCAGAATGAAGAGCTGCGACGTACGCAGCTTGCTCTGGAAGAGTCGCGCGACCGCTACATGGACCTATACGAGTTCGCGCCCGTTGCCTATCTCGCGCTTACCACCGCTACTCTGATTTCAAAGATCAATCTGGCTGGAGCGCAGTTGCTCGGGGAAGAACGCAGAAGCATTCTTCACCGTCGTTTTGAGCACTTTGTCGCGCCTCAAGACCAGGTGATCTACCAGCAAATGTTGTTTCAGTTGGCCGAATGCCATGAGCGGCAGACTTGCGCCCTGGCTCTGCGCCGTTTTGACGGTTCGCTCGTCCATGTTCAGCTCGATTGCGTCCCGGTCAAGTACGACGACACGTCGATGATGCGGCTTACCATCACCGATCTTACCGAGCGCAAACAGGCTGAGGCTGAGATCGCCAACCTCGCTTTCTATGATCCTCTGACACACCTGCCTAACCGGAGACTGCTGCTCGAGCGCTTACTGCAGGCCTCGTATTCTGCCCATCGCACCTTGAAGCACGGAGCACTGCTCTCGCTCGACCTGGACAGCTTCAAGCTGCTGAACGATACGCAGGGCCATGATGCCGGCGATCGGCTGCTGCAGCAGGCAGCCCTTAGACTGACCGCGTGTGTGCGGGAGGTCGATACGGTGGGGCGTCTGGGTGGAGACGAATTCGTCATCCTGCTTCAGGACTTGAGCGAAGACCCTGGACGCGCTGCGATGCAGGCCAGAACCGTCGGCGAGAAAATTCTTGTCGCTCTTCGCCAACCTTACCTGCTGGCAAGTCAGGAGTATCGCAGCACGGGGAGCATGGGGGTGACCTTGTTCAGCAGTATGCGCGAGCCGATCGAGGCCATGCTGAAGCGAGCTGATCTCGCGCTCTATCGGGCAAAGACAACGGGCGGAGGCGGCCTGCAATTGTTCGATCCCGAGTTTGAAGTCGCCTTCCAGGCCCGAGCGATGCTTGAGGGGGACCTGCGCCTGGGAATCGAGGAGCGGCAATTTATCTTGCACTACCAGCCGCAGATCAACGAGCACGGCTCGATTACCGGATTTGAAGCTCTGGTCCGCTGGAAGCATCCCAGCCGGGGCCTGCTCTGGCCGGGCGAGTTTATAGCACTCGCCGAGGAGAAGGGACTCATCTGCTCACTCGGCCAGCTTGTGCTGGAAGCTGCATGTTCGCAATTGCTGACCTGGAGCGCAGAGCCCGAGACATCCCACCTGACGCTTGCGGTTAACATCAGTACGTCCGAGTTCTATCACTCCGACCTGGTTCCTCGTACGCTCGAAACAGTGCGTCGGGCAGGCGTCAATCCCGACAAGCTAATCCTGGAGATAACCGAAAGCCTGATGCTGCGCAACGTGGACGAAACAGTTGGCAAGATGCACATGCTTCGAGCTCACGGCTTGCGCTTTTCGCTGGATGATTTTGGGATGGGATTCTCCTCCCTTGCTTATCTGAAGAGCCTTCCGCTCGATCAGCTAAAGATTGATGCATCGTTCGTGCGGGATGTGCTGACAGATTCGAGCGACGCAGCCATTGTGCGCACCATCTTGACTCTGGGAAGAACGCTTGGCTTGTCGGTGATCGCAGAGGGCGTGGAAACACATGGACAGAGAGAATTTCTTGCAGCGCACGGTTGCCACGCCTACCAGGGCAACCTGTTTGGCAAGCCACAGGCGGCGCAAGGGGTGGCTCCTGCCAAAAGGCGGTGCACGGTATAGAGTGGCTGGCTAAGTTTGCGCCCCGCAACTACACTCCGCAGGTCACCTGATTTTCTGGTTCTATCGCGACCTCGGAGCTCTCGACATGCTGGTCAAGTAAGCACTGGATGACACACGGCGGTCGGTTTTTCAAGTTGCAGTCAAGCGCAGCGTCTTTCCTTTGCAGGCCGCATGTTGTCGCTCCGACGGGCTGCAAATCTGTGCCGCGCGCATGACCAAAGTGTATGAAACGCTGCACAAGATATTGCAGAATGCCCTCGGCTAGAGCACCGTTGACTCAGGAGCAATGCGCGAGCGCGGCATCCGTGAGGCGGCCTTAGAGCGGTCCATCGTGTGCCCGCTTCCCTGACTCGGCGGGTGCAGGGCTCTCTTCGCTTGACTCGTACCTTCATTCCTCTCCAGGCTCGATCATCCTTCGGCACTTGTGTGCTGTCTACGCGATTGAACTTGGCTGCTCTTGAGCAGCGACTACGAGAAAGAGGAATTAGGCGTGCCTTCCACTTCTGCATCTTCCTGCCTGAGCGCGTATTACCGCTCCTGGAGCATTCTGCGTAAAGTATCGATTGCTCTTTGCGTCCTCACTATTCCGGTAGCCCTGCGGGCGCAGGTACTTAGCTACGCCGGCGCGCAAACTACGCTGACGGTGACTGGCTTGAACGCACCCGCCTCCGTTGCTGTCGATGCTTCTGGCAATCGTTATATCGTGCGCCACAACATGTCGAACGTGATCGAAGTGAGCGCATCGGGGGTCCAGAGCACCATCTCAGCCCAACTGCAAAATCCTTCTTCAATCGCGGTGGGCAGTGGATACCTGTACATCGCAGACTACGGAAGTAGTCATGTGGTGCAAGTACCCACAGGCGGCGGTAGTGAAGTTTCTTTGGGCTCAGGTCTCTCGCACCCCACAAGTGTCGCCGTTGATAGTGCTGGCAACGTGTACATCGCGAACAGCCCAAATTCTATTAGTAATGGTCATGGATACGTTCTGAAAGTGGCCTCCAACGGAGCCACTTCGCCACTCGCCTCCGGCACCTTTACCACACCGGTCGGGCTTGCCGTCGATGCAGCGGGCAACATCTACGTGTCAGATATCGGTGCGCAATCTCTCTTCAAACTGGCGATCACAGGGTCGACAGTGACCCCCTCGACTGTGCTGACTGGCCTGACCGACCAGCCACAAGCCGTTGCGGTCGACAGCGCGGACGACATTCTTCTGAGTGGAGGCATCTCTCACTCCGTCACGATGTACCAGGTGCCAGCCCAGCTGGGCGCGAGTGGCATCATTCGTCAACTCGGTACCGGACTTCTAGATCCCGTCAGCCTGGCCGTCGATAGCACAGGCAACGTCTACGTGGCTGACCAGGCAGCCCCTGCCATTGCTATCATCGCGCCCGGATCAGTCAACCTTGGCCAAGCGAATGTATGCCCCGCGGCGGGAACCCAAACCGCGCCGTGCAGCCAGAACGTGAGTTTGAACTTCAACTTGGCCAGTGGCGCCTCGCTCACCTCGGTGAGCACACGCGTAGTCACCCAGGGTGGCGCCAGTCTGGACTTCACTTCGTCGGCCAGCAGCTGCATGGGTACGCTTACCGGCCCTGCAACCTGCTCGATCACCGCGGCGTTCAATCCTCTCGCACCGGGCGTTCGCCTGGGTGCCGTTGATGTGTCGGGCATCGTCGGGTCAGCATCCTCGCCGACCTTGCTTGCTACCGTGGCACTACAAGGATTGGGCACAGGGCCGCTCGCCGGCTTTGACGCTGGTGCGATCAGCCCACTGCCACTCAACTTGGGCAACAATCCTGATTTCGCAGGCGTCATCGCAGACAGCAACGGCGATCTCTACTTCGTAGACAACGCTCACTGCGCCGTCTATAAGTTTGTGCTGGCCACCGCTACAACCAGCGTTGTGGCCGGCAGCGGTACCTGTGGTCCTTCAGCTGGCGATGGTGGCCTGGCCACGTCTGCAGTCTTCAAAGACCCATGGAGGCTGGCGTTGAACGGACGAGGTGACCTCTACATCTCTGACGACCTGGATGGAGCGATCCGCAAAGTCGATGCAGTCACAGCGATCATTACCACTGTTGCCGGTACCCCCGGCACTCTCGGCCATAGCCCTGATGGAACTGAAGCCGCCGGCGCAGCGTTGACCCATCCTTTCGCTCTCGCGTTCGATGGAGCGGGCAACCTCTACTTCACCGATTGGGGAGAACAGACTGTTCGCATGATCAACGCCGGCTCTGGCGTGTTGACCACGGTGGCCGGCAACTATCAGGCCGGACAAGGCTATGGCGGCGATCGGGGCCTGGCTAATGCCGCGCAATTGAACAACCCCCTGGGGCTCGCGCTTGATGCGGCCGGCAACATATACGTCGCCGACGCAGCCAACGATGCCATCCGCAAAGTAACAGTGAGCACCGGCATTATCACCACCGTAGCGGGCGTGCCGCAGACTGCCGGATATGCAGGAGACGGCGCCGCGGCGACGAGCGCCATACTAAATAATCCTCAGGGCATCGCGGTCGATGCGGCCGGCAACCTGTACATCGCGGAATATGGCAACTACGTTGTCAGGAAAGTGAATGCGGGGTCGGGATTGATCAGTACCGTTGGTGGCACTTACACCGGCAAGCCGCAAAACAGCGGAAGCGGCGGTGCTGCGAATTTAGCCGGCCTGGGCAATGTCCAAGACGTGGCCGTCGACAGCAGCGGCAACTTCTACATAGCAGACAGCTACAACAGTACCCTTGATCAAGTGACTTCATCGAGCGGCATCGTGGACTTCACGCAAACCACGTCAGGCGGAGTGGTTAGCTATCCCGTCTACACCATCGGAACGTCGTCGCCGGCCATCGATGTCGCTGTAACCAACAACGGCAATGCGCCGCTCGATGTCAGTTCGCTTATTACCGGCGCCAACTTCAACACGGATGGCATGGATACTTCCTGCACAGCCACCGCAACCTTAACCGCAGGCGACAGCTGCATCCTGGGTGTAGAGCTTCTGCCCACGGTCTCAGGCGGCCTGACCGGCACGCTTACCTTGACCGACAATGCCGGCAACGCTTTGGCTGCAACCCAAACCCTTGCGCTCAAAGGGACAGGAGCCTACGTACCGACGCAGGTCATCCTCGGCGCGGTGCCGGCAACCATTCCAGCCGGCGGCAACCTGGGCAGCGTTACGGCAACGATCGAAAGCAGCGGCGGCAACGTCGTCACAAACTCCACAGCGAGCGTGACGGCCACGATCACCGGTCCCGGCGGCTACTCGCAGGCAGTCATCGCGGCTGCAGCCAGTGGCATTGCAACCATCAATCTCAGCAGCATTACGCTTAAAACCGCGGGTTCTTACTCGATCGTCGCGTCCAGTTCCTCGCTTGCATCGTCGGCCGCGGCAACCATAACGGTGCTGCCTGCGCCAGCGCAGATTGCCGTGAGCGCCCTTCCTACAAGTCTCGTCGCCGGCGGCAACCTGGGTATAGTCACCGCAACTATCGAGGATGCGACTGGCACCGTAGTATCGGGCTCTACCGCGTCTGTGACAATCACCATCACCACTACCGGATACTCGCACGCGGTCACGGCCACGGCGGTAAACGGGGTAGCGAGGCTTGACCTGAGCAGCCTGGCGCTCACCGCCCCAGGCACCTACACCGTTACCGCGACTAGCCCGGCATTGCCTACCGTGACTGCCAGCGTGGCAGTCGCAGCCATCGACTTTACACTCGCCCTCGGCAGCGGGACCACATCGACACAGACAGTCAAAGCAGGCGCAGCGGCAACCTACACGTTGACCCTGGCCCCTACGGCTGGCACCTATGCACAGCCGATCACGTTCTCCGTGACAGGCCTGCCGACCGGCGCTACTGCCAGCTTTTCGCCGGCTAGCGTCACTCCGGGAAGCGCGCCAGTCACGACAACGCTGACAATCCAAACGGGTGCCAGTACAGCGGCTGTCCGCGATCTGCAAGGGATCGGCACCGGCCTGGGTAGCATGGCGCTTGGCCTGCTGCTGCTCCCTGTTGCTGCATCGCGACGGTTGCGGCAGGCGGCCGGAAGGATGCCGATGACCATACTGCTTGGGCTGCTCTGCTGCGGAGCAGTTGGCGGGCTCATCGGCTGCGGAGGCGGCGGCAGCTCAGGCTCGTCGACCCCACCACCGCAAACCTATACCCTCACGGTAACCGCAACCAGCGGCTCGCTCAGTCACTCCACGGCTGTCACCCTGATCGTTCAATAAAGCTTCAGCGGCAACGCAAAAAAGGCATCGCGTAAGCGGTGCCTTTTGCGTTGCAGGAGCGTGTCATTCCTCCAGCAACCTTCCAATGTTCGAGAAGATTTACTGCCGAGCGCGCCTCATATCCTCGGTCAGCAGGATTGCCTCGGCAATTTCGCGCATGGTCTTGCGCCGCTGGCGGCTCTCCCGCTGCATGCTCTGGTAGGCCTCTTCTTCGGTCATCTGCAAATCTCTTTGCAGCACACTCTTGGCACGATCGACCGCTTTCCGCGTCTCCAGACGTCCTGCAAGTTCAACGTTCTCTGTCTCCAGGCGCGCTCGCTCAATCTCGGCTCCAACCAGAAAGCCTACCGTCGAGAGCAGCCGTACCTCTTCAGCGGTGTGATGGTAGGTGAGCCGATGCTGCAGATTGATCACCCCGACCACCCGCCCGGCGCAAAGGATCGGCGTACACAGCATAGCTTCAAAGTGATCTTCGGGCAGGCTTTTGAATGGCTTGAAGCGCGCATCGTTTGAGGCATTGGCGGCCAGCGCGACCGGCTTGCGATGCTGCGCCACCCAGCCCGTAATGCCCTGCCCCACCTTCACGCCAAGATGATCTACCAGATCAGCATGCGGATTCTTGGACGCCCGCAGCACCAGGTGCTCACCTTCCAGCACATATATAAAGCAGGAATCACAGGGAATGATCGAGGTGATGAACGCAACAATCCTGTCCAGAACCAGGTGCAGCGAGTCCGCCGCTGCCATGCGGCTGCTGATCTCATGCAGGAACTCGATCTGTGAGGTGTCATCGCGAAAGCCGGCCATGGTCGGCGTCGAGAGCGGGACGCGCGGCACACCCCCGGCCGCGCCTCCACGCTGCGCCACCTCTTCGTCCATCTCATTCCATCTGGAAGAATCCCGTTGAGCCGCTGGCGCCGGCTCCGGAGCGAGCCCACGCGGCACTACTCCTCGCAGCGCTTGAACCGTCTGCCCAGCCCGCTTCTGCTCTGAAATCATGCCCGCATACTGCGCAGCCTCGTTAATCAGAAAGCCCATCTTTGGGCGCGACGGCTCAAAGTCTGGGGTGATCCTGTAGTGCGCCAGTTCCTCCGTCGTCGTCGGGCCAATCGAGAGCACGACCAGAGCAGCGAGCCCGGAGCGCAATTGCTCCTCCGCACCTATCTGCTCCGCAACCTGGAATAGATGGATCACCTGCACCGCGGTCATGAACAGCACCACATCCACACTGCCGCTGGCGATGCCGAGCACGCACTCGCGCAACGGCTGCAGGTCCTCAGGCAGCGCCCACTGGTAGGCCGGCACCTTGGTCAGCTCACGGCAGCGGCCGCTCAGCTCGGCCAGCAGCTCCGGGTTGGACGCACCGTACTCCTGCACGGCCACGCGAAAGCCGGCCAGCGTGTCGCCGAGGCCCTCGTCGAGGGCCCTCAGGAGCTCAATCCAGGTACTCGGCTCCTCCGAGGTCACAGTGACCGGTACTTTCAGGTCGCGCAGCGCAGTGCCCGGCTTGGCGCCGCGGGCAGCGATTTTGACCCGGCGCAGAGCGGCAAGAAAATCCTCGCGGTCATAACGGGTCTGCGCGATCTCGACCACGGCGCGCACACCAACGCCCGTCATAAAGATCACCAAGTCAAACTCGCCGGCCATCAGCCGATCCGCAAATGCCAATGCCGCCACGTTTGAGACGAGCGGAATCTCGCGCATGGCCGGCACCACAAACGGCTCGCCCCCGTAGGTGCGAATCAGCTTCTCAACCTCTCTGGCTCGGCGCGACTCCAAAGAGAGGATGCGCAGCCCGTTGAAGTTTGCATGTGCCACGCATCCTCCAGTCACTTTCAGCGATAAGGTGCGATGCAGTTGGTCGGTGTGCACAGGCGGACGGGTCCCGAAACAAAGCCCTGCACAGGCGGGTAGAAAGATGATGGTAACCGAGAAGAGATCGGCTCCCTCCGATTTTTAGTGAGGCCGCATAGCTCTTCGCCCGCATCTGCGGGAAGAGCTATGCGCCGGAGGATTTTGGCGCAGCTTGTTTGCTTTTGCACTATGTCATTCGCAACCCATACTGCGGTCGATGGTGGTTGCGGTTCAAAGCAGCGGGCATTACGATAGTTCGAGAGCTGGGTGCGATGTTTTGAGCCTCTTCGCAGCTCTCCGGCCCGGCACCACGACGTGCCCAGGTCAGCTCGACCTCTTCCAGATTGCTCTTGCTCCGCGACGAGCCTGAAACCCGCTGCCGCTCCGGCAGTGGCTCATCGACGCCTGTCTTCAAGTACTACTCCAGGCAGGTTCAGACCTTCGCACCCGTTTTTCAGCCTTCGGGAGTCAGTATGAGCGTTCCCAGTATCCCGGCCGTCGGGTCGCTCTCCGGGGCGTTTTCCGCCGAGCAAAAGGAGTACCTCCAGGGCTTTTTTGCCGGAGCAGCCCAGCGCGGAGCCATGCCCTACGTGGGGCAGACCAGCGCAGGGCTGATCACGGCCGATCCGGCGGTTGGCGGCCCCAACCTGGCGGCTGCGCCTGCGGAAGAGCTCTGGTACGGTACGCCGGTTGAAGATCTTTCCAACGAAGAGCGGGTCAAGTACGAAGAGAATCCGCTCGACATCTGGGACAAACTGCTTGTGCACGCGAACGAAGATCGCGCGCCGAACGATGCGGACCGCTTCAGGATCAAGTACTTCGGGCTCTTCTACGTCGCGCCTGCACAGGACTCATTCATGCTGCGCCTGCGCACCCCAGGCGGCATCATGACGACGGCCCAGATGCGTGGACTGGCGCAGATGTCCAAGGACTGGGGCTCCGGCCGGCTCGACCTGACCACGCGATCGAACGTGCAGATCCGCGAGCTGCAGCCGAAGGACATTCTCCGGGTATTAGCCAGGGTCCAGTCGCTCGGCATGACCTCTCGCGGCACCGGCGCAGACAACATCCGCAACATCACCGCCTCGCCGCTCGCCGGGCTTGATCCGACGGAGCTCTGTGACGTCCGTCCGCTCGCAGACGCGCTGCAGCTCTACATTTCGAACTCGCCCGATATGTTCACCCTGCCGCGCAAGTTCAACGTCGCGTTTGACGGAGGCGGTGCGATCTCGGTCGTGGCGGACACGAACGACATCGGCCTTGTCGCGGTCGAGATCAAGGATGGCCGCGGCATTCCCTCCGGGATCTACTTCCGCGTGCTGCTCTGTGGCATCACCGGGCACAAGCAGTTCGCATCTGACTGCGGCCTGCTGTTGCGCGCTGACCAGACGATCGCTGTCACTGCAGCCATGATCCGCGTCTTTATCGCCAATGGCGACCGCACCAATCGCAAGAAGGCCCGGCTCAAGTACCTGGTCGACCGCTGGGGGGCTGAGAAGTTTCTCGAGGAAACAGAGAAGCTGCTCGCCTTTCCGCTCATACGCGTGCCTGCCGACCAGTGCGAGCCGCGCGGGCCGATCGATCGAGCCGCGCACCTTGGCGTCCATGCGCAGCGGCAGCCGGGGCTTAGCTACATTGGGCTGTCCATCCCGGTCGGCCGTTTACCTGTCGAACAGGCGCGAGCGATCGCCTCGGTCGCGGACCAGTTCGGCACGGGTGAAGTGCGCTTCACCGTCTGGCAGAATCTGCTCATTCCCAACATCGCGAGTGAGAACATCGCGGCCGCGCAGGCCGCACTTGCTGCGGCCGACTTGGCGTGGGAGGCCGGCACTGTGCTCTCCGGCACCGTCGCCTGCACCGGGTCACAGGGCTGCCGGTTTGCCGCGACTGACACCAAGACGCACGCTGTGGCGCTGGCTCGCTTTCTCGATGAACGATTTCAGATCGAGCAGCCGCTCAACCTGCACGTGACTGGCTGCCATAACTCCTGTGCTCAGCACTACATAGGAGACCTTGGAATGATGGGCGTCAAGGTCTCGGGTGAGGAGGGTTACCAGGTGATGATCGGGGGCGGATCGGACCATGAGCAAGGGATTGGGCGCGAGCTGATCCCGGCCATCCGCGTGACCGAGTTGCCAGGAAAGCTCGAAAGCCTTTTTACCAATTTTGTGGCGCGCCGCAGCCCGGATGAATCGTTTCTCGACTTCAGCCGCCGCCATGAGATCGAGCAGCTCCAGGCTTTTTGCGGCCCGATTCCTGCCGAGACGCCCACCCTCACCAACAAGGAGGGCCAGTAGCCTTGTCCAATATGGCTCCGTATATCCCTGATAACGCGCCGTTTACGCCGGAACAGCGCGGCTGGCTCAACGGGTTTTTGGCTGGTTTGTTTTCGGCTGCGCCCGGCTCTGCGCCTAAGCCGGCTGCTGAGGCGATGAAGATTTCCGTGGTGCACGCCTCGCAGTCCGGCACTGGCGAGGGGCTCGCGCGCAAGCTTGCCAAGGAGTTGAAGGGTAGGGGCTTTGTGCCGACGGTGTCGGCGCTAGCCAGCTTTACCCCGGCTTCGCTCGCGGCTGAAGAGCACGCGGTGTTCATCGCGAGCACTTACCTTGGCTATCCGCCAGATTCGGTAAAGCCTTTGTTTCAACAACTTACCCTGGACAATGCTCCCAAGTTGGAGAAGCTTCACTACAGTGTGATGGCGCTTGGAGACAAGCACTACGAAACGTTTTGCAAGTTCGGCGCCGATCTGGACGAGCGGCTGCAGGCGCTCGGCGCCCGCCGAATGGCCGAGCGGGTAGAGAGCGATCTTGATGTAGATGAGCCATTTGCGCGCTGGAAGGCGGGGCTGCTGGAACGGCTGGAGGCGCTCAGATCGGGTAACGGCGAAGCCCAATTTCGCACCAGCGACAAGGCAGATAGGCCGGTTTTGAGTGACGGACATTTTTTACAAAATGGGCACAGTTTGTCTAGCGTGTCTAGTGTTTTGCCAGGGTCGCCGACTGCCAGCCGAGAGCGACCGTTTTTTGCTCCGCTGGTCGAGAAGCGTCCCTTGACGAGTCAGGTTTCAAGCAAGCTCACTCTGCACCTGGCGTTCTCGCTCAAGGACGCGGAGGAGACGGGACCGAGCATGGCGTATGAGGCTGGAGACGCGCTTGGGGTTGTCGCGCACAACGACCCTTGCCTGGTTGGTGAAGTGATCGAAGCGGCAGGGCTTGCGGGGTCGGAGATGGTCTCGGTGGCGAAGCTGCCGGAGATGCCGCTGGTCGAGGCGCTCACGCATCATCTGCAGATTACGCGGTTGAACCGGAAGATCGTGGATGCGTTTGCGACGCGGGCGGAGTGCGCAACGCTCAAGGAGCTGCTGGTGGCTGAGCAGCAGACGCACTTTGACAGCTACTGCTATGACCGTGGGTTGATCGATCTGCTGGCTGAGTATCCGGGGGTGTTTTCGGATGCTGGGGAGTTAGCGGCTATGCTGCCGAAGCTTGCGCCGCGGCTTTATTCGATCTCGTCGAGCCCGAAAGCGCACACGGGAGAGGTACATACCACCGTAGCGGTGGTGCGGTACCGGTCGCACAATCGGGACCGTGGGGGCGTCTGCTCAACGCTGTTTGCGGATCGGCGCGAGGTGGGGGAGACGCTGCCGACTTATATCC
>CAXTMM010000012.1:35237-40495 GCA_964245415.1 uncultured Acidobacteriaceae bacterium | reverse complement strand
AGGGTGAGGGGTGCGCAGGCTAGCAGCAGGCAGAGCGGGAGATATATGTGTTTCCGGAATCGTACCTGGGATTGCATCTGGGGTAAGAGCATCAAGGGGCATTCTCTTTCTGGTGGCGTTTGCGCGAGCGGGACTGCTCTCTGCTTCCACAATGCAGTGTGCGAGACGCCGTGACAAGAGCCATGGGGGCAAGAAGCGGTCTGATACATAGCGAGATTGCTTCGGCTCATGCCTGAGACACGCTTAGCATGCGGATTACATCGGGGTCATGCCTGGGTTTTGGCGCACAGGCGCACATATGAGACCGCTTTTAGGCCGGCGAAAAAACCCGCGATTGCCGGGGAGTGCAATCGGGGGGCAATCGGAGCAGAGGTGATTCTTGACAGCCGTGCTAGTCTGTTTTCGCGTGAGAACCGAATGCCTGCATTCACCCGCAAGGAGCGTGCCGGCCGCCCTGGCGCATGGTTCGCTCAAGCGCCAATTTGACAGAAGGACAAACGCAGCGATGGAACAAGGTACGGTGAAGTGGTTTAACGACGCGAAGGGCTTTGGCTTTATCTCTCGCCAGAACGGGGAGGATGTGTTCGTGCACTACTCGGCGATCAGCTCGAACGGATTCAAGAGCCTGCAGGAAGGCCAGTCGGTTCAGTTCAACGTGATTAAAGGACCCAAGGGGTGGCAGGCGGCGGACGTTCAGCCGCTCTGAGCGATGGGTGGTTGGCGATTTGATTCCGGGCGAGTTGCGATTCGCCCGTTTGTTCGCGTTCTGTAAGCCTGGCGCAGGCTTGGGCTCCAAGCCTTTTGGAGTTTAACTCGCTCGTGTTGCTGGCGACTGCTCGATTCTTCCCCGGGCGCCTGGTGCTCAGTCTTTCTACAGCAGGGCATCTTAACCACTGCGCCGTTTGCCTCCTGCCTTGCTTACCGGGCACCGGGTGGTATGGTAAGCGTTTGCATGCACAATGATTTTGAGCCCGCGGGTGCGCCAGCGTTGCTTCCGCAGCTGCGCGCGGAATCGCTGCCGATTGTCATTGTCGGGGCCGGGGGGATTGTGCGCGATGCGCACCTGCCTGCGTACGCCAAGGCCGGGTTGCGGGTGGCGGCGATTGTCGACCGTGACCGTGACCGGGCGGCGGCGGTAGCAGAGGTGTGGGGGATTGCGCGGGCGGCTGGCGCGCTTGATGCCGGCGGGCTGGGCACGCTTGGCAAGGTCGTGTATGACGTGGCGGTGCCGGCGGCGCGGCTGCTGGAGGTGCTGCCGCTACTGCCTGATGGGGCCGCGGTGCTGATGCAGAAGCCGATGGGCGAGACGCTGGCCGAGGCTGAGGCGATCCTGGCGCTGTGCCGGCAGAAGCGGCTGACGGCTGCGGTGAACTTTCAGCTGCGGTGGGCGCCTGGGGCAATGGCGGCGCGGTGCCTGTACGAGTCGGGTGGGCTGGGCCAGCTGCATGATATGCAGGTGGAGGTGAGCACGCACATGCCGTGGGAGCTGTGGAGCTTTCTGGCGACGGCGCCGCGGCTTGAGATTCTCTATCACAGCATTCATTACATTGACCTGGTGCGGGCGTGGCTTGGAAACCCGCGCAGCGTGTATGCGAAGACGGTGCGTAACCCGCGTACGCCGGCGCTGGCGGCTACCAAGAGCAGCATCATTCTGGATTATGGCGAGTGGATGCGGGCCGTGATTTCGACTAATCACTCACAGGACTTTAGTCGCGCGACACAGCAGAGTACGGTGCAGTGGGAAGGGACGACGAATGCGCTGCGGTATCGCATGGGGGTGAACCTGAATTATCCGGCCGGGCTGCCTGACATGCTGACACTTTTCAGCGATGGCGCGGAGGCGCCGAAGCCGCAGGAGCTGCCGCTCGATGGGAACTGGTTTCCTGATGCGTTCGCCGGCTCGATGCTTTCGCTGCAGAGCTTTGTTTTAGGCGAAGCGGCAGTGCTGCCGACCTCGGTTGACGATGCGGTCGACACGATGCGGGTGGTGGAGGCTGCGTACGTGTCGTCGGAGCGCGGGGGCGTTTTGTTCGGCGAAGTGTAGGTGAACTGAAGGCGGATGCGGGTGCGCGGCGTTAGGCGAGGAGAACGATGAAGCTTGTTACTTACAGTTATGAAGGCCGTGTAAGACCTGGCGCCGTACGGTATAGAAACGGGCTGGACGAAGTTGTCGATTTATCTGAGCTGGCTAAGTTTGCGGTCGATCTGGTCGCAGAGTGCTCTGGTACGTCTGACGCGGCAGCCGAAATAGTTGAGAAGAGTCCTGCGATCGCGCCTCTCTCTGCGGTTGAATTGCTGAGCCCTTTGCTGTCTCCGCCGCGTATCTTCTGCATTGGGCTTAACTATCTAGACCATGCGGCCGAGTCGAAGATGACCGTACAGGCAGACCCTACGGTTTTTCTCAAGTTACAGTCTTCACTTACCGGGCATAACTCACCGATCATTCTGCCGCGGCGCAGCACCGAGCCGGATTACGAGGCGGAGCTTGCGGTGGTGATCGGCAAGGGCGGCGCGAACATCGTCGGTACCTGGGAAGATCATGTTTACGGTTACACGATCCTGAACGATGTAAGTGCGCGGGATATTCAGTTAGCGACGACGCAGTGGGTGCTGGGGAAAAGCTTCGCGACCTTCTGTCCGGTGGGGCCGTGGATTGTGACGCGGGATGAAATCAAGGATCCGCATGCGCTTGATATTAGCCTTTCGATCGATGGTGAGGAATTACAGCATGCGAATACGCGCGATCTGATTTTCAAGATTCCGAAGCTGATCGAGTACATCTCGGGCATTGTTGCGCTTGAGCCGGGGGATATGATTTCGACCGGCACCCCGCCCGGGGTGGGCCTGGGGCGGACGCCGAAGCGGTGGCTGCAACCGGGCGAAGAAGTCTCGATCACGATTGAAGGCATCGGTACGCTTACCAACCATACAGTGGCTGAACATGGCTGACAGACTGAAGGGCAAGATTGCGCTGATCACGGCGGCCGGCCAGGGGATTGGACGGGCGTCGGCGCTGCGGTTTGCGGGCGAAGGAGCGACTGTCTGGGCGACTGATGTGAACGATCAAGCGCTGGCGGCGTTGGCGGCAGAGCACCCGGAGATACAAACGCGCCCGCTCGACGTGCTTGATGTTGCTGCCGTCGATGCGCTGGCGGCGGAGCTGGGTAGGCTCGACGTGCTGTTTAACTGCGCAGGTTATGTGCACCAGGGTGACATCTTTGCGTGCACGCAGAAGGACTGGGATTTCTCGTTCGATCTGAATGTGACATCGATGTACAGGACATGCCGCGCGTTTCTGCCGGCGATGATTGCGGCGGGCAGGGGCAGCATTGTGAATATGTCGTCGGTTGCGTCGAGCATCAAGGGCGCGCCGAACCGGTTCGTGTATGGCGCGACCAAGGGCGCGGTGATCGGACTTACCAAGGCGATTGCCGCGGACGTGGTGGCGAAAGGCGTGCGCTGCAATGCCATCTGCCCGGGTACGATCGAGACGCCATCGCTTGGCGAGCGCATCGCGGCGCAGGGCGATGTGGAGAAAGCCCGCGCTGCGTTTCTGGCGCGCCAGCCGATGGGGCGGCTGGGGCAGCCGGAAGAGATTGCCGAGTTAGTGCTGTACCTGGCGTCCGATGCATCGTCGTTTACGACGGGGCAGACGCATATCATCGATGGTGGCTGGAGTATCTGACTTAGTGAGTAAGAGGTAAGTGCTGTTGGCGGCTCGATACGCAACCTATCCCAGCCTGGACGACCGCTCCGTGTTTATCACGGGCGGCGGCTCAGGCATAGGTGCGTCGCTGGTTGAGCACTTTGCTTTGCAGGGAGCAAAGGTCGCCTTTGTTGATGTACAGGAAGAAGTGTCGCGCGAGTTAGTTGAAGCACTTAGCCCCCGGGTCGCGCACCGGCCGCTGTTTTTTTCCTGCGACGTGACCGATGTTGGCGCACTGAGGGCAACGATCGCGCTCGCGTCTGCGAGCTACGGCGCACCGCGGGTGCTGGTCAACAATGCGGGCAGCGATGATCGTCACAACCTCGCAGAGGTGACGCCGGAGTACTGGGACGAGCGCATTGCTGTCAACCTGAAGCACCAGTTCTTCGCCGCGCAGGCCGTGGCTCCGGCGATGGAGCAGGCCGGAGGTGGGTCGATCATCAACATGAGCTCAATCGCCTGGATGATCCCTGTGCCGAAGCTGTTTGTGTACACGACAGCCAAGGCTGCGATTGTGGGTATGACGCGCTCGCTCGCGCACGAGCTGGGCGAGGCGAAGATACGGGTGAACTGCGTGCTGCCTGGTGCGATTCTTACCGAGCGCCAGCGGCGGCTCTGGATGTCAGAGGAGTACCAGCGCGAGGTGCTGAAGCTGCAGTGCATCAAGCGGCATATTCTGCCTGAGGATGTAGCGCGGCTGGTTCTGTTTCTGGCCGCGGATGACAGCGAGACTATCACCAACCAGAGCTATATCGTGGACGGCGGTTGGATTTAAGAAGCTGAGCAGGTGGTTGGGTCATCCGGGGGTATGCGCGACGCACAACCCGTCCATGATCAGCGCCCACACATCGTTGTATACCGCCTGCATGGCCGGGTCGCCCCACTCGGCGGCATGGGCGGGGTGGTGGAAGCGCGAGGTGGCAAAGAGCACGGCGCGGCCGGCTGCCACGGGGTCCACGGCGCGGAACGAGCCTTCGTCCATACCGCCGCGGATGATGCTTGCGGCGAGATGGACCAGTTCGCCGCCGTGGGCGGTGACTACGGATTGGGCGTCCACTGCCAGCGTTTGGTAGGCGGTGAAGAGTTCCGGATCTTCGGCGGCGCGGCGGCGTTTGACCGCGATGAGAGCGTCGAAGAGCTTGCGTAAACGCTTTGGCGCCGGGCCGGGCTGTGCGGCGATCTTGCGCAGCGAGGGCATGGTCGCCTCAGCCCAGCGGCCGACAACCAGGTCGCGCAGCTCAGCCTTGGTGGCGACATGGCGGTAGACGGCCGCGTGGCTCACGCCGAGTGCGCGCGCCACGTCTACCACGTTCGCCTTGGCGGGGCCGAAGCGTCGAATGACATCTTCGGCCGCGGCAAGAATCCGCTCGCGAGTGAGCGGGGCGTCAGCGGGAGACATGGGTACGCTCAGATGATTGGACCGGCAAAGGAGCCGTGCTCAATGCGCCATCGCGCTTGCCCCGGCTGCGATGGAGTCCAGCTCCGTGAGTGTTTCCGGCGAGAGCGTCAGATTGCCGGCGAGAGCGGAGACGGACAGCGTTCCTGCGACGAT
>CAXTMM010000012.1:986-35197 GCA_964245415.1 uncultured Acidobacteriaceae bacterium | reverse complement strand
GTGCCCGGAATCAGCAGGATGTTGGGCGAGCGGTGCAGCAGCCACGCGAGCGCGACCTGCATCGGTGTTGCCTCCAAACGCTCGGCAACCTCCGACAGGGTGGAGGACTGCAGCGGCGAGAAGCCACCAAGCGGGAAGAACGGCACATAGGCGATGCCCTGCCGGGCCAGGTCGTCGATCAAGGCGTCGTCGTGGCGGAGTGCCAGGTTGTAGTTGTTCTGCACGCAGACGACGTTGGTGATCGCCTGCGCCTCGGCCACCTGGGCTGGGGTGACGTTGCTCAGCCCGATGTGGCGGATGAGTCCCTGGCGTTGCAGGTCGGCCAGCACGGTGACCTGCTCGGCGATGGGGCCCTCCTCGATACCGTGGCCAGAGCCCATGAACCGGTAGTTGACGATGTCGAGCGCGTCGAGGCCCAGGTTGCGGAGGTTGTCATGGACGGCGGTGGTGAGCTCTTCGGGCGTGTTGGCCTTTTGCCACGACTTGTCAGCCGGGCGGCGAGCGCCAAGCTTGGTGACGATTACCAGGTTGGCTGGATAGGGGTGCAGAGCCTGGCGAATGATCTGGTTGGTGACGTGCGGGCCGTAGAAGTCGGAGGTGTCAATGTGGTTTACGCCCGCTGCGATGGCCTCGCGGAGGACGGCTACGGCGGTGTCCGGATCCTTGGGCGGACCCCACACGCCGGGACCGGCCAGTTGCATGGCGCCATAGCCGATTCGCTGGACGGTGAAGGAGGTGGCGGGAAATGTAAACGGACCGCCGAGGTGGGAGTTGCTCATGGGATGGCTCCTTTTTCGAGTACTGCCAGGAGCAATGCTAGGCGAAATTGTTACATAAGTCAAAGGATGAAACCAGTCACATGGAACGAGGCCGGGCGTGTTTCGCAGAAATACCGCATGGCCTGCCGGCGCAGTACTCGCCTATGCGGGCACGCTTCGCGTTGCGCTCTCAAGGATCAGAGGAGGCTTGTGTAGGTCTGGTCGCTAGAGCAGAGATTTGCGGGTAACGAGCCGGTGCTCGACATAATTGTACGGAGGCACTGTCTGGTTCTTGATAAGAGCGAGCCCGAGGCGCATGAGGCGCGGGCCGTAGGTATTGATTTCATGCGAGACCGAGGCGATCAAGGGAGTGGAGGCTTTGCGCATCTCGTCCAGTGCCTCGCCGATGCAGTCCTGCCCGACCACGACCAGATGCTTCTGCCGCTTCTTCTGTCGAGCCGCGTCGACGGCACCGAGGGCGCTCGTGTCAGTCGCGGCAGCAATCAGGATGCGCCGGGCGGTGGGATGCTGGTCGAGGAAATCGGAGATGAGTTTGCGACTACGATCGCGCATGCCGCGGCCATCCATGCGCAGGTAAGACTCTGCGGGCAGATCGGGCAGCGTCTCGCGAATCGCCCCGAACGCGCCTGAGACACGCCCCTGCACCAGTGCGCCCGCTTCCGGCAGGTCAAGCCCGATCACCCAATCCACCTTGCTCGCCCAGACGGTCTGCGCATGTTCGGCCAGAACCTCGCCCGCCTCTACCCCCACGCGATAATTGTCTACGCCGAAGTAGGTTGCATTCGGATGCGGAATATCGATCGCGATGAGGGGGATTCTCGCAGCTGCGACCTTATGGCCGATGATCGAGGCCACCTCATGCTCCACGTTGAACTCGATGATGAGATCGACGCGGCTGTTGATGAACTCCTCAGCATTGGCCACGGCGGTTGCGCCATCGTACTGATTGTCAAGCACGATCAGCTCCACGCTCACTTCATCGGCTGCCTCGCGAAGGCTGCGGCCCACTTCATTCGAGAAGGGCATTTCGGCGCTCTCGCCACCAAAGCCGAAGCGCAGCTTCTTTGGCCGCATGACGCGCAGGTAGCTTCCGTCAGGCGCCTGGGCCACGTAACCGCGGTGCACAAACGTCTTGAGCACCCGGTATACGGTGGTCTTCGAGATTCGCGTTTTTTTGTGAATGGCCTCAAGCGTCAACGACCGGTCTTCCGCCTGAAGCAGCTCGAGGATGTCGAGGGCTTTCGAGAGTACAGGAATCAAGTAGAGGCTGGGGGTTGGCTTGGGCAATGCAGGCTGCTCCCGATCGTGCTCACTCTGATTATGATGGTAGCCGGCTTGTTCCGCTATTGAATAGTACCAAGCGCAGGTGGAGACGCGGTGCGCGCTTCTGCGGCCGCGCTCCAGGCTGGCTCGATCCATGTAGCCGCTCTTCCTGTATTGGCAAAGCCGTACGAAGGCAGCTCGATGCGGAAGCTGTCTGGCGCAGACGACGCGGGCTTTGCTGGTAGACGCCCCGTCGTCTTCTAAAAGCGTAGCGTGCACTCGATCTTTCGCTGAGAGGCGAGCTTATCCAAGAGAGGTGATCTTTTTCCAAACGCAACAGGGATCGGATAGAGTAGCAGCACGCCTGGCAGAGCATGGACAGTCGAGCTTGGATGCGGGAGGCAGACTGGAGTGTGCAGTGCTTTGCGGCAGGATGCTCGCTCCTGGTGTAGGCCGAGCACCCTGGCCTACGCGGGTGCTGCGGACCCTAAACAATCAGGATGAGGAGCCGCAAAGAGCACAATGCAACAGCTCTCATCCACTTACTTTCATAAGGGCTAAGTTCGTGATGAAAAAACGGTATTTCCCTGCTTGCTTTTTGGTGGTTTTCTCGAGCGCAGCCTGCCTGTCGCAGGCGCTGCCTGCAACCCATGCAAACGAGGCGCGGGTGGATGAGTTGCTGGGCAAGATGACGCTTGAGGAGAAGATGGGTTTGATTCGTGGAGGAGCCGAAGATCCGTCTGTCTACCAGGGGCAGGCAGGATACCTTCCCGGTGTGCCGCGGCTGCACATTCCCGGCTTGCGGTTTGCAGATGGGCCGCCGGGTCTGCTGACACGCACGCCTGCGCAGGCAGAGACCGCGACGATGGGGGTTGCGGCGACCTTCAGCGTAAAAGATGCCGAGGCGAATGGTGTGGTGATTGGCCGAGAGGCGCGTTCGGTGGGAATCGATGTTGTGCTGCAACCCTTTATCAATATCGACCGCGATATTACATTCGCGCGCGGTTTCAATACGTTCGGGGAAGACCCGCTATTGACGGGGCTGATGGGTGCGGCGGAGATACGCGGAGCGCAGGCGCAGGATGTGATGGCGCAGGCGAAACACTTTCTCGCCTATGACTCGGATTCATTCAGCACCGTGGTCGACCAGCAGGCATTGCACGAGGTATATGCCGCTCCGTTTGAGGAAGCAGTGAAGGCCGGTGTGTCTTCGATTATGTGCTCGTACAACCGCGTGAATGGCAGCTTTGCTTGCGGCAATGCAGATACGCTGGTGACTCTGCTCAGGAAGGAGCTTGGCTTTCAGGGGTTCATTACCTCGGACTGGGGAGCGGTACACAGCGTCTCGTTTATTAACAAGGGTCTCGATATGGAGATGCCGGGGCTGCCTGAACCGGGGAGCCTGATGGCTGCGATGACTCACTCGTTCTTTGATACAGCTGCGAAGAAAGCCGCAGCGCCTTCCAGGCCGAATGATGCTGTGCTTGCCGGGATGTTTGGGGGGACGATTCCGGAAGAGCCTGCCGCGAAGCGGGAGGCGCCCGAGTTTCCGAGGAATGCCGACGCGTCTACGATGCATGATGCTCTCGCGGATGGCTCGGTGACAGAAGCCACTGTCAATGCTGCGGCGCGGCACGTGCTGTATGAGATGGATCGATTCGGTTACCTTGACGGCAAACAGAAG
Organism: uncultured Acidobacteriaceae bacterium; assembly: GCA_964245415.1. Lineage (GTDB taxonomy): Bacteria > Acidobacteriota > Terriglobia > Terriglobales > Acidobacteriaceae > EB88. The sequence goes on along the minus strand of CAXTMM010000012.1, from coordinate 31,471 downwards.
CACAGTGTGACGCCGCAGGATATAGAGGCGAATGCGGCGGTGATCCGGCAGACGGCTGAAGATGGGGCTGTGCTTTTGAAAAACGAAGCTGCGCTGCCGCTGCGGGCGGTTGATCTTCAATCCATGGCGTTGATTGGTCCGGGAGCTGGACAAGTCGCAGCGATCGGCACATTTGGTGAACGATCGCCTGGGCTTACAGAGCGCCAGGTGGGGCCGCTCGAAGCACTGCGCAAGCTTGCTCCCAATGCGCAGATTACGTATGCGGTGGATGACGATATGACCGGCAGGCCTATTGCGGCCTCGTTGTTTTCGCATGATGGCAAACCGGGTTTGCTGCGTACCGACGGCGCGGGCAAGACGACCGTTGACGCGCAACTTGACTTTACGCATAGCAACGGTAAATCGCTGCCGGCAAACGGAGTGGTGAGCTGGAGTGGCACACTTACCGTGCCAGCGGATGGAGAGTACTGGATCTATCTGCAGGCGCTGGGCGACAGGGCGATCCTGCAGATCGACGAGAAAGAGTTGGGCAGGACCGGAGCAGCGAAGGGTGCGGTGCATGGCGATATTCAATATGGAACGCAGGACAATGGCCTGCCTACTGTGGACGGGCTGGACAATGTGCGGCGGGCGGTGCATCTTTCGCAGGGGCCACACTCGCTCAAGCTCAGAATAAGTGACGACACTTCAAATCACCCTGAACAGATTCGTCTAAGCTGGGTGACCCCGGAGGAGCGCCGCAGCAATCATCAGGCGGCGGTAGAGGCGGCACGCAAGGTGCATACGCCGGTTGTGTTTCTGTGGACGCGCGGCAAGCCGGCGTTCGGTCTGCCGGGAGAACAGGACAAGCTTGTGGAAGAGATAGCTGCGGCCAATCCGAATACGATTGTGGTTCTGAATACGAGCCAACCGGTTGCGATGCCATGGATCGCCCATGTGAAAGCGGTGCTGGAGATGTGGTGGCCGGGCGACGAAGGCGGGTGGGCTACTGCCGATGTCCTGCTGGGCAGGGCGAACCCCGCCGGTCGCCTGCCGTTTACGTGGGCCACGAGGCTTGAGGATTATCCGGCCACAGACCCTGCGCATCCGGAGCGCTCGAGCAAGGGAGTTGATGGAAAGACGACTTACTCGGAGGGCGTGGATGTTGGATACCGATGGTTCGACCAGCAGAAGATTGAGCCGCTGTTTCCGTTTGGTTTTGGGCTGTCGTACAGCAGCTTTCAGTATTCCGATTTGAAGGCGGTCCGTGCTCCCGATGGAGGGCTTGATGTTTCGTTTCATCTCCGCAATGGTGGCGCAGTCAAGGGCGATGAGGTGCCGCAAGTCTATCTCGACGCGCCGCAGCCAAGGCCGAATGGGGTGCAGTTTGCGCCGCGTACGCTCGCTGCGTTTGAGCGCGTGACGCTGGCGCCGGGTCAGACCAGGGAGGTCGCGATGCATGTGGCGCCGCGCAGTCTTGAGTACTGGTCTACGGCTGAGAGTCGCTGGGTGCGGGCTGGGGAGCGACACGTGCATGTGGGTGCATCGTCACGGGATCTAAAGTTGCATGGCGATGCGCAGTAAGGCCTTGCGCTTCAGCCGGCGAAGGACTTAGCGGCGGGCCAGCATCAGCGGGACTCCGCCCTTGGGCCGCAGGTTGATCGATGGCGTCATCGGCAGGGTTTCGGGCGCGCCTGGCAGAGGCTGCACACGCCAGTCGCGACAGATGGTGGCCAGCACGAAGACGCCTTCCATCCATGCGAGCCCTTCGCCGATGCACTGCCGCGAGCCGCCGCCAAATGGAAAGTAGGCGAACTTGGGTCGCGACTTGGATTCTTCGGCGAAGCGCAGAGGGTTGAAGGCTTCCGGATCGGTCCAGAAGCGAGGGTCGCGATGCACAACGATTTGTGGAGCGAGCAGCATCGATCCGGGCTCGATGGTAAAGCCGCGAAAGTCATACGGCTCCGGACCGCAATTGCGGCCGAGAACCCACACCGTGGGATATAAACGCATGGCCTCGGCAAAGACCATGTAGGCGTGGCGTAGCGCCGGGTAATCAGACGCGTTTGGCCGGCGGCGATCGAGCACGCGAATGGCCTCGCTGTGCACGTCCTCTTGCGCCTGGGGATGCCTGGCCAGCATCCACAATGCGAAGCTGAGTGCGTTGGCTGTGGTTTCGTGGCCGGCGAGGATCACGGTCAGGCACTCGTCGCGCACCTGCTTGTCGCTCATGCGGGTGTCGCCGGTCGAGTCTTCTTCATCGTCTGCTGCGAGCAGCATGGAGAGCAGGTCACCACGGTCGCCGGGATGGGTGCGCCGCTCAGCGATCATGCTGTAGATGATCTTGTCGAGGTTGTCGAGGCCCTGACGGATCTTGAGCGCCGGACCAAAGGGCAGCTTTTGTAACTGCTGCAGTAGCGCAAGAGGAATGAAGGCCGGGGGCGGCTTTAGCATGAAGGCGTCGACGGCGGCGACGACTTTTCTCGCTTCGGATTCGGCATTCATGTCAAAGAGGCACTTACCCACGATGCGCAGGGCCAGCAACAGCATTTGCGGGTGCAGGTCAAGAGGACCGGGCTGCCAAGCTTCTGTAAGCTCGGCCGCGTATTGCGCGATCACGTCGCCATAGGCAGCGATTCTTTGACGATGAAAGGCGGGCGCGGCCATGCGCCGCTGACGCATGTGCAGCGGCTCCTCGCTGGTGAGCAAGCCATCGCCGAGCACGGCGCGTGCGCGCTGCATGGTGAGTACGCGGCGGTTGCGCTTTTCGTTGTCCACCATCAGCTCATGGATGAGCGCGGGGTGATTGAACTGGTAGATGTGCCCTTCAAGCGTGCGATAGTGCACCAGGTCGCCATATCGCTTTGCGTTGTCTGTGAGGAACTCAACAGGGGTCTGGCGAAAGGATTTGCCGGACAGAAAGCGCGGGAGCATGCGCGGTCCGGGGGGATACTGGGCGCCGGGAGTGGAGCGAATCTCTGGCTGTGTGATCACATAGTTATGATAAGGAACAGGCAGGGGTAAGGAGAGCGCAGGCTGGCCTGTTTGATGCGGTGAAAGAGCGCCTGCTGGCGGCGACCGCGAAGGGCTAGGTACCGACCGGCTGGCGCGCTACAGCGCTCCCGCTGCGCCGGTAGAAAAAGAATGCAGCGCCAAAGACGATGGCGCAGCCGGCCAGCAGCTTGCACTCGAACGCCCAGATGGAGGTGACGAGATGTGAGGGAACGAAGGCGACGCAGACGCCGATTGCCGTTGCCAGCAGGCCGAGCGTGGCGTTGAGCAGCAGATAGCTTCGGTGCGCGTGCAGCGGATCATCGGCGCGCCAGGCGTGCTTGAAGACCGCCGCGAAGAGATAAGCCGAAGGTAGGAGCTGCAGGATCACAGTGAGGTCGAGCAACGTGAGATAGGCTTCGCTCACCGTGACGCCGAGAAAACTCATCAGGATGAGCAGGGACGACATGGCCGCGAAGACAATCAGGCTGACGTAGGGCGTGCCGTAGCGCGGATGCAGCAGGCCCATCCGCGCAGGCAGATAGCGATCGACACCGGCAACAAACGGCAGACGCGCGGCGCCTGCGAACCAGGCGGATGCGGTGCCGAGAATGGCAAGGCACTCGAGCAATGCGAGCGGCACGATGACGATGGTGAGCTGGGTTTGCTCGCTCATGATGCTGATGGCCTGGAGGATGCCGGCAAGTACGCCGATCTGCTGTTGGGGCATGGCGACCAGCATGGACACGGTGGTGCCTAGATAGATGAGCCCGGCGGCGAGGCCTCCGATCAAGATGGAGATGGGCAGGTTTTTCTTTGGCTCTTGTATTTCGCCGCCCATGATGGATGCGAGATCGAGACCGACAAGGCTGTAGCAGATGGTTCCGAAAGCGGTGAGCACGCGCCAGTCGAGCGCTGCCGGTTTGAGTTGCGCGAGGTGGAGCGAGCTTGCGTGCTGCCGCTCGATGAGCATAGCCAGCCCGCATAGCACGGCTGCGCCGACCGCGGTCGCGAGGCCGCCGAGATTGTTGACCCACTTGCCCAGGCGCAGACCGCGTATGTTGATCAGCATGAGAAAAACAATGACGAGAAGGGACGAGACGCCTGTGACTACCGGCCTGTCGGAGAGTCGCCGCGCCGCAGGACCGAGGACGTAAAAGCCGACGCCGACGCAGGAGAGCACCACCGTGGGTAGATAGACGACATTAGTCAGCCAGTAGGTCCAGCCGGCGAGAAAGCCGTGCTTTTCTCCAAAGGAGCGTTTAGCCCAGAGATAGATGCCGCCTTCGCCGGGCCACTTTTGTGACAGCTCAGTCACGGCTGCGCCTTGCGGCCAGAAGAAGAGCAGGAACGCGAAGAACCAGAGCCAGAGCGCGGTGGGGCCGGAAGCGGCGATAGGTGGGACGAGATTCAAGTTAGCAACAGCGACGATAAAGAGCAGGATCAGATCGCGCCGGCCGAGCACGCGATGCAGATGCTCGCCTTCTGCCGCGGCTGCAGCTAGGGAGCGGGCCATGCGTCTCCTCCTTGATCGAGGTGCGGGGGTGCGGGGTAATCCGAGTATCGAGACAGTTGCGCGAGATCGCAAGTGTTGTTTGCGTCTCATTGACTTAGGGAAAAGCATTGACGCTGTGCTGGGCGCTTTATATGCTCAGGGCTGATGAGCTTCAATCGCAGGCGCCCGGATGGGATCGTGCTGATGCAGGCGCGGCCCGAGCATGCGCCTCAGCTTGAGGCGTTGCAGATGGAGTGTTTCCCGACGCTGGACGATGCGGAGCGCCTGAAAGCAAAACACTATCTTTATCATCTCAAGCTTTTTCCCGCAGGGCAGATGGTCGCGCTCGAGGGCGACCGCGTCATTGGGGCGACATCTTCGATTCGACTTAACTTCGATTTTTCACATCCCTCGCATACGTTCGCGGACATTCTTGAAGGCGGCTGGCTTACCTCGCACGAGCCGGATGGAACGTGGCTCTACGGAGTGGACATCGCCGTTTCACCCAGTGCGCGCGGGCGCGGCATTGCGACTGCGCTGTACGCGGGCCGGCAGGAAGTGGTGTATCGGCTGGGGCTGGCCGGGCAAGTCACTGTGGGCATGATGAACGGGTATGGACGCGCGAAGGAATCTTTATCGGCTGAGAGTTACTACGCGGAGGTGGTCGCAGGCACGATCCGCGATGCGACCTTGTCGATGCAGATGGGTGTTGGGTTTGAGCCACGCGCCCTTTTGGCGAACTATCTGAACGATCCTGTTTGCGATAACTATGGTGTGCTGTTAGTGCTGCCAAGCGACAAGGATGTGAAGGGGGCTCGCAGGGAAAACGTTACGGGATACATCCGGCTGGAGACAGAGCTTCCCGGGCCGCGTTCGCGCGCGCTCATTGCTCGACGTGCGGCCGCGTTGCCGTCGGGCCTGGGCAAGTCAACCGAGATTGCTGTCGAGCGTGCTGAAGGCGGGCTGGTGTATGACGTGGATGGCAATACCCTGATTGACCTGGCGGGTGGCATCGGGATGCTAGCAGTGGGCCACTCGCCGGCGCCGGTAGTGGAGGCGATCTGCGCGCAGGCACAGCGCACGATCAATCCCGGCTCGCTTACCACGACCACCGAGCCAATGGTCGAGCTGGCGGAGTTGCTCAACGACATCACTCCCGGCGAGTTTCGCAAGAAAACGATCTTTGCCAATAGCGGCGCCGAGTGCGTGGAGAATGCGGTCAAGCTCGCGCGCAAGTACACCGGCCGCGCAGTTATTGTTTGCTTTGAAGGCGGATACCATGGGCGCACGCTGCTTACGCTTTCCCTCACGAGCAAGTATGGGCTGTTCAAGAGCGGGTTCGGTCCGTTTGCTCCTGAGATCGTTCGCCTGCCCATGCCGAATCTCTATCGCAAACCCGCGAGCATGTCGGAAGAGGCTTATCTCGACTTTTCGATCGAGCAATTAAAGCTGGCCATGGTTGCGCAGGTGGACCCATCCGCGATTGCGGCGTTTCTTATCGAGCCGGTGCAGGGTGAGGCTGGGTTTGTTCCCGTGCCTGCGCGGTTTCTTGAGGCTGTTCGCGATCTCTGCACGCAGCATGGCATTGTCATGATTGCCGATGAAGTGCAGTCGGGGTTTGGACGCACGGGCAAGCTCTTCGCGATCGAACACTACGGCATTGTGCCCGACATGATTGTGATGGCGAAGTCGATGGGGGCGGGTTTTCCCATTGGTGCTGTTACTGGGCGAGCCGAGATCATGGACTCGGCGCACCTGGGCGGGATTGGCAGCACGTATGGCGGCGGTGCGATTGCTTGCGCGGCTGCGTTGGCGACCGCGAAGATGATTCTCGCGCCGGGCTTTCTCGACCATGCGACGCACCTTGGGCACCTGATGCGCGATGTGCTGACCGGCTGGCAGAAGCGGTGGCCGATGATTGGCGATGTGCGCGGTCTTGGATCGATGATGCTGGTCGAGTTGGTCGCTGACGCCTACACACGGCAGCCTCTGTCGCCGGCTGAAACACTGGCGATTGTGCAGGGCGCCATTGCGCGGGGAGTCATCCTGATCCGCGCCGGCCTGTTCAGCAATTGCATTCGTTTTCTACCGCCGCTTAATATCCCCGGCGACATGCTGCTTGAGGGTCTCGGTGCGGTTGAACGTTCGCTCTCTGCGCATGTGGAAAGCCATCAGGCCGTAACCCAGGCTGTCTGAATGGACCAGATAGACCTGCTGCTGTACAACGGCAACGTCCGCACAATCACGCATGGCCAGGCGAGCGCGGTTGCGATTCGTGGCGGACGAATTTGCGCGGTCGGCGATATGGAGACGCTGCTGGGCGCAGCCCACGCGTCCACGCGGCGGATTGATCTTGGCGGACGCACGATGATTCCGGGCTTCAACGACGCGCACGCGCATATATGGAAGATGGGTCACCTGCTTACAAGCATGCTCAATCTGCGTTCGCTCACAAGCTTTGCAGCCTTGCATCGTGCATTGCAAGAAAGAAACGCGCAGCTGCCAGAAGGAGCGTGGCTGCTAGGGCGCGGACTGAACGAGACGCAACTGGACGAGCGGCGACTGCCGACGCGCGACGATCTCGATCTTGCGGTGCCACACAGGCCGGTTGTGTTGACGCGCACTTGCGGACATATCCATGCGGTGAATTCGCTGGCGCTTGAGCGTGCCGGCATCGACGCTGAGACGGATGCGCCGGCAGGTGGCGTGATCGATCGCGACGCAGCAGGCAAGCCGACCGGCCTGCTGTATGAGACAGCGATGGGGTTGATCCAGCGGGCGCAGCCGTCGCCGAGTGACGCGGAGTATCGCGCAATGATTACGGCGGCGACGCGCCACCAGCTGAGCCTGGGGATTACATCCACTTCGGACTGCGGCGTGGGGGCGGAGCTGCTCGCTGTTTACCAGAGGATGGATGCCGAAGGCGTGCTGCCCTCGCGCGTGAATGTGATGCCGCTTCGCAACGTCGGCGATCAAGCGCTGCCGGAGACACAGGTGAGTGAGCGACTGCGCGTGGACACAGTTAAGTTTCTTGCTGACGGTGGCCTGAGCGGAGCGACTGCTGCGTTGAGCGTGCCCTATCGACATCAGAATAGTCGCGGCGTGCTGCGCATGGAGCAAGACGAATTACTGGAACTCTGCCGGGAGCCACACGCGAGAGGCTGGCGCATTGCTACGCACGCTATTGGCGATGTCACGATTGACTGCGTGCTGGGCGTGTATGAGTCGCTTGGCCAGGGGCCGCATCGCCATCGGATCGAACACTTCGGCTTGCCGTCCGGTGAGCAGCTTCGTCGCGCCGCGCGGCTTGGCGTTCTTGCTGTGCCGCAGAGTATTTTTCTGCGTGAGCTGGGGGCTAACTTTCGCGCCTTTGTGCCTGATGCGCTTTGGGGACAAATCTATCCGGTACGCGCGATGCTCGATGCCGGACTTATCGTAGCTCTCTCGTCTGACGCACCTGTGGTTGCTGACGATTCTCCGTTGAGCGGCATGGAGGCGGCTATCACGCGCAACGATGCGCGCGGCGAGCCGATCCTCAAGGAGCAGGGTATTACGGCGGAAGAGGCGCTCTACGCGTACACGATGGCAGGCGCGATCTGCACCGGGAGCGAGCACCTGCAGGGCAGCGTATCGCGCGGCATGCGAGCCGATCTCGCCGTGCTCTCTGCAGACCCGCTGTTGATGCCGGTAGACGAGTTGAGGAGCGTGCAGGTGGACATGACCCTGCTCGATGGGACAATCGTGTACGAGAGGTGAGTGCGCGTGGACTATGAGTTTCGGCAGCTGGTGGGTGGGCGATGGTGCGATGCTCTGGGGGGCGGGAGCTGGGATGTTCTGAATCCTGCGACCGAGCAGGTGGTGCGCGCTGTTCCCTATGGCGCGGGTGAAGATTGCCGCGCGGCGCTCGATGCAGCGAGCGAGGCGCAGCCGGCGTGGGCGCGTAAGACAGCGTACGAGCGCGCTGCGATCCTCAAGGCGGCAGCGGACCTGATGCGAACTCGCGCGCCGGAACTCGGCCGCTGGACGACGCTTGAGTGCGGCAAGCCGCTGGTGCAAGGCATAGGCGAGTGGACGGTTGCCGCCGATCTTTTCGAATGGTTTGCCGAAGAAGGCAAGCGCGCGTACGGACGGATTGTCCCGTCTCGCAATCCCGCCAAGCGCACGCTCGTGCTTAAGCAGCCGGTGGGCGTGGTGGGCATCATCACTGCATGGAATTTTCCGGTCTATAACGTGGCGCGGGCGGCGGCGGCAGCGCTTGCGGCAGGGTGCGCTATTGTGATGAAACCTTCCGAGTACACGCCTCTATCCGCGATGTTGATCGCAAATCTGCTGAACGAAGCCGGAGCGCCGGCGGGGGTGGTGAACCTGGTGAACGGCGACGCGGCGAGCATGGGGCAGGCAATGCTTGATGATCGCCAATGCCGCAAGATTCACCTTACCGGCAGCCAGCGTGTGGGCAAGCTGCTGATGGATGGCGCGTCGAAGACGGTAACCAGGCTCTCGCTTGAGTTAGGCGGGAACGCGCCTGTGCTTATCTTTCCTGATGTTGATGTTGCTGCGGTTGCCGCATCGTCGGTCGCTGCGAAGTTTCGCAACTGTGGGCAGGTGTGCATTGCGCCGCAACGGTTTCTTGTGCACGCGAGCATCGCTCAGCAGTTTGTGGAGTGCGCGGCAAAGCACGTGCAAGCGCTTACGCTGGGCAACGGACTCGACGCGGGCACTCATGTGGGGCCGATGATCAACGCGCCGCAGCGCGACCGCCTGGCTGCGCTTGTTCAAACGGAGCCGGGCGGTGTGGTGGCAGGCGGCCGCAAGCCGGAACGTGCGGGCTACTTCTACGAGCCGACGCTGATCGCTGATGTTGCTACTGATTCCGCCCTGTATAACCAGGAGCTCTTCGGGCCCGTGCTGCCGGTGGCCAGCTTTGACGATGCCGATCAGGCGATTGCTTACGCGAACGCTGGAGAATTTGGCCTGGCGGCCTACGTTTGGACGAACGACTTGAAGACCGCGGTCCACACCTATGAAGCGCTGGAGTACGGCATGATCGGCGTGAATGAGTGGACGCCGCAGGCGACCGAAGCTCCTTTTGCGGGGGTGAAGTCGAGTGGCATGGGCCAGGAGGCAGGCAGCGAAGGCTTGGCGGAATATCTGGAAACAAAGCTGGTGGCGCTGGGTGGGTTGACTTAGCGGGTGCGAAGCCACCTGACAAGTGAAAGCAGGCAATTGAAAAGATGGCAGAGTTTAACCAACCGTAATGAAAGAGAGGTGTACTGAGGCGATGAGAAACACTGGCTCCTGCTTGTTCTCCGCACTTTTGTTCTGTTGGACAGTGACCTCTCTCTCCGCCCAGGGGCCTGCGCATAAGACCCAGAACATCATCTACGTGATGACGGACGGGCTGCGCTGGCAGGAGGTCTTTCACGGCGCGGATGAAGCGCTGATGAACCTCGACCACGGCAAGGTGAAAGACAAGGATGTGGACGCGCTGAGGAAAACCTACTGGCGCGATTCTGTTGATGACCGCCGGGCTGCGCTGATGCCATTTCTTTGGAGCGTCGCCGTCAAGCAAGGGCAGATCTACGGCAATCTCTCCAAGGGTTCGGACGCGCACGTTACGAACACGCTCAATTTTTCCTATCCGGGATACAGCGAGACGATGTGCGGATTTGTTGATCCTCGCGTGAACAGCAATGACAAGATACCCAATCCTAACCAGACTGTGTACGAGTGGCTGAACGGGAAAGATGCGTTCCACAATCGTATCGCTGCGTTTGCAGCATGGGACGTGATGCCGTACATTCTCAACGCGCCGCGGTCGCACCTGCTGGTGAACGCCGGCTACGACCCACTTACAGCTATACCGATAAGTCCGCGCCTGGACCTGCTGAATCATGAGAAGGCAGAGACGCCGCGCTACTGGGACGATGAGCCTTTCGATCCTATTCCGTTCTACACGGCGCTTGAATATCTTAAGTCGCAAAAGCCGCGCATTCTTTATCTCTCGCTCGGGGATACAGACGACTGGGCGCACGATGGAAACTACGCCGAATATCTGAATGCTGCGCATCGTGCCGACGAGTACGTGCGCGTGCTTTGGGAGACAGTGCAGTCGATGCCGCAGTACCGGGGTAAGACGACGATCATCTTTTCGCCCGACCACGGCCGCGGTGAGGGATTGGATAGCTGGAAGGATCACGGACCAAGCGCCGCGTACCCGGAGAAGAAGTGGCCGGGGCTGCCTGAGTCAAAGCAGATCTGGATGGTTTTCATGGGTCCGGACACACCTGCGCTGGGGGAGCGAACGAACATTGCGCCGGTGCTGCAAACGCAGCTGGCGGCCACAGTTGCGGCGCTGCTGGGCCAGGACTACGATGCAGCGGTTCCCAAGGCGGGCAAGCCGATTGCGGATGTGATGACTCACTAATCTTCGCTCAAGCGGAGGCACAGGCCGGGAGACTACCAGGCAAACCTGCCAGGGCGCAAGGTCACGGTCGCCGTCCAAGCAGATTGTGCCTTGACCTTCCTCTGTTACCCAGCTAACCTTCACCTATCTGGTAATTGGGAAGACGGTGCAAATCCGTCACTACCCCGTAACTGTAAGCGCTGAGAGTCTGGCAATCTGAACGCCACTGGGATGTGAGTCCTGGGAAGGCCGTCCAGCCTCGATGAAGCGTAAGTCAGGAGACCGGCCAGATACATTTCGGGCTTGATTCAACTTCGATGGGAGAGTTGAAGAGCAACGCCGCCGCTCGCCTCAGAGCTGTGGCAACGCTGCCTATGCATGCTACGTTCCCGCTCCGCGCGAGCGCGCCTTGTCGCGCTTGTGTGTGCTGTAAACAGGAGCGAACCAGTGCCGGAGATCGAAGAGCACGCGGTGGCCGCGAAGACCCGTAGCGCAACGCTGGTGCTAGGGGGCGTGCGCAGCGGCAAGAGCCGCTACGCTCAGCAGCTTGCCGAGCGTGCAAGCCGCGTCACGTTTGTTGCGACCGCTGAGCTGCGCGATGACGACGAGATGCGCGCCAAGATCCAGCGGCACCAGGCGGAGCGGCCTGCGCACTGGCAGACGGTCGAAGAAGCGCTCGAGCTGGCGCGCGCTGTTCGCTCGGCCGATGGCGAAATCGTGCTCATCGACTGCCTGACGATGTTCGCCTCCAACCTGCTGGAGCACTTGGAAGCGCAGGGGATCGCCGCGCAGATCGACGCGCTCTGCAGCGCCATTTCCGCTGCTGCCTGCCCGGTCATCCTTGTCTCAAACGAAGTAGGGAGCGGCGTGGTGCCTGCGTACGCGCTGGGCCGTCGCTTTCGCGATCTGCTGGGCGAGATCAACCAGAAGGTCGCGGCAGCGGCTGACAATGTTGTGCTGCTGGTCGCGGGTTTGCCGCTGGTGCTCAAGGGAGAGCTGCCCCGATGACGGCCAACACACTTCAAAAGCCGGGCTTTCTTGTTGCAGGGACTGCGAGCGGGGTGGGCAAAACTACCGTGACGCTTGCCATTATTGCTGCGCTGCGGCGTCGCGGGTTTGTCGTTCAGCCATTTAAAGGAGGGCCTGACTTTCTGGATACAGGCCATCACACTCGTATCGCCGGCCGCATCGCTCGCAATCTTGACACGTGGATGCTGAGCCATGCGAGCAATCGCGAAGTCTTCCGACAAGCGTCGGTGGGTGCTGACGTGCTGATTATTGAAGGCATGATGGGGCTCTTTGATGGTAAGGACCGCGCGACCGAGACAGGCAGCAGCGCGGAGATCGCGAAGCTGCTTGAGCTGCCGGTGATTCTTGTTCTCGATGCGAGCAAAAGCGCTCGCAGCATTGCCGCGGTGGTGCTGGGCTTTGAATTATTTGACTCGGCGCTGCCGCTCGCGGGCATCGTTCTAAACCGGGTTGCGAGTGAGCGCCACTACCGCATGCTCGAGACGGCGATCCTCTCCGCGTGTCGCACGCCGGTGCTTGGATGGCTGCCGCGTACGCCTTCTATTTCTATCCCTGAGCGCCATCTTGGTTTGCATGAAGCAAGCGAGTCTGACACCGACATAGAGCAGCAACTCGATGCACTGGCCGCTCTGGCTGAAGCGCATCTCGACCTCAATAAGGTACTTACTTTCTTATGCGGCCTGCATCTTCCACATGCGCCTTCTAATGTCGTTTGCCAGGAAGCTTCGGTGCGCATCGGCGTCGCTCGCGACAGTGCTTTTATCTTCTACTACGAAGACAATCTTGACCTGCTGCGCAGCGAAGGAGAGGACATTGTTTTCTTCAGCCCGATGCGCGATCGAGATCTGCCGCCTGCGCTGGATGCTCTCTACCTTGGCGGTGGATACCCTGAGTTGCATGCTGCGCAACTGAGCGAGAACACGTCCATGCTCTCTGCTATTCGCGAGTTTGCCGCGTCCGGGCGTCCTGTGTATGCAGAATGCGGCGGCATGATGTATCTCTGCGGTTCGCTTACTACCAAGGAGGGCTGCACTTACAGCATGGCCGGCGTATTTCCCTTCTGTGTCGAGATGACGGCGCGGCTGGTTCGCTTCGGCTATGTCACGGTTGCATTCGGGCGCGCATGCATCCTGGGACCGGCGGGCACCGTGGTTCGCGGCCACAGCTTTCATCACTCTCGCATGGTGCAGGAGCCTGAGGCTCCTCGTAGCTATCAAGTGCAGTACTCGCTCTCAGGCGAACAAGAGCAGGAAGGCTTTACTAACGCTGCGGGCAATGTGCTGGCCAGCTATGTGCATCTTCACTTTCGCGCCAATGTATCTGTCGCAAAATACTTTGTCGCAGCGGCGCTTGCCGGCCGGCCTGCTTCGACGTTGGCAATTCAATGAGGCGCGCGTTTCTACTTATCTGCCTGCTTTGGCTGGCCGCGCCACTCGGCTATGCGGCCCGCATCGTCACCGACGAAGCAGGACGTGCCGTTACAGTTCCGGATCATCCGCATCGCATTATCTGTCTTGTTCCGAGCATCACCGATAGTGTGTTTTCGCTCGGCGCGGGTGATGATGTGGTCGGCATTACCGATTACGTTGAGTATCCGCGCGAAGCAAAGACAAGACCAAGCGTCGGATCTATCATGACGCCATCGCTTGAGACGATCCTTGCGCTGCATCCTGATCTGATTCTGGGCACACCGAAGGCAAACGGGCAGGCCACGCTTGACCAGCTCGAGCGAATGGGGATTCCCGTTTTTCTCGTTGACCCGCATGGGCTCGCAGGCATTTTGCGCAGCATTACCGATCTTGGCAATGCTATAGGCCGCGGCTCGCAAGCAGACGCACTTACTACCAACTTAGAGCGACGGATTGATGCGGTGCGCGCGTCCAGCCGTGACCGACCAGTTATCAACATATTCATGCCTATCTGGTACGACCCCGTCATCACTGTTGGCAAAGGAGCGTTTATCACCGAAATCATCGAGGCCGCCGGAGGCCACTCGATCACCGCAGACTTAGCCCAGGAGTGGCCTCACATCAGCATGGAGGCAGTGGTCGCTCGAGCGCCCCAGGCACTGCTGCTAGTACGCGGAGGCAAGATCACGGTCGATCTGCTGAAAGACAAACCAGGGTGGAGCAACCTGCCAGCAGTTATGGCGCGCCGCGTGTACTACGTCGACAAGCGCGTTGATTTTCCAAGCCCTGTTGCCATCGATGCGCTGGAGGACCTGGCCAAACAATTTCATCCCTAAGTTGTTTCTGGGCTGATGTACCTATATCAGTCCGCAACCTTTATCCACCCGGCAGGGTGTCGGGAAGCGCGGTGTAACTCCGCCACTACCCCGTAACTGTAAGCGCTGAGAAACCGTGCAAGGACCAACAACGCCACTGGAGCGAACGCTCTGGGAAGGCAGCATGGATTCGATGAGGCGTAAGTCAGGAGACCGGCCCTGCCCTGAATTCCGAGGGGAAAACTGTGAACTTCGTACGCCGATCCTCCAGCTCTGCTGGGAGAAACACCTCAGCGCCACCCTTTCTCTTGCCTCCCTTGCTTGCAGCATTATTTGCCGTTTCATTCTCGTTGCGCGCACAGCAAAACCAAGCATTGCAGGGCGAGGTGACTGACCCGCTCGGCGCCTTGATTGCCGGCGCCACAGTGGAACTGCTTGAGGACGAACGCGTCCTTGAGCGTACCACAACCGATCCTGCCGGTAAGTTCGGCTTTGCCATCGAGTCGAGCGGACGCTATAAAGTGCGCGTCTCAGCGCCGACCCTGCAGACCACCACAACCGCTTCTACGTTTATCTCCGGGACCGGCAAGGCAGAAGTGCACGTAACGCTGGGCACGGCGACGCTCACGCAACAAGTAACTGTGACTGCGACAGGAACAGCGACGCCGATCGCGCAGGTAGGCGCTTCTGTCACAGTGCTGGCGAGCGAGGCCTATCGCTACCAGACCGAGGTGCAGGATCCACTGCGCCAAATCGCCGGCCTGCAGGTGACACAGACAGGGCAGATGGGCGGCACGACAGGCCTCTCTATTCGCGGTGGCAACGACGATGATAATAAGGTGCTGATCGATGGCGTGCCCGCGAATGATATCGGTGGCGCGGTGGAGTTCGGTAACATCGACACTGTGGGCATACAGAAGATTGAGGTACTGCGTGAGCCGAACAGCGCGCTTTATGGGTCGGATGCGCTGGCAGGCGTTGTAAGTCTGACGACGGCTCGCGGCACCTCGCCGCTGCCTTTGTTCACTTACTCGGGCGACGGCGGCAACTTCGGAACCTATCGCAACCAGGTAACTGCGGGAGGCGCTTTCCGTAAGTTCGACTACTACTCCGCGTTTGCTCGCATGGATACGCAGAACAACCAGCAGAACGACGCTTTCCACAACGGCACGTATGCAGGCAACTTCGGCTGGGCGCCTAATGCAGCCACCGATCTGCGTTTTACTGTACGGCACCTTGCTGAGTCAGGCGGCCAGCCAAACGCAACCGCACTCTACGGCATTCCGGACGCGGCCGGCGAGAAAGAACAGGATAGCTATTACAGCGCAGCCTGGAACAACCAGACCACCGATAAGTGGCACAACCAGATACGCTATGGCGGTCTGCGCTTGAACTACCAGTACACCGACTACGCCGCGACTGGCATATACTATGCTGACACCGATCTCTACCTTGGGGCTCCGGTCACGATCAAGGGTGCAAACGGCTACAGCGTTGGTGGGCAGGCTATCTTCCAGTACGGAGCAAGTTACGGATCGACTTATCCCAACACTTACACCGCGCCCAGCAAGCGCGACTTTGTCTATGCGCAGACTGACTACCGCTTAAACCCGCATACCGTTGCGCTGGGCGCGTTCAAGTACGAAGACGAGCGAGGCTCGACGTTATCGTCCGGGGGCACGCCGACCTCGATTGAACGTGGCAACTATAGTTATACGGTGCAGCTAGCGGGCGACCTGCGCAATCGGCTTTACTACACACTGGGCACCGGGCTTGAAGACAACGGGCTTTTTGGTTTTGCAGCCACGCCTCGCGCGTCCCTCGCGTATTACCTGCGACCGGCCTCGTCTGCGAGTCTGCTAGGCGGCACGAAGTTGCACTTCAGCTTTGGCAAGGGTATCAAGGAGCCCAGTATTTACTACCAGAGCATTTCGCTCTATGGAACGCTCGACGCTCTGCCAAATGGGAGCGCCTTGATCAATCAATACGGTGTGCAGCCGATTGGCCCGGAAGATTCGAGATTGTACGATGGCGGAGTTGATCAGGAGTTATGGAATGGGCGGGTGCGCGTTGGCGTCACTTACTTCCACAATGAATTAACAAACGGCATTGAGTTTGTCCCCCAGTCGGCGCTGCTGCAGCTTGGTGTACCCGGCGCCAGCGACCCTGCGGTACAGTTTGGGGCCGCGGTCAACTCGCAGGCATTTCGTGCACAAGGCGCCGAGCTTGAGACTGAGTACAGAATTAACAATCATCTCTTCGCACGGGGTGGTTACACCTATCTTGATGCGGTGATTCAGCGGTCCTTTTCGAGCGAGTCCGATCCGGTCTACAACACGGATTCAACTTTCAGCACGATTCCCATCGGGCAATACTCGCCCCTGGTCGGAGCCCGGCCATTTCGTCGCGCGCCGCACTCAGGCTATTTCGGCCTGAATTATACTAAATTAAAGTTTTACGGCTCACTTACAGGGACGCTGGTCGGTCGTCGCGATGACAGTGATTTTCTGAGCGATCCAAACTTTGGAAACAGCCTGCTGCTGCCTAACCGCAACCTGCTCGGCTCTTATCAGCGAGTAGAGTTAGGCGCGGGTTATCAGATCACCCATACACTCAGCGCTTACACGAACATCCAGAACCTTCTAAGTGAGCACTACTTTGAAGCCTTCGGTTATCCATCGCTCCCGCTTACCTTCCGCTCCGGCATTCAGTTAAGCTTTGGAGGCGAGTCTTGGAAGCTGAAGTAGGCAAGATCGTCGTCACTCCCTTGACCTCTGCGCTGCAGGTGCGGAGGTCAGGGGTAGGGGTGTCTTCCTTGTTACAATCAAGAACTGTTACATTCCCGGTAACAGTAGGCCTACTGTTAGCATTGCTTTTGTTCTCGATTGTGCTCTGTACTTCGATCGGCGCAGTCCACGTATCGCTTACATCCATGCTGGATGCTCTTGTGCACCGCCAGCAACTCGACTCAACACAGCACGCCATCCTGTTAACGATTCGCCTTCCTCGTGTGCTCGCCTCGGCTGTTGTCGGGGCAGCACTTTCCGTTTCAGGACTGCTCTTTCAAGGCCTCTTTCGTAACCCAATGGCCGACCCTTACATCATCGGCTCCTCTGGCGGCGCTGTCGTGGGCGCCTGCATCGGTATTGTCTTCCTTTCGCAATACTCGCTGTTCGGTTTCAGCGCCACTGCCATGTTGGCCTTCGCTGGTTCCTGCCTGACCATGGCACTGGTGTACACGCTGGCGCGTACACGGGGCCGCACCAATGTAGTCACCCTGCTGCTTGCAGGCTTTGCCATCAGCACCATGTTGAGTAACTCGAGTTACCTCTTTGAAGTTATCGATCCTAGCTCTTCCACAGGCACGCGCATCCTTGCGGCGTGGCTTCATGGGGTTATCGGCGTACCGCGCTGGCCGGCACTTGCACTCACCACGGGCGTGCTAGTCTTTGCGCTTATTGCGTCGTACCCTCTTATGCGACGCTTGAACACGCTGGCGCTCGGAGATGAGTACGCCCAGCACCTTGGCATGCGCGTCGAGCGCACGCGCATAACGATCGTCGTAGTCGGCTCGCTGCTCACCGCCGTTGCTGTTTCGCTCGGCGGCTTGATCAGCTTCGCCGGACTCATCGTGCCCCATGTCGCACGTCTGTTGCTCGGGCCCAACCATGTTCGACTGCTGCCCGTAAGCGCGCTTGCCGGCGCTATCTTTCTGGTCGTAACAGATACGCTTGCTCGCGTGGTCTTCGCACCGACTGAGCTGCCGGTAGGTGTGCTCATGGTCTTTGTAGGCGGCCCATTCTTTCTCTACCTGCTGCGCAAGAGCAAGCGGGAGTACGTGCTATGACAGAGCTGCTGTCTCTTCGCAATGTAGGCTTTCACTTTGCAGACCGCCTGCTGCTCGAACACATCACCTTCCATCTCGAGAGAGGCAGCTGCACGGCGCTCGTCGGTCCCAACGGTGTAGGCAAGACGACCCTCCTTCGCATGATTTCCGGCGCGCTCGTCCCGACCTGCGGCGAGGTGCTACTGGAGGGCCGCGCCCTGGACTCCATGGGAGCAAAACACAGAGCGCAGAGCATCGCTCTCGTGCCGCAACAACTTGAAATGTCGTTCGAGTTCACCGTGCAGCAAATTGTGGAGCAAGGCCGGACGCCTTACCTGGGTCTGCTGCGCGGCCTTATGCGCGAAGATCGAATTGCGGTAGACCGGGCTCTTGATCTAACCGACACTTCCAGTCTTCGCTGTCGCATCTTTAATGAGCTAAGTGGGGGAGAACGGCAGCGGGTCAAAATTGCGTTGGGTCTCGCTCAAGAGCCAGTCCTGCTTCTGCTCGATGAGCCGACGCAGAACCTTGACATTGGCCGCCAGGTCGAACTTATCGACTTACTCCACTTACTGCGCGCTGAAGGCATTACCATACTTTCGTCCATTCACGATCTTCATCTCGTTCCCGGCAACTTCTCTTCCGCGCTTCTGCTCGCACCTGACCGCTCGCTCACCATGGGAACGCCGGAAGACGTGCTCACGCCGGAGCGCCTCGTGAGTGCGTTTCATTGTGCACCGGGGCGGCATCCGATGCTTCTGCAAGGGTCTCGCTGATGGACGACCTCGGAGCAAGCATTGCCACTCACCTCCGCCGCAGCGGCGGTGAATTATGCTGCGCCGTCCAATTCCTGACCCGCATGCCGGTCCCATCGTACGCGCATGAGGCAGATTCGCTTTCGCGCGCGGTAAAGTTTTTTCCGCTCGTCGGCATGTTGATCGGCGGCGCGGCGGCTCTGGCGCACAGGCTTCTGCTATCTCATCTTAGCCGGCTGCTTGTAGCTCTCTTCGTGCTTACTTTCTTGATCTGGATGACAGGCTGCTTTCATGAAGATGGTCTCGCCGACACGGCTGACGGTTTTGGTGGAGGCCATACCCGTAAGCAGATACTATTAATCCTGCGCGACAGCCGCATCGGTAGCTATGGCGCGGCAGCTCTCATACTAAGCCTGCTTGCTCGTGTGCTCCTGATCGCTTCTCTGCCTCTCACTCATATCACGCAGTACTTAGTGGCAGCGCACGTTCTCTGCCGCTGGACCACGCTTCCGCTTAGCCATTTCCTGCCTGCCGCTCGTGAGGCAGATGGTCAAGGTGCGCGCGTTGCGCAGCTCACTACACGCGGCTCGCTGATCGCCGCTTCTGTTTTTTCCTTCGCTCTGGTGGGTTATCTTCTACGCTGGCGCGCCATCCCATCCATCTTGACTGCGCTTCTTGTGACTCTGCTGAGTGCGCGTTTCTATATGCGCAAGATTGGTGGAGTTACTGGAGATTGCTTCGGCGCCACGAATCAACTGACTGAGATCGCGATCTACCTGTGCGGAGTGTGGATAGTATGAGCGGCGAGATCCTACTTATTCGACACGCAGAAACAGATCTTGCCGGAACCTTCTGCGGTCACTCGAATCCCTGCGTGAATGGCAGCGGCTACCAGCAGATTGAGCTGCTCCTTGAAAAGCTCACACGATACGCAATCGACGTGGTTTACACGAGTGATTTGCAGCGTGCGCTCACGACTGCGCAGGCCATAGCTGCCCGATGCGCAGCCGTGCTTGAAATAGCATCAGGATTGCGCGAGATCCATTTCGGCAGGTGGGAGTCGCTTACCTGGCAGCAGATAGAGCAACGCGATCCTGTCTATGCGCAGCGCTGGGTGGATCAGTACCCCAACTTACCTTCGCCGGACGGTGAGCGCTTCAGCAGCTTCAAAGACAGGGCGCTTCACGCTTTTGATACATTGATCGCCCAGCTGCATGGCAGGACTGCCGCGATCGTCACGCATGGAGGTGTTCTGCGTATTCTACTGACACACCGGTTTGGTCTTACGGATGAGCAGGCATGGCGGCGTACTCAGCCCTACTGCAGCTTTCTGCCTTACTCACTTGCGCAGGTGCTCTCTTGACGAACCTGAGCAGATATGTGACCGTTCGCGAGTTAGCAGGCTGGGAGCTGGATGAGAATGAGTATCGGCCGCCTACCGACTCCCTTAGTGGTGCGCTCATGCGCGCACGGTCCAGCGTCCTAGAAAGGGCGCCATTTCCTGAGAGAAACAATGCGGCTCGATCAGTGCCGGCAGCAGTAGCAAATAGGCTAGTCACACAGCGCGAGCGCTATGATCTGCACCGCGAGATGCGAGACCTGGAGTGGTCCCTCGGTGTCGTAGATCTGCGCGATCTGCTTGCTTTTCAGCGAAGACTTATCTTCGACGCCGCGATTTCTCCCCCCTCTATGCCTGCTCCAGGGAACTGGGATGCACTTACTCCCGTCGCTTTTGCTTCGCCAAGAGCCATCGACTTTTTCCTACTCGCATCGGGCGAATCAGAGTTTCTACTGCAAAGTGCAAACCCGGATTTGCAGTTGCGACGATCATCCGAAAGCTGCTCGCTTACGCTTTACGGGGGCAGCCCTTTTCTTGAGGCGGCGGAGTATCGCGGCCGCTGGTTTCTGCGCGATGGCTATCACCGCGCATATTATCTGCTCCGCGCCGGCGTCTTTGAGACTCCCGCAGTGCTTATCCGTGCGAAGACACTCGCGGAACTTGGCTCTGTCGGCGCGTGGTTCTTTCCGGAGGAGACTCTGCTCTCTTCCCATCCACCGCAGGTTACCGATTTTCTTAATGACGCACTCACCATCGAGTACATGCGTCCGCGTCTGCTCAAGACGCTGCGCATCAGCATAGAGGAATCCTTCGCACCCGAGTTACCTTTGACACAAACAGGAGAACAATTATGAGCATTGCTACAACACGCGGAGATGGCGGTCAGACAGGCCTGGCCGGCGGTATCCGCGTCTCCAAGGCCGACCTTCGCGTTGAAACATATGGTTCCGTGGATGAACTCAACAGCGTGCTCGGGTTTGCGCGCAGCATCTGTCACAACACGCAGGTCGCTACATGGACCGAGCAGATTCAGCGCATGCTTTTTCGCGTCGGCTCGGCGCTTGCAACTCCGCCTGAAAGCGCCAAGCAGCCGCCTCCTATCACGACCGAAGATGTGGCTGTGCTTACAGACCTCGTGCACAAGGTTGAGAGCGCAGAGGGCATTCTCGCAGACTGGTCCTTGCCTGGTGCGCATACCGAGTCTGCAGCCTATGAGATAGCGCGCACGGTCTGCCGTCGCGCGGAGCGTCATGTGGTTCGCTTTATTGAGAGTGGCGGCGTGGTGCAGCCGGAGATTGTTGCCTATCTGAATCGTCTCTCCGATCTGATCTGGCTCTTCGGCCGACTTATCGAGCTTGACGCAGGTATCGATGCACGTCTCCGCGGCGAGAATGAAGCAGGCCCACTCTGGTCGCGCGCATGGTGACGGAGGCGCGACTCTTGAGCAGACCGGCGTCCGCGTGCCCGGCTTTTGACGAGACACAGCGAGACGCTGTCTATCGCGCCATTGCCGAGCGGCGCGATGTAAGACGAGGCTTTCTTCCTCATCCGCTTCCGAGCGAACTGCTTTTGCGATTACTCGCCGCTGCACATAGTGCGCCCTCGGTCGGCCTTATGCAGCCCTCTCGGTTCATCGTTGTTCGCTCACGTGCCATGCGCACGCGGATCCACGCTGCATTTGAAGAGGCCAATCAACAAGCTCTTGCAAGCTACCAGGCCGAACGGCGAAAGCAATACGCCGGTTTAAAACTGGAAGGCATTTTGGATGCTCCGCAAAACCTGTGTGTTCTCTGCGATCCGCATAGCAGTCGAGGATTCGGGCTCGGTCGACAAACGATGCCGGAAACTGCGGTGTACTCCACCGTGTGCGCTGTGCAGAACTTATGGCTTGCGGCACGTGCAGAAGGTGTAGGCGTTGGATGGGTCAGCATCCTCTCTCCGCATGCGCTGCGCGCCATTCTCAACATACCGGCACATGTGGTGCCGGTGGCGTACTTATGTCTCGGCTATGTCGATTCTTTTGGTGCCAGTCCTGAGCTCGAACAGGTCGGTTGGGAGCAGCGGTCGCCACTTGAGCAAGTGGTGTTCGAGGAGACTTACAGTCCAGAGCAAAACCCGTGAGGGCGACGCGATGAACCGTATGTATCTTCTCCCCTCTGCGTTCTTAGCCGACCAACTTGCGGGGGATCCGGAATGGTTTCCGCATCCTGTCCGACTTATAGGCTTAGCTACCACGCACGGTGAGCGACTGTTGCGTCGGCGAGATCACAGCAAAAGACGTGATCTAATTACCGGAACCGGGCTGACGACCTGTCTGGTAAGTGCCGCCTATCTTATCGCGCAGGGTACCATCCGCTTTTCGTATAAGCGTTCTGACACGCTGGGGGCATGCATTGAGATCTTTCTTGCATGGACCTGTCTTGCGGCGCGCAACCTGCAGCAGGAGGCAGAGAGCGTGATGGCAGCGCTGGCTGGTGACGATTTACAGCTAGCCCGCGTGCGACTCGCCCGCATCGTAGGTCGAGACACCATGAGGCTGGACCACTATGAAATAAGCCGCGCTCTGATAGAGACTGTTGCCGAGAGTGTCTCCGATGGAGTGATCGCTCCGCTTTTCTACATGGCGCTCGGTGGCGTTCCACTGGCCATGGCTTACAAAGCCGTGAACACGCTGGACTCAATGATCGGCTACCATGATGAGCGCTATCTCTGTTTTGGAAAGGCCGCCGCTCGACTCGATGATTTGGCGAACTACGTTCCTGCGCGACTAAGTGCACTCTGCATTGTTGCCCTGTCATTGCTTTCTCGCTCGCTTTCCGTGCGATCAGCATGGGAGACCTGGCTGCGCGATGCCGGCAAGCACAAGAGCCCAAACGCAGGACAGCCCGAGGCTGCGATGGCAGGTGCGCTCCGGGTAAGCCTTGGAGGTTCCAACTCCTATGCGGGCGAGCTTGTGCCTGGCAGGCATTTAGGTGAGGAGTTTGCCGCCCCCACACCGTCTCAGGCGCTGCAAGCCATTCGCATTACTGTGTCTGTCGCATGGCTGGGGTTGGCTGCGGGAATGATTTTTACCGCATCGCGGCAACGCATAAAAAGCTAGGTGAACGGACCGATCATTCCTGCAGTGCAATTTTGATGCAGAGCCTTCACTCTCTCTTCGTTGGTCCGTCAAGAGTGGGAACCGATTTACCCTCCACCGTTCGTCCTGGTTCCCCTTTCAAATCAAAGACCACGATCTCATTGTCGCCCGCATGCAGCCACGACCCCGGCAGGTAGAGTGTTTGCTGCGGACCTACATTCCAGAAGCGACCGAGCGCTGTGCCGTTGATCCAGACCATGCCCTTGTCGAGCTTGCTGGTATCGAGAAAAGTGCCGCCTGGCGTCGACACATAAAAGCTGGCTCGATAGAAGCACGCGCCGTCGCACGACTTCTCCGAGTAAGGGAGATGAGACGGCGTTAACATCGGCAGTGCATATATGTCCCACCCAGTAAGTCTTTTCCCGGCAAGCGTGGGCGTTTCAAGCAGCCCTGTGCGTTCGCCGTTGATCTTCTTTCCGTAATTGACACGGCCGGTATTTTCGACCAGGATGTCGAGCTGCGCCGCGGCTGGTGCATGCAACGCGATCTCTGTCTGATCGAGACGGCGATCAAGTGAACCCGCAAGCTTAGCGTTAACATATACCTGCGCATAGTCGTGCAAGCCGGAGAGTGCCAGCGTGCCGTCAGTCGCGGTGTTGAGGTGCGTGCGGTACAAAATGTAACCGTACGACTGACCTATTGCCTCCATCGTCAGCGGTATATCAGAGTGAACAGGCTCAGGAAGATTCTGCCAGAGGGATGCGCCGTCATGCAGGGTAATGGCGGAGACGGCAATAGGCTTAAGCGGTGCAGGCGGATCAGGCGGTATTTGCTTCGTGATGCTTGTAATCACATCACGAAACTTGTAGAACTTCGGCCGCAGCTCGCCACTCTCGGCAACGGGAACGTCGTAGTCATAGCTGGTCACATCCGGCTCATAGTTCTTGCCGTCAGAATTGGCGCCATTCATCCAGCCAAAGCTGGTTCCGCCATCGAACATATACAAGTTAACTGAGTAGCCTTGCGAGAGCATCCACTCGAGGTCGGCAATCTGCTTCTCGTTATCGCGTGTCTCATGCGGGTGGCCCCAGTGGTCGAACCAGCCATCCCAGTACTCGCTGTTAAAGTGCGGCGTTAGTGCGCGGAATTTGTCCAGGAGAGCAAAGGAGCGCTCCGCATCACCTTCGCCAAAGTTGATTGCAGAAGGCAGCTCCGGCAGTGTTCCGTTAGCCAGCACGTCCGCGCCGTCAGCTGTATAGAGCATGGTTTTGGTAAATCCCGCCGAGACGAGCGCGTGATGGATCTGCTCTACATAGGCATGATCGCTGCCGAAGGAACCGTACTCGTTTTCGACCTGGACAGCGATGATAGGACCGCCATTGCCGATCTGCAGCGGGGCGGTCTCGCGTGCCAGTGTGTTGAGATACTCAGTCGCTGCCGCAAGAAAGCCGGGATAGGATGAGCGCACCACCATGTTCGGGTCTTTCATCAGCCACGATGGAAAGCCGCCAAACTCCCACTCTGCACATGCGTAGGGCCCCGGTCGCAGGATGACGTACAGGCCCTCCTGCTGTGCCTCGCGAATAAAGTCTGCGATGTCGTTCTGACCCGTGAAGTCGAAGTTGCCCGGCTCCGGCTCATGCGCGTTCCAAAAGGCGTAGGTCTCTACAGTATTCAGGCCCATGGCTTTGGCTTTCCGCAGGCGGTCTCGCCAGTAGGCGCGTGGGATGCGCAGGTAGTGGATGGCGCCCGAGATGATCTGGAAAGGCTTTCCGTCCAGCTCAAAGTGGTCGCCCCGCGCAGCAAAGGTGTGTGGGCGCCCATCAGGACCCGCAGCGGACTGGGCGTGCAGTAGCGGCGCACCTACGAGCAGTACGAGCGCGCAGAGGATATATCGCGACATAGGTTTACTCAAGTCTCCGTGTCCATCCATCCTATCGTCGAAGAATTATCCTGTCAGCGGTGCCTCGTCGTTTTCTTCGCTCACTGCATCGTGGTGGTGGGGAAATAACACAGTAAGATCATGAAGTTAGGAAGGGTCGCCGCTTGAAGACCTGAGATGTTCCATTCGTTGTTCTAAGTACAAACGAGTGTGTGAAAGGCTACATCTTGCAGACAGTGACAGCAGGCCGGGTAAGCCCGAAAGTGTACGGTAGATTTCTTTTGTTTGTTGCTGGCATGGGTGGACTGCTCTATGGCATTGACGTCGGAATTATCTCGGCGGCGCTGCTCTACCTGGGTAAAACGATTGACCTTACGGTAAGCCAGACTTCGGCGGTGGTGGCCGCGGTGCTCGGTGGCAGCATGCTCTCCTCACTGGTGGCGGGCTTTCTGGCCGATTGGGTGGGCCGCAAGAAGATGATGATCTTTAGCGGGCTGCTGTTTCTTTCAAGCGTTGCGCTGATCGTTTTATCGCATGCATTTCTGTCGCTCTTCCTGGGGCGGCTGCTGCAGGGGCTGAGCGGGGGTGTGATTGCGGTCGTGGTGCCGCTTTACTTGGCTGAGTGCCTGAGTGCCGAGACTCGTGGGCGGGGCTCGGCTATCTTTCAGTTCATGCTTACCTTTGGGATCGTGGTCGCGGCGCTTACCGGCTTCTACTACACGCACGCGGCTGAGGCAGCGATTGCGGCGGCGGCGGGCAATCCGGCGCTCATACGCGCAGCCCAGAACCACGCCTGGCGCGGCATGTTTCTCTCTGTAGCCTATCCAGGGCTTATCTTTTTTGCGGGGGCATTTTTTCTAAGTGAGACGCCGCGCTGGCTCTTTGCAAAAGGGCGCGCCGGCGATGCGTACCAATCCTTGCGCCGTTCCGCGTCAGAGCAGGAAGCCACGCTTGAGATGCGTGAGATGGAGTCGTTGGCACAGGAGAACAAGAAGAAGGCGAGCACCGGCTCAGGCTCCCTGCTGCAGCGCAAGTATGTGTTCCCGTTTGTACTCGCGTGCGTGATCCTGGGCCTGAACCAGTCCACAGGCATCAATTCGGTTCTCCCCTATCTCGCCATTATCCTCAAGCAGGCGGGCATGTCCGTGAGTCATGCCACGCAGGGCGACTTATCCGTCAAGGTACTCAATTGCGTGATGACGGTGCTCGGGGTTGCGCTGATCGACAGAAAGGGCAGAAAGTTTCTTCTCTCGCTCGGCACCGGCGGTATTGTCATTGCGCTGCTGCTCATGTCGCTTGTCTTTTATGGGTTTGAAGCGCATCGAGTCGATATTCAGTCGAAGGTGCAGGCGCAGGTTCAGGCAAATCGACTGACACTGACCGCGGATACGGTTCGCGGGTGGGCGCCTTCTGGAACCGGCGCTGAGGCGCTGACTGTTCTTTACTCGTATGGCGGGGGGGACAAGCTTGCGACACTGATTGGCAACGACACGCTGGTGCTCGCGCCTGGTGTCGCTGCACCGGGAGAAGCGCCGCCCGGCCCACTCGTCGTTCGCCATGCATATCTCGGTCCTGTACCTGAGCAACGTACAGGCTGGCTGGTAGCGCTTTGCCTGGGGTTATTTATTACGTGTTACTCGGCAGGCCCGGGAGTCGTTGTCTGGCTTACTCTCTCTGAGCTGATGCCGACGCGCATTCGCTCGGCCGGCATGGGCATTGCGCTGCTGCTCAACCAGGGCGTGGGTACTTTGTTTGCCGGGGTATTCTTACCGGTAGTCTCGCGGTTTGGCTACTATGCCATGTTTCTTAGCTGGGCGGGCTGCACGGCGCTCTACTGCCTGACGGCAGTTTTCTTTCTGCCGGAGACCAAGGGCAAAACGCTTGAGGAGATTGAGCGGGGATTTGAAACGGCATGATCAAGGGTTGCAACCAACTGCACAAACCACTGTTCATCGCCGATTCACGTTCTGTTCAACGTCGCTTCACATAACGCGGTCAGGCTTCAAGGAGAATGTTTAAAAAAGAGATACCCTCCCTCCCTGCGCTTAGCCTGGCGTGTCTCGCGATTCTGGTTTCTCCGCCCGCATACGCACAATATGAAAACGGCAGCATGACCGGCACCATTCGCGACTCGAGTGGAGCTCCAGTTGCGGGTGCCCAGGTAACGATCACCAACAAGGCGACAGCGGCCGGCACACAGGCGATGACCAACGACTCAGGCGACTACGATGCTCCGTCGCTGCGCGTTGGGGTCTATGACATTTCTGCCACTGCACCCGGGTTCTCCGCAGCCTTGGCGCAGAGTATCACTGTCTCGGTCGGAGCACGGCAGCATATTGATCTGACTCTGCATGCAGGCTCGACGACGACCTCAGTCGAAGTGACGGACGTTGCCCTGCAGCTGGAAACGGAGACCAGCCAGCGCGACCAGACCGTTACTCAATATCAATCGGAAGCTTTGCCGCTGGTGAGCCGTAACTACTCTGACCTGCTGGGCCTGGTGACCGGCGTGCGCCAGGCGCCGACTGCAGCCACTACCAGTTCCATTAACAGCCTGGTGCGTGAAGGCGCGTACAACGTCAACGGGCAGCGCAGCATGTTCAATAACTTTCTGCTGGATGGCATAGATAACAATGCCTATGGCGAGAGTAACCAGGGATTCGATAATCAGATCATTGCAGTTCCGCCGGACTCGGTGGCGCAGTTCAGCGTGGTGACGAATAACGAGAGTGCGGAGTACGGCCGCTCGTCCGGCGCTACGATTAACGTGGCCTCGGCGAGTGGTTCGAACAGCTTTCATGCGACGGCATACGAGTTTCTCCGCAACACCGATCTCAATGCCGCAGGCTACTTCAAGCCGCTGGTCGTGAGCAACACCGGGACTACAATTCCCTTTCAGAAGCCAACGTTTAACCGCAATCAGTTTGGTGCAGACTTCGGCGGTCCCATCCTCAAGAACAGGCTCTTCTATTTTCTCGACTATGAAGGCTTTCGCCAGGTGCTCAAACCGTTGAGCGCACTTACGCTGCCTACGCAGCATGAGCTCGGCGGCATCCTTGTGGTTCCTGTCAGGAATCCCATTACGGGCGTTATTTACCCTGCCGGAACGGCGATTCCGGCGAGCGCCATCAATCCGCTCTCGGCGCAGATCATCTCGGCGTTCAGCAGTTTCGCTTCAGCCCTGCCGGTACAGGGGCTGGCCACCACCGGCCTCGCGACGAACGATTACTCGGTCGAAGCGCCCTTTACGGATAACTCCGACAAAGGCGATCTACGCCTCGACTACCAGCAGAGCCCGTCGAGTTCCTGGTTCCTGCGCATCAGCGATCGCAAGGAGACCGGCGTCAATCATCCGACTATTCCATTGCCGCTCGATGGTCAGCAGAATGGCACGATCAGGATTCTCGATCAGCAGGTGGCGCTCGGATACACGCACTTATTCGGTGCAAGCAAAATCCTCGACGCACGGCTCGGTCTTTCGCGCACCAAGGCGGGCAAGTTCTCGCTCTCGATCGGCGATGACGCCTTTGCGATTCCTGGGCTGCCCAGCAATCCGGTCGTGGCGGGCGGCTTGCCATCGGTCGGCATTACCGGTTTTACCGGCTTCGGCAGGCAGAGCACGAATCCTCAGTGGCAGAACCCGGCACTGCTCGACCCGAAGGTCAACTTCACCTGGGTGCGCGGCAACCACTCGCTCAAGTTTGGCGCCGAGTATGAACACACCTGGATGGCTGTCAATGACAATAACCCGCTCTATGGTTCATTCTCCTACGCCGGCGGTTACAGCACTGTAAGTGGATCAGCCGTTACTGATAACTACTGGGCCGACTTTCTTTTCGGTCTCACCAATAACTATTCGGCCGCTAACTACTTTGTAGTCCACCTGCGCCAGACGCTCGACAGCGCCTATGCGCAGGATGACTGGAAGGTAAGTCCGCAACTTACCCTGAACCTGGGCGTTCGCTGGGAGTACGGCTCGCCTTACTCGGAGCAGCATAACTATATCTCGAATTTCGATCCCACTACACAGACCGTGTTGACCATCACGCCTGGCGCTACGGCAGGCAACGGTGTTACGCCTTACTCGGGCGGTGGAGTGTACGGCCACACGCTGGTCAATCCCGACTTGAACGACTTTGCCCCGCGGGTGGGCTTTGCCTATGCGCCCGATGCCAAGACAGCCGTTCGCGGAGGATTCGGCACAAGCTACGTGCACTACACGCGTGCCGGCTCGGGCGACATCCTGGCCATCAATGCTCCGCAGGCCCTGTTTGTGTCGGTGACGCAGAAGGCTCCAGCGGCCGCCAATGCCTGCCCCGCCGGCGCTCCGGCCACCACCTGCTACGTCACCTCAGATCAGGGTTTCCCCGCTACACTTACAACCACCTTTAACCCGGCCACCGATAACATCACCTATGTGCCGAAGGATACTCGCGACAGCTATGTGGAGAGTTACTTCCTAAGTGTGCAGCGGCAGCTTGCCAAGAACAGCATCCTCGACATCGCCTATGTCGGCAACCATGGATTGAAGCTGCAGGGTTTTCTCAACGGCAACCAGAAGAATCCGTCGCTTGGTTTTGCGAGACCCTATGCGAACTGGCCGAGCGATATAACGGAAGCGCTTAATGAGTTTTACTCGAATTACAACGCGCTGCAGGTTCGTTATGAAGAGCGCTCGGTCGCTGGATTGACGCTGCTTAACTCGTTCACCTGGGAGCACTCGTTTGACAATGCGAGCGCATCGCTCGAGGCGAATACGCCATCACCGCAGGACGCGAATAACATCGCTGCAGATTATTCGCAGTCCGATTACAATCTGCCGATCGCGAATGTTACCAGTCTTATATATGAGCTGCCTGTCGGCCATGGCCGTCAGTACCTGGGCAGCTCGAATGCGTTGGTCGAGGAGGTGCTGGGCGGATGGCAGGTAAGCGCGATCAACACCGCTCAGGCGGGCACTCCGTTCAACCTGACGTACACGCCCAACAGCGCGACTGCCGTTTCGCCGCAGATCTCGGCGACTTATCGCGGCGCCAATGAGTATCGCCCTAACATCGTTTCCGGCGCACGGCTTACCCAGGGTCGCGCGGTCAAGGCGGCCAATACCGGCTATATCCAGTACGTCAACCTGGGCGCGTTTACGCTGCCATCCACGAAGAACGCTGCCGGCGCACTCCTAAGTCCATTCGGCGATGCGCGGCGCAATCCCGGGCGCACGCCGATGTTCAACGAAACCGATCTGGACCTGAACAAGAAGTTCTCAACGCCGATCGAGAGCCTGAAGGTAGAGTTCCGGAGTGAGTTGTATAACCTCTTCAACCACACCAACCTGTATCTGCCTACGAGTGGTCTGGGCGGAACGCTGGGCGGCGCGCCCACCAGTGGCGGCGTTATCTCGAGCACCTTCGAGCCACGCATTGTTCAGTTCGCACTTAAGCTGATTTACTAATGCATGCACGTAAAAAGGGGACGCTAGAGGG
>CAXTMM010000012.1:0-976 GCA_964245415.1 uncultured Acidobacteriaceae bacterium | reverse complement strand
CTAGAGGGCGTCCCTTTTTGCTGCCTTGGTAAGTCGGCTTCAGTCGCCGCTGCGATTGCCAAAGATGCGCAACACGGCGAGGAAGATATTGAGTCCGTCCAGGAAGATCGAGAGCGCCAGCTCGGAAGCCGTAGCGCCACCGCCTCCGGCACGGACCCGGGCAAAGTCCCCAACCGTGAGCACGGAGAAAACAGCCAGAACCAGCCAGTCGATCGTGGTCGGCTGCACGAAGTGGAAGAAGAAGGTCGCGAGCATCAGCACGAGCAGGCCGATCAGGAAAAAGGAGCCGACCGCACGGACCTTGCGCCAGTCAACGGAGACGGCATAGGCGAAAGTGCCCAGCATAGCCATGCCAACGCCGGTCGTCATGGCCGCGGTTGCGATCAGGTGGGAGCCGCCATGACCCAGGTAGTGGTGGATTGTCGGGCCCAGGCCTACACCCTCCAGAAAAGCGAAAGCGTAGAAGAGCGTCATCTGCCGACTGGGATTGGCGCGTGCGGCGGTAATAGCAAAGAGCATCCCGAAGTTAAGCAGCATGACCAACAAGGCCAGGCCGGGTGCGATCGAGAGCGAGACATAGCTACCAGCGGCGGTCAGCGCGAACGCGATGCTGACCATGCCGAGAACTTTGCTCAGCAGGCGGGAGGCGGTTTCGGCCTGACCGGCGATCGACCCGTTCAGAACGCCGTACTGGCCGCCGTAGGGGGAATAAGGTGAGCCGTTTTGTTGCATAGCTCTATTCTATGTCCCCGCATAAGAAATTGCATGGCCTGTCAACTTCTCGGTAATGGTCACGTTTCAATCCAGCGGACAAAAGGGATCCTTTGAGAAATGGTGTTGATCGCTGCCGGCTCAGGGCCATCACCATATCCATTGTTACGGCAATGCGACAGGAACTGGGAACACTTCTCTGTCCCTGCGCATCAATAACCTCCCTCGTTTAGAGCAGCTTCCTCACAGGCTGGCGACGGTGAAG
>CAXTMM010000011.1:11422-41251 GCA_964245415.1 uncultured Acidobacteriaceae bacterium | reverse complement strand
CACTTGCCATCACCCACGTCACCCTGATCGACGTAGCCTCAGGCGCTACCGCCCCCGACACAACCATACTTATCAATGCGAATCGCATCGTCAGCGTCGGTCACGCGCCGATCCCAAAAGCCACCCAAGTCGTCGACGCTACCGGCGAGTACCTCATCCCCGGCCTATGGGATATGCACACCCATGTGTACTTCGACAACACCGCCGTCGACGGCACCGACCTGATCCTCCCGCTCTTCCTCGCCAACGGCATCACCGGCATTCGCGACATGGGCAGCGAACTCAACCAGGTCCTCCAAGCCCGCGACGCCATCGCCGCCCACCAGCTCTTCGGCCCCCGCATGGTCGTCTCCGGCCCTATGCTCGACGGCCCCAACACGCCTTACAAAGCAGCCATCGCCATCACCACACCCGAGAGCGGCCGCCGAGCCGTCGACATGCTCAAGAACCGCGGCGTCGACTTCATCAAGGTGCAATCCTACGTCCCACGCGAAGCTTACTTCGCCATCGCCGATGAAGCGAAGAAGGACGGCATCCTCTACGAGGGCCACGTCCCCGACGCCATCCGCGCCTCCGAGGCTATCTCCTCCGGCCAGCAGACCTTCGAGCACCTGATCGGCATCTTCGAGGCCAGCTCCCCTGACGAAACGACCTACCTGACCGGCAAGAAATCGCTCCGCGCTTTCCTAGCCACCTACGACCCGGCACGCGAGGCCCAAATTATCGACCTCATCGCGAAGCACCACATCTGGCAGTGCCCCACGCTCTACTGGGAGCGCGGCCAGTGGCTCGTCGACGCCATCGACTATACCAAGGATCCCGAACTCGTCTACGCCGCGCACAGCTGGGTCACCAGGCAGTGGCCCGCCTCGCAAAAGACCATCCTCACATCGCTCGACAGCGACTCACTCCCAATTCGTGAAAAGTTTGTCACCCACGAGTTGGGCATCGTGCACAGGTTGCAAGCGGCAGGCGTCCCGTTCCTCGCCGGCACCGACACCGCCGCCGGCGTCGACGTAATCCCCGGCATCAGCCTGCACCTGGAGCTACAACGATTCGTCGCCGCCGGCTTCACCCCGCTCGAGGCCCTCCAGACCGCCACCCTCAACCCGGCAAAATTCTTGAATAAGGTGAACGACTTTGGCTCGATTACGCCCGGCCGCATCGCCGATCTCGTTCTGCTCAAAGCCAACCCCCTGGACAACATCGCCAACACCCGCACCATCGCCGGCGTCATCCACGATGGCCAGTATTTATCCGAGCAGGAGATCGACCGGCTCCGTACCAGGCTTAGACAACTAGCCGCAACCAAGTAAGTCCCGCGACAAAGAAAAGCCGGGGATCTGACCCCGGCCTCTACGAAGATAGAACCGACTTAGAACTCGAAGCGAACTGACCCACGTCCATAGATCGCCCTCTGAAAACCAAGCGGCTTCAGGAAGTCCACATTGGGATCGCCGTAGGCAAGTGCGCTATCCTGATCGACCTGCGTCAGTGAGCGGGAGTTGGTTGCATTGAAGGCATCAAACTGCACCTTGATTCTGTACTTTTCACCCACACTGATGGGATAGTCCGTATGCAAATCAAGTTGGTAGTTTGAGGCATTTGCTCCAAGAGCACCACGTCCGCCGAGAGGAATCTCCCCAGCGTTTTGGTAAGCAGGATGCGCGCCGAAGTTGCTGATCGGCGTGCCGGAGCTTCCCCGGAAGCCTACGCCAGCCGTTAACTTCTTTGCAAAACCACCTGGAACAACGTAGGACCCGTAGACGTTTCCAACCTGGCGTCGATCCGTATTCAGTGGGCCGACAGCGTATTGCTGTCCGAGCATACCGAGGGTACCTAGCGTGAAATCGAAGAGTGAGCTGATGCTGGGATCCGACTGGCCGTTATCGTTCCGGTATAAGCCTTCATAATTGCCATACAGTTTGGCCCAGCGATAATTCACACGCAGCAGGAAGTTGTGGCTGAAATTTTTGTTCGCCTCGATTTCCACCGCCTGGTAGTGGCGGCGGGCATTCGGCTCGCCGTCGACCTTACCGTCGGGAATGGGTGCTCCTGTAAGCGCATTGCCAAAGCCGCATACGCCGCCCGGTCCCGCAATCTGTCCTGCGCTGTTCAGGAACGGCTTGTTGCCGTAGCCTACATTAAAGTTCTGAGGGCAGTCCGCAGGTGCTCCATCGTTGGGGAGGGCCGCGTTGAAGGTGTACGGCACTTCCACAGAATTCACGAAGTAGTCTGAAGTCGCGCTCGGGTTCCCCAACAAGAAATCCTGAGGAACGAATCCGCTCAAGAGACCCTCCGGGGAGGCGCCAGACTGATCTTCAATAATGCGAAGCAGCCGCCGGTCTGAGTAACGTGCACTGAAGACAAATCCGGCGTACTGCTTCTCGATACCCCCAACAAACTCTTCTTCGTAGTTAAGTTTGGTCCTGGGCTGAATCAGTTCCGGAAAGCTGCTGCCACTAAAAGATACAGCTGAACCCTCGGCCCCCGCCGCAGCCACGCCACTAATCAGGTGGGCGGCATCCGGGATGGGTGTGACAGTGCCGTTTGCATTAATAACGGCATTCCCGTTCCCATCAGTCTGCGGAGTGAAATTAGCCCCGAGAACGTCTTCTTCCTGGCCGAGCGAGCGGATGGCGGCGTCTTCGGACAGAGACTGCGTGTAGCGTCCCCAGTTAAAGAAGACTTTTGATTTGCGGTCGCCTTTGGGATCGATGTTAATCCCCAGACGCGGAGACCAATTGTCGTTGAAGACGAAGGACTGAACAACGCCGCTTAGTATCTCCTGGTCCCAGCGAATCCCGGCGTTGACCGTGACCCGGTCGCCGATCGACCAATTGTCATTGCCATAGAGCACGTTGTAGCCTTGGCTGGCAGGAACAACCGGATTGCTGAAGATGCCACGCGTCTGCTCCAGGTATACCTGTGTACCGGGTCCATTCAGATCAGGGCAGTACTGCAGTGGGCAATTATCTCCTGCAGCTACTGCTTGGAGTTCAAAGGATGCACCGGTCACTGACCCGGCCAGCGGAGCGGCAACCGCATTGCCAGCAGCGTTGACAGTCGGAAAGGCAAAGCTAGCGCCGCTATACGCCTTGGTTAGATCGTAAATACTGTGCGAGAAGCTGTAGCCGATAGAAAAGGTTTGTTGTTGGCCAAAGAAGCGAATGGTCTTCTCTGTATCTGCATTGAAGCTCAGAGCGCGAGTGGTTGGATTCTGCGTGAACCCCAGTCCCTGCGCATTGTACTCAGAAGGCTGGATGTAAGTTGAGTAGTCAATAACCTGGTAAACATTTTGCAATCCTACTTCGTTAAAGAAGCTAGTATGGCGCGACGCCGACAGGTTGAAATCCCAGGTCGCGGATGGCGTTCCCGTGATGTGGACAGATTCGCTGCGGCTTCCGTAAGTCCAACGGCTGAAGCCGGTGTCGTTCGTCAGATTGACATTGGGGTAATAGGGGAAAGTGTCTTCATTGACGACGCCGAAGCCTGCGTTGGTTCGGGATGGATCACCGAAAGCGGAAGCATCGATCGTCAGGTAGTCAGATGGACGAAAGGTGATCTTTCCGGCCCAGCTGTTGATCGTCGTGTTGTTTGCATAGGGACCATGGTTCGACAGCGTGGCGGGACTGCCAGCAGCTGCCACCGGGGCGATCCAATTGTTCTGATTTAGCGCCGGGTTGTAGGCTCCATAGAAGAAAAGCTTGTCATGGGTATACTTGCCCGGAATGTAGCCGCCGAACTCGACGGCCGCGTCATACTGAGGTTGCGAGAAAACGCGTCCGCGAACGTTGACCCGATCGAAGTAGTTGTCCGCATAGCGCTGCGTGCCGCTCATCGCTTCAGGAGCAAAGTAAGCCGACACAGCGCCGTGGTAAGCAGTTCCGCCCGACTTGGTTACGATCTGAACCACGCCGCCATCGGCTGAGCCATACTTCGGCTCGAAAGCCCCGGTCTTTACCTGAACTTCCTGGATAAAGGTCAGGTTGATGCCAGTGCCAAGCGAGCCATAGGTGGGGCTGTAGACGCCCAGGCCGCCGTAGCCCGCATCGCCAATGCTCACGCCGTCCGCGTAGTACTGATTTTCAAGGCCGCTGGCGCCGCCAATTGATGGGTTCGATGTACCCGCACCGCCGCTATTCACCACACCGGGAGCGGTAGCGAAAAGGCTGCCCACGTTGCGAGCAACCGGCACAGCGTTATAAAACTGATCGGTCAGATTTTCCCCAATGGCAGTCGAGCCGGTGTCAATCGAGGTCGTGGTGGCGTCCACCTCTACTGTTTCAGCAACGGTTCCAGTTTGCAGCGTCAAGCTGACGTTCGAGGTCCGGTTGATCACCACCGCGAGGTTCTTGGCCTCTTCGGACTTGAACCCTACAGCCTCGACGTTGGCGGCGTACATTCCAGGGGTCAAACTGACAATCTCAAAGTGTCCCGCTGCATCGGTCATCACCGAACGAGCGCCTTCTCCGCCGGTGATGGTTACCTTGGCACCCGGCACCACCGCGCCGGTCGAATCGGTGATCACACCAGCAAGGCCACCCTTGGTGCTGGAGTTTTCCTGGGCAATGAGCGCGTAGGGAACAATCGCGCTCGTGGTGAGAGATAAGGCAAGCACCAGGCAGGATCTCTGAAAAACACTCTTCATTCGCAGGCTCCAAAAGATCATCTAGAAAAACGAGGCCAAACTTCGGCGGCAGAGAGATCTAGCGGCAGAACGATGACCTGCCCGACCGCGTTGCTCTGCTGTATGCACCTGTTGGGCCAAAGTCTCGATCTACGGTAACTGTAGCCAATCCTATGCAGGATCTTCACAATCGACCAGCTTGAAAGCCTACGTCTCCCCAATCTTGCAGGAGGAATATAGAAAACTGTAGATTTGAGTCAGCCAACAATGAAGCGAGGAAGTGCGCTCGGCCCAACCTCCGGACAGGTCAACAGTTGTAGAAGTGGTCATACGAAAACACACGTCTAACTGGCAAAAACACGCACAAGGTGGCCCCCATTTCAAGCTCTCCATCTGCTAGCTACAGGCACCTCACGCTGGCCTTTCTCCTGCTCCTCTCGATGCTCACCGGCTGGGCCGTGCGCGAGCCCGCGCTCTCGCCGCATGACGCTCACTGGCTTCACGAGGAGGTGAACTACTTGATAACGAACGAGGAACGCGACACCTTCCTGCACCTGAAAACCGAACAGGATCGGGCAAAGTTCATCGACACCTTCTGGCAGATCCGCAACCCCGATCCCAACGCCCCTACCAACTCCGCCAAGGAGACCCATTACGAGCGGCTCGCCTACGTCAACGCCCACTTCGGCTACGGCAACGTGCAAAACGGCTGGCAGAGCGATCGCGGCATGGTCTACATCACTCTCGGCGCGCCTCAGCAGATCGAGCGATACATTGAAACGCAGGAACTTAAGCCCATCCAGATCTGGTTTTACCAGAATCTCAGCGGCGCCCTGCCGGTCCACTTTTACGTGCTTTTCTACAAGCAAAGCCCGGCCGAGGACTGGGAGCTCTACTCCCCGTACGGCGATCGCCCGCAAAAGCTGATCAACTCCACGAACGCGGTCAACGACGACAAGACTGCCATCAAGCTCATCCAGCGCGACAGCGGCGACGAGGGGGCCCACGTCGCACTATCGCTGATTCCAGGCGAGCCGGTCGATCTCAAGAATCCCTACGCATCGCTGCAGTCGGACGTGCTGCTCAACAACATCCGCAACTACCGCAATCTGCCCCAGATCCGTGAGCTGGTAGCCGCCCAGCGCGCCGCCGCCGAAGGCGTTTCGCATCGCGTCCTGCTTGGCGAGCAGTTCAGTGACCTGGTCCTGATCGCCACCCGCGAACCCGGGAGGCAGACCAGCATTCACTACCTTCTCCGCCTGCTGCACCCGGGCGACTTTTCACTCACCGAGCAAGCCGCCGACCGCTACTACTACT
The DNA here is from genome assembly GCA_964245415.1 of uncultured Acidobacteriaceae bacterium. Lineage (GTDB taxonomy): Bacteria > Acidobacteriota > Terriglobia > Terriglobales > Acidobacteriaceae > EB88. Next base: position 35,304 of record CAXTMM010000011.1, on the reverse strand, counting down.
CGTTGCAGCTTGAAACGAAGCTCTCATCTCTGACCGGCGAGGTCGTTGCCGAGAAATCTCAGCCACTCTCCGATTACCTGTCCAAGTCCGCCTTCGCCAAGGTCGAAGGCAAGTGCTTCGGCGTCGAAGGCCGCGTGGAAGCACCCCCGGGGAGATATCAGCTCACCCTCACGCTCACCAACCAGACGACCAAGCAGGCCTTCCGCCAGACCCGAGCCGTCGTCGTCCCCGGCACCGAAGACCGTATCGGGATCAGCCAGCTCTTCTTCGCCAACTCGCTCCCTCCTGAACGCAGCTCGACCGGTGAAGACCCATTCAGCTTCTCCGGCGTACGCCTGCGGCCGATCGGCTCTGACAATGCATCCGTCACCCAGGGCGATCCGCTGCGGGCCATCTTCCAGATCTGGGCCGCCCCAGGCTCGCCGGCCGAGCTGCACGGCAAGCAGATCGACATCCACTATCTGGTCGGCAAGCTCGACTCGCCGAAACGCGTCGAGGAAGACCAGCAGGTGGACCGCGGCGCCTTTACCCAGGAGGGTAATCTACTCATGGGAAAAGACCTGCGCACCGATACACTCACGCCAGGCTTCTACCGGCTCGTTGTCAAGGTGTCCGATCCCGTCTCGTCAGCCACCGCCTATCAATCGCTTAACTTTGAGGTGCAGGATGCCTCGAAGCCCGTCGCCTCGCTGTGGACGATCGATGCGCCGGCAGTAAGCAAGTAGCCTTATCTACGCGAGGGAGGAGCCTCCATGCGCAGCAGACCAGCAGCAAGCACCCTGTTCGCGGGCGTACTCATCGCCGCACTCATCATGCCCGCCAGCAGCCAGCCATCAGAGAAGCCAGCTGACCTGGTCCTGCTGCATGGCACCATTCTCACCGTCGACGCCCAGGACTCGATCGCCCAGGCTATCGCCATCCGCGGCGTCAAAATCCTGCGCGTCGGCTCGGACAGCCAAGTCCTCGCTCTCGCCGGCCCCGCCACCCAGGTCATCGATCTCACTGGCAAGACGGCCACGCCCGGCCTTATCGACAGCCATGGCCATTTTGCCGACGGTGGCCTCGCCGAGCTCTACCACGTCGACCTGAGCGACGCATCGAGCGTCGCCGAGATTGTCAAGCGCGTCGAGGCACGCGTATCGACGCTCAAGCCCGGCGAGTGGCTCCTCGGTGATGGCTGGGACGAAGGCAAGCTCCACGAGCAGCGCTACGTGTACGCTGCCGATCTCGACCGCGTCGCGCCCAACAATCCCGTCTGGCTCACCCAGACCACCGGCCACTATGGCGTCGCCAACAGCCTCGCCCTACGCATGGCCGGCATCACCGCTGCCACACCGAATCCTCCCGCCGGCACCATCGACCGCGCCAACAACGCCCCCACCGGCGTGCTCAAGGAGGCGGCGATGCGCGCGGTCACGAACCTCATTCCACAGCCCACCGTCGCCCAGGAGAAACTCGCCATCCTGCACGTCCTTGACGAGCTCCACGCCGAAGGCATGACCTCAGTCAAGGACGCCGACATATTCCCTCCAACCTGGACCGCCTACAAGGAGCTTCTGGACGAAGGCAAACTTACCGAGCGCGTCTGCGTGCTGTGGCATGCCGGCACTACCATGGACTCGGCCCGCGCCACCCTCGCTCGCATCCAATCCCTGCCTCGCGCGCGCGCCTCGCTCGGTGACGGCCGCCTGCTCTCCTGCGGCGCCAAGCTTTACATGGACGGCAGCGGCGGCGCACGCACGGCATGGATGAACGAGGACTGGAACAAGAACTTTCGCGACTCCGACACCGGCAACCGCGGCTATCCCGCGACCGACCCTGCCATCTACCGCGAAGAGGTACGCCTGTTTCACGACGCGGGCGTCCACGTCGGCACTCACGCCATCGGCGACCGCGCCATTGACTGGGTAGTCGACACCTACGCGCTGGTGCTCAGCGAGAAACCGACGCCCGGCCTGCGCCACAGCATCATCCACGCCAACATTCCAACCGACCACGCGATCGAAGCGATGGCCGCCATGCAGCACAAGTACGACTCCGGGTACCCGGAGTCGCAAGCGCCTTTCATGTGGTGGCTCGGCGACACCTACGCCTCCAACTTCGGCCCCGCAAGATCGGCCCGCTTGGAGCCTTTCCACACCTATCTTGATCAAGGAATGATCTGGGGCGGCGGCTCCGATTACTTCGTCACCCCGCTCGCCGCGCGCTACGGCCTCTGGTCTTCAGTCGCACGCGAAACGCTCAAAGGCACCTGGGGCGCCCACCCCTTCGGCACCGCCGAGTCAGTCGACATCCACACTGCGCTCCGCTCCTACACAGCCTGGGCAGCCCGCCAGCTCTTCCTTGAAGACAAAGTAGGTTCGCTCGAGCCCGGCAAGCGCGCCGACATCGCCGTATGGGCGCAGAATCCTTACACCATCCCCGCGCCAGAACTCAAAAATCTGCGTTGCGTGATGACCCTGCTCGACGGCAAGGTCGTCTTTCATCGCCAGTAGCTGCAAGATCGTAAGAAAATGGAAGCATGAACGGCACTCGCATCGACAAATGGCTCTGGGCCGCGCGCTTTTTCAAAACCCGCGAGCAAGCCTCAAAAGCCTGCGATCTTAACCGCATCAGCTCCAACAACCAGCCCGCGAAACCCTCTCGCGAGGTTCGGCTCGGTGACATGCTCCAGATCAAGAACGAGGCAGGCGAGTTCCAGATCGAAGTCATTGCGATCAGTGAACAGCGCGGTCCTGCGGCCGTCGCGCAGACCCTCTACCACGAGACCGAAGCCAGTAAGGCACTCCGACAGAAAGCTGCAGAAGAGCGCAGACTGCTCGGCCCCGACGCGCCTGCCTACGCGCCCAAACCTTCCAAGCGCGACCGCCGCCTCATCCACAGCTTTCGTGAGCGTGACTGACTGGAGCGCGTGGTGGGCCCACCAGGACGTGAACCTGGAACCAACGGATTATGAGTTTGCAACCAACGCTGTAAGTGTATTAAAATGAATCACATGCAGGCGTAATTAGGCGTAATGCTAATTACTTGAGCGGACGTAGGTTAGCGAAGTTTAGAGCGACGGGCCAGAGCTGACGTGTGTACCACTGCTGTACTCGAGAGGCGTAGGTGACCCAGATCCTTTCTGTGCCGAGCCGTTCTGATGCTCAACGTGGATCGCACCGCCTGAGTAGTAGCTGAGACGGCGCGCGGACCATCTAATTAAGGCCTATGTCGGAGCTGCGTCCCCGTTCCGCCGCCTGCCGGTCAAAGGTCAAGCGACCCTGCTAAGCACTCTGGACCACACCGGTTCTTCTCAGTGTCATCGAGTGCATTGGCGACTTGTCGTCAACTGAGGAGACGGAAGTACACGCCAAACGGTTGTTGCGTTTCCAGACACACAACATCTAATTCACATGGGGTTGAACGCGAGCGAACTCAAGTCGCGACTGCTTCCAGAGGGGAAGTCCCGGATCGGAGTTCTTCCAAAGAGTTTCGAAATCTTTATAGGCAGCTCTTGCTCGAGTTACGTCTCCCGACTGCGCGTAGGCTCGTCCAAGCTGCAAGTCGGCCAATGCTCCTATAGGATCGTTGGCTACTATGCCAGGATGATCGAGAATCTTGCGGAACTCAAAGGACGCGTCACTACCGCGGTGCAGCATCAGGTAGGCCAGCCCTCGCACGTAGATCGGATAGAGCACACCATAGAAGCCGTCGAAGCTGCTCTGCGGTGAGCCGAGTTCATATGGAACATTGGCCTGCAGCAACTCGATTGCCTTCACAGGATCGTGCGCGTTCAATGCGATAAGGGCACGAACCGCCGGTGCATAGTGAAAGTGCAAAGAAGTGTCCTCTGGGAGCCGCTTCTCCAGGTCCGCAACCAAAGCGTTGGCCTGGGTTGAATCTCCGGATAAAGCGAACGCGAAAGCAGCGCCATACTCCGCGTCTCGACTATTTGAAAGACCAATTGTCGATTGCGCAAGATGCCTGGCCTGCGCTTGATTTCCGAAGAACGCTTCCCGCAAAGCAGATCCGGCTTCCAGCCTAGCCGCTGCTTCTCGTCTGCCCAATTGCTTCATCAGCTCGACGGCGTCTTCCGACACCTTGCGAGCCGCGCCTAGCTGACCGTGGTAAGCCAATGAAGATGCCAGCTGATTCGAAAACATGTCCTTGCTTCCGGGCAACTTCTCTTCGGCCGCAACTACCCGCTCCATGGCTGCTTCATCCCCGGCCAGGAAGGCAAGGCGGTACTGGTCAAGAGCAAGAAAGGGATTGCTGAAGTGCCGCGCCGTGGCATCTTCGACGACCCGCCGGGCGTCCGCATAGTGGCCGAGCGCAATGTCGTTGAAGGCTGCGAAGTGATAACCGAGGGCAAAGTCGGGATGAAGGGCGACAAGTCGCGTTGCAACTTCAACGGCTCTCCCATAAGAACCGAACACTCTGAGGATGGCACCCGCCCGAAAGCCGTAGCCACCAGTGTCATGGGGATAGATCTGGCTCCACGTCTCACAGGTCTGCTCTGCCTTCTCCAGGTTCCCCGTAACCTGTATCTCGTACGAGACTACGATAAAGAACTTTTCGTGATCGCTGGCATGGTCGCGAAACTCATAAGCTTTGGCCGTGCTCTCCGCAGACGCCTGTTCTAGTCCAATGTCCCCGTACATGCGACCCAGCATGGCCCAGGCGAGAGCAAACTTGGGGTCGAGTTCGACGGCACGTTGCGCAAGCGGGATTGCGGCGGCGCTCCCGCTTTGATTCCCCACGCGCCCGGATTCACTGAAAGCCTTGAGAGCGTCAAGAGAGGAAGTTGTGGCTTCGTCTAGAGGAGTATCAAGGCTCTTGATGGAGGCGATGGACTCACCGAGCCGGCTCCTGAGGCTGGCGGCGACATTGCTGAGCGCTCGCAGTACATCTTCTTTCCTGTCAACCTGGACCTGTTCCGTGTCCAGACTGTCTCCGGTGGCGCAGTCGGTTGCGTGAAGGGTAATGACATATTGGCTTCCAAGTGCCGCAATCGAGCCGTCCAGCATGGCGGCACTGTTGGTCCGCTGGCAGACCTCACGAGCGAGGACCGGCGTCAGGCGCGAGTCCACGGGCTGGTTCATCAGGAGAAGCGTAGACCGAATCCTCGGCTCGGAAACGAGGCTGAGGACCGGAGATTGCTCCAACTGGACGGTCATGCCCTCGCGCAGAGTTCCGTCGAAGACGGCGTCGCCCGTTGAGTTGTCAAAATCGCTGATCACGATCGTTCTTTTCTCTTCGCGGACTGGCAGGGAGTGACGCCTCCACCAGAACAGGCTTCCTGCCGATGCTAGAAGCAGGATGAATAGGAAAACCCAAAACCTTGTCCGATTGGACTGGCGCTGTTGTCCTGGCGGCGAGGATTCGCGTGTCAGGAGATCGCCGCCTTCGATCATTCTTGAGGGTCCCGAAGGCCTGACCTCATCAGGCTCCGCCTCTGGACTAAGCGGCTCAAGATCCGGGGCGACCTGCAAGTCCGAGAGAGACCTCGCACCGGCCTGGGTCTCCGCTTGTTCAGTCGGCGATGAGATCTCGACCTTCGCGATGAACCGGTAGCCGAGGGTGGGAACCGTCTCTATAAAGGTCGGGGCACGGGGATCGTCTCCCAATTGCTTGCGAAGGATTGTGATGGCGCGGGTGAGCGTGCTCTCCTCGACGAACGTGGTCGTCCAGACGGACTCCAGGATGAGGTTTTTTTGCAGAAGCTTGCCCGCGTTCTGGACGAAGAGCAACAGAACTCGCAATGCCCTTGGCTCAAGCGGGACTCGTTGGCCCTCGCGGAACAAGCAGAAGTCTTGATCGTCAAGTTCAAATTTATGAAAACGATAGATCAAAGCGAGACCCCACCTGCGACGAATCTGGCGACCTAGGAAAAGCCTAGGAAGATCTTCACGGAAAAAAAGCGACTATTCCAGCGACATCAGGAAGGATGACTCCATGATCAGAACGCAGGAGGTTGCCCGGATGCATCGTATCCCATCCCTTTTGAACTCATCTCGGTTCGAGAAGACAGCATTTCTGAAAAAGACAACCCTCATGGCCCTTGTTCTGGGTGCAATGGTGGCCGCTCGTGGAACAGTAGCGGCTCACGGGCAGAACTCATCGCCCGACATTACCGCCATCCAGGCCCAGATCACAGCGGAGCGCGTCGCCATTGGTAAAGGGATCGCCACGCACGACGCGGCTGTCCTGAGCAGGTACTGGTCGCCAACACTGATCGTCAACGGGCCGACGAACACGATCGTCTCCCGCTCGCAAATCATCGGGGCTTCGATCCACGGCGGCCTTAACTACACAAGCCTGAAGGGGAACACTGAGTTCTTCACCGTCACCAAAGGAACCGCCATCCTAATGGGTCACGAAGACCTTGTTGAGGCCGACGGCCCCCGTGCCGGAAAGCATCTCGTTCGCCGCACGACCGACATTTACCAGCGCTCCGGAGACGACTGGCCTCTCATCGCCCGCCAAGCCACGTTTGTCGGCTTCGACGCTACCCCGACCGGCCCCACCGCAGCAAACTACACTCCGCCGGCACCCACACCCGAGATTGCCGCGATGCAGGCGCAAATTGAGGCCAACGCCCGCGCTTGTAGTCATGCCATCGCCACCAATGACTTTGCCACTCTCGAAAAGTACTGGTCGCCCAGCTTGGTGGTCAACAGCCCCGGCAACCGCATCCTCACCCGTGAGGGCGTTTTCACGGCGATGCGTGAGGACAAGCTAAAATACACCAGCGGCAAAGTGGTCCCAGAGGCCTTTTTCGTCGTCAACGACCTCGCCATCACGATGGGCCACGAAGAGGTCGTCATGGCAAACGGCCCCATGGCCGGCCAACCGCTCAAGCGTCGTTATACCGATGTTTGGCAGAAGACCGGTGACGCGTGGCTGATGATTGCCCGCCAAGCAACTTATGTGGGGATCGATGGAGGCGCGGTCTACGGGCATCCGGATCCCTCGATTGATCCTGCGGCCCTCGCAGCGCCAGCTCCCAATCAGACCACAGCTGGCTCGGGTTCTTCAGAGGACATCACGGCTATAGAGGCGTTGGTGCACTCGAATCCTTCTGATCACGTCACTGCAGATGTAAGCTTCACCAACATCTTTGGCACCGTGCGCTTTGGCCGCCAAGAGTTCATCCAGCGCCACAAAGAAATTGGGCAAACCTTCTTCAAGGGAACTACTTCGAAGAGCTCCATCACCAAGCTGCGCTTCGTCCGGCCAGACGTGGCTGTGGTCGATGTCTGCGGAGAGCTTAGTGGGTTTCAAAAGGTCTATCCAGGGCTGCCCGTGGGCAAAGATGGAATCCTGCGGAACAAACTCTTGCTCGTGCTCATCAAGGAAACAGGGGCCTGGTGGATCACGGAATTCCATAATGTAGCTCAAACGCCCGAGGTCTAGGCCAGAAAGCGTGATGTCGCCGCCGGGCGCCCCCCTCACGCGTCTTCGGAGATGCGGAGATGCCGACTGCATCGTCTACCTGAATTCAATGAGTGTAAATTCAACGTGTCACGTATGCGCAGCGCAGTCGATGCTTTTTCTAGAAGCGCTATCTTCTTCCTGATGGTTCTAGCGCCTGCCGCAGTCATCGAAAAGAGGGTGCCCGATGAGGCGGGTTTTAGATCGCTCTTTCAGGAACAGGTCGCGGATGGAGCAGCTTGCGAGGTGTACCGAGAGGATGAGCTTCTCGCGCCGCTGATGCGATAGTTGCCGTGGACCCACAACCTGCTTACTTTCAGCCAGTCCAGGCGGTGGAGGAGCGAGAGTTTTCCTCCGAATGGTCACCACGGGACGCCGAGCAAACGGGAGACGACGAGGTCCGTACGCCGCCAACTGTCCAAGACGCGATTGTGGCCGCGCGCCGGGCAGTGGCCGTAGCCAAAGCGCAGGGTTCGAGCTCGCTCGAGGCTGAGAGCTACCCGGTCGCCGAGGTCCTCGCCCACCTCGACTGGCGGCTCGCGGCACTCGAGCCCGGGCGCGGCATCTCGACGGAGGAGTGGTTCGAGGAACTGCCGGTGCCGGAAGCCCGGGTGACCCTTTCTCGCGCTGCTGGGATTGGCTCGGCTGCAGCGAGTTCCGCTCGGGCAAAGGAGGGAGTTTGGAGCCGTTTTGCTCAAGCGGCTTGGGCTGAACAGTAGCCTTCGGCTGCGATGATGCAGCTGATTCATAATCGACTTAAACCGAGATGAGTGAGCTTACGCCAAACTCGAATACGCCCGTAATCCTCGTCCGTGACCTGCGCCAGCTGATCGTCGATGCCCAGAGCCAGGCTGCGGCGGCCGTGAACGTGGGCCTGACCTTGCTGGACTGGAAGCTGGGCGATCGCATCCGGCGTGAAGTGCTCGGCGAGAAGCGTGCGGGATACGGGGAACAGATTGTTGCGACGCTGTCGCACGTATTAGCGACGGAGTTTGGCCGTGGCTTTGAGCGGACGAACTTGACGCGCAAGATCAAGTTTGCCGAGGCATTTTCGAACGAACAAATTGTTGTGACACTGCCGCAACGATTGAGCCGGTCGCACTTTCGCGAGCTGCTGCCGCTCGAGCAACCGATGCCACAGGAGTTCTACGCTGAAATGTGCCGTCTCGAGGGCTGAAGCGTCCGCTCGCTTCGCGGGCGCATCGACTCGATGCTCTGCGAGTGAACGGCGCTGTCGAGGAAGCCGGACCATCTGGCGAAACAGGAGCTCGCAACAATCAAAAACCGGGGAGGGGTAGGCCCTTCTCTGATTCTCAAAGACCCGTACATCCTCGACTTCCTCGATCTTAAGGATCAATACGTCGGGCGAGACTTTGAAGACGCAATCTTGCGGGAGCTTGAAGTGTCCCTGCTGGAGCTGGGTGCCGGTTCTCCTTCATTGCCGTCAGAAGCGCATTCAGCTCGACGGAGAGGACTTCTACACTGCCGAGCTTTCGCCGGCTCTGGTGTTAGCTGATGACCCCCTCAGCCGGGATGGATCGTACGCAGCAGCTTTGGACTCTCGTGCAAGGAACGATAGTAGGTAGAGTTACCTATTTCCATTTACGGGCGTGAGGGGCTACCATTGCTCAGCGCCATGAGAGGCGCAGGCCTGCGCCCCATTGAAGAAGAGGTGGAGAACTGAGTGCCCTTTTTGCACGTCCGCAGCCGGCGATTCTGAGATCTCTAGATGGGCATGTACATCTGAGCAAAGCCCAGGAGATCGACGGGCGGGGGCCGAGAGCTAATCATTTACAGGGTGCCCAACATCCTACGCGGCGGCGTGCAAATGAGAACGTTGCCGTATAAACAGGAACGGGTGCTTTCGGTGGCTTCTGCTGCTGCGCGTATCGCGCTCGTTCTAGGGCTGGCGACCGGTGGCACAAGCCATGATGCGTATTCCTTTATCCATGCGCCCACCGAAGGCACAAAGGAAGATGGAGTTGAACCAAGCGACATTGCCGGCGGTCAATGGTCTCAGGATCATTACTCTTCTCTCAAACAGATAAATCGTAGAAATGTGCACCGGCTAAAGATTGCCTGGACCTATGACACGAAGGAGCCCGGCGGTGGGTTGGAAACAAACCCTCTTGTTGTGGCAGACGTGATCTACGGTTTCACCACGTCCCAGAGCTCGATGCGGCTACGGGGAAGCCGGTATCGAGCTTTGGAGAGGGTGGCCGGATCGATCTGCGTAAAGAACTGCGAGGGAATTATCGTCAACAATCGATCGTGCTGACGAGCCCTGGCGTCATCTACAAGAATCTGATTATTGTTGGCGGTCGCAATCCCGAAAGTCCTCCGGCTCCTCCTGGGGATATACGAGCGTTCGATGTCAAGAGTGGCAAGCTCGTCTGGGCGTTCCACACGATCCCACATCCGGGCGAGGCAGGATACGAGACATGGCCACCAGAAGCGTGGAAAACAGCAGGGGCTGCAAATAACTGGGCCGGTATGGTCCTGGATCCACAACGCGGCGTGGTCTACGCCCCTACCGGTTCCGCAGTCCCTAACTTGTGGGGTGGTGGGCGTATTGGCGACGACCTGTATTCCGATTGTCTCCTCGCCTAGATGCAACTACCGGCAAGCTGCTGTGGCATTTTCAAGGCGTCCATCACGATCTTTGGGATCGGGACTTCCCGTCTGCGCCGGTATTGTTGCGATCGAAGCGGAACGGGAAGTCTGTCGATGTTGTTGCGCAGACGTCGAAGCAAGGTTTCGTTTTCGTGCTTGACCGTGACACTTGCAAGCCGATTTTCCCAATCGAGGAACGGCCTGTGCAGACTAGCGTTGTTCCGGGTGAAGTAAGCTCGAAGACTCAGCCTTTTCCTGTATTGCCCGCACCATTTGCTCGTCAAGTAGTCAGAGCGGATGATTTGACGAACCGCACTCCAGAGGCACACGCGAGCGCGGTCAAGCAATTCGAAACGCTTATCAGCGGAGATCAGCAGTTTTACCCCATCAGTCTTGGGGGAAGAGAAACCGTGTTTGCGCCGGGGCTCGATGGCGGGGCAGAGTGGGGCGGTCCTGGAGTCGATCGCAAAAGCGGGGTGATTTACATCAACAGCAATGACGTCGCAGACACGGGTGCGCTAGCGCTGAACGACCCACATGCGGGAGAGGGTCTGGCCACTTATCAACAACAGTGCACCTCATGCCATCGTGAAAGCCGCGGCGGATCTCCTCCGGAGTTCCCCTCGCTTGTGGGTATCGACAAACGGCTTACATCGCAGCAGATCATCGACGTGATTCACAGCGGCAGAGGTCGCATGCCATCCTTTCCTAATCTCCAGGAGCGCAGGTTGTTGGCTCTGCTGGATTACCTGCGGACCGGCAAAGACCAACCGTCTGCGATTCCCCTGCAGAGCAGTGAGCGTACAGGGACGACGCGGAACAGCGAGCTGCAACACGATGCGGTCGATGCCGCGACACGACCTCTGCCAGCAACATGAAGACGCACCAAGCTGAAGGCGCAGTCGTGTATGGGAAAAGATGTGCGGTCTGCCATGGCGATAGGCTGGAAGGCATCGGTGCTGCATTCCCCAGTTTGGTGGGCGTGGCAAACAGGATGAGTGACACGCAAATAAGCGGCCTGATTTACAGGGGCAAGGGCCGTATGCCTCCGCTTCCTTCGATGCCAGCGAATGAAATGCGCACGCTCATGGAGTTCCTGGGAGGGGGTGATGCTAGGCCAAGCTCTATTACACTGCCGCTGGCTGAGATGAATCGTGTGCGGTTTACTGGCAATCACAAGTTTCACGATCCTGAAGGCTACCTGCCGTGGCCCCGCCGTGGGGCACGCTGAACGCGATCGATCTAAACACGGGTAAGTACCTCTGGAAGATCCCCTTAGGAAATTACCCAGAGCTGGTGTTGAAGAGCATGGGGCACACTGGAACCGAAAATTATGGTGGTCCGGTAATCACTGCAGGTGGCGTTCTTAATTGCTGCGACAGTCTTCGATAAGAAGGTTCGTGCCTTTGATACGAGAAGCGGCGCACTCCTTTGGGAATATCAGCTTCCATACGCTTTTACCGCAACGCCGACGACTTACATGGTTGGCAGAAGCAATTTGTCCTGATGGCTGTCGGTGGATCAAAGCTCACCGAAGGTGCAAAGACGGGGCTTTATATAGCATTTTCTCTGCCTGATTGAGAGATGCTTTGCTGTGCCCTCGACGTAGCGCACTGTATCAGGCAGGAATCCCGTCCCGGGGAGGTTCTTTTGGGAGCTTCGCGATGAAGGCTTTCTCACGTCGACATATGGTGAAGGGTGTATTGGTCGCCGGGATAGCCGCGGCTAGCGATTTTGATGCGGCGGTTTTGTCCGCCCAGACCACACCTGCCTTGCAATACGAAACAATCCAGCGCAAAGGCCGCATAAAGCAAGCTGTCAGCCGCGGCTGTTATCCGCACCAGAGTGTCGCCGAGCTTTGCGCATTCGGAGCCCACATTGGTCTTCAAGGAATCGATCTCCTGACTCCTGAAGAGTTCACCATCCCCGAGCAGTGTGCACTACGGTGCACGATGGGATATGCGGATGCAGGCAGCATCAAGGATGGCTTGAACCGGCTTGGCAATCATGACCGGATTGAGACCGGTCTCCGGAAGAATCTTCCCTTGGCAGCCAAGGCCGGAGTGCCTAACGTGATCACCTTCTCCGGTGTTCGTACCGGCCTTTCAGACGACGAAGGGCTCAAGAACAGCATCATCGGACTTAATCGTGTCAAGAAGATCGCTGAAGATAACGGTGTGACGATCTGCATAGAGCTCTTGAACAGCGAGATCGACCATCACGACTACATGGCTGATAACTCTGCGTGGGGGATCAAGCTGATGGAAGCAGTGAACTCGCCCAACGTCAGAATTTTGTATGACATCTACCACATGCAAATCCAAGAAGGCGACCTTATAAGAACGATCCAGGCCAACATGCATTGGATCGGCCACTTCCACACAGCCGGCGTTCCTGGTCGACATGAGCTGAACGACCGGCAGGAGGTACAGTGGAACGGCGTGATGCGAGCAATTGCGGCTACATCATTCCAAGGGTTTGTTGCACACGAGTTCTTCCCTGTCTGTCCGGATCCGCTCCAATCGCTGCACGAAGCGGTGACTCTTTGCGATGTGTGACGGAGAGAGGCAGCTCTTGTTGATGCGGTTGGCATTCAGCTCGGGATCGCTTTGCAAGAGCTACTGCAGCATGTTCTGATCGCAGTGTTGAAGGTCGAAGGAGTCAACCCAGGATGAATCGCAGGAAATTTCTTTCTTCAGCTGGAGCTGTTACCGCGGCGGGATGCGCTTCCAGACTCCTCGCGCCGGCATATGGTGCTGCCTTAACCCATGCGCTGCCCAAGGCGGATTACGCGCTTTCGATCGCACCTCATACCCTTGAGATCAGTCCTGGCGTGATCGTACGTACGGTGGCTTACAACGGCCAGGTGCCGGGGCCCTTGCTGCGACTTCGCGAAGGGCGCCCGGCGCGCATCGATGTGACCAACAAGAATGCCACTCCAGACCTAGTTCACTGGCATGGCCTTGCCATAGATGCCTATAACGACGGAGCCATGGAAGAAGGCTCGCCGATGATTGAGCCTGGTAGCACACAACAGTACCGCTTTACTCCCAAGCCTGCGGGGACCCGTTGGTACCACACGCATGCCTCGGCTTTCGATAATTTGGCTGCTGGAGCGTACACGGGTCAGTTTGGGTTTTTACTCGTGGAAGGGAGTGAGTCGCCTGCCCCCTACGATCACGAGGTTACGCTCGCCATCCATCACTGGAACCCGTCATTTGTCCCGATGGTAAACATGCTGCGGGAAGGGTCAGCAAACGCGCCGCTTACCACCGGCTCTGACGTGGGCTACGAATATGCAACCATCAACGCGCACCGCCTGGGCGCCGGAGAACCCATTCGTGTCCGTGAGGGGGATCGGGTACTGATGCGCATGTTGAATGCGAGTGCGACGGAGAACGTGTTGCTCGCACTGCCGGGTCATTCATTTGAAGTCATTGGAATGGATGGCAACAAGGTTCCGCAGCCTCGTTCGGTGGAGGTCCTGTCGTTAGCTGTGGCAGAACGAGTAGACGCCATTGTAACGATGAATTCGCCAGGCGTGTGGATCCTGGGTTCTACGCTCGAGAAGGGACGGCTTATGGGCCTCGGCATCGTTGTTGAATATGCGGGCAGCCAAGGCACACCCACGTGGAGGGAACCACAACCGAGTACGTGGGACTATGCGCAATTTGCGGCTACCACCAAAGCGCCAGAGCCAGATGATACCTTCGTTGTCACTTTCCGTGATATTGGGCCGGTGAAAGGGGCAAAGTTCGATACCTGGACCATCAACAACAAATCCTGGCCTGATACGGACCGACTTACGGTAGAACACGGAAAACGGTATCGGCTTACGTTCCGTAACGGCAGCGGAGATCAGCATCCGATGCACCTTCACCGTCATAGCTTTGAGGTAACGAGCATCGGGGATACAACGATGAGTGGACTTAGGAAAGACGTGATCAACGTGATGCCGCTGGACACGGTGTCTGTTGACTTCATCGCGGACAATCCTGGAGACACGTTGATGCACTGCCATCAGCAACTTCACATGGATTATGGGTTTATGCAGCTGATCCAGTACAAAGCTTAGGCCGGAAAGATGATAAGAGCTCTTGTATTTGTGTTTGCTGCTGTGCTGGGCACCATCCTCTGCAATGGCAAGCAAGGGCGTGGAAACGCGCAACCCGCCGTTGACTCTGGAAAAGTGAACGGTGCAAGTGAGTGGCAAAGCTATGGCGGCCACGCCACAGCAGACCACTACTCCAGCCTGGCGCAGATCAATCGCAAGAATGTCGCGAAGCTGAAGTTGGCATGGACCTTCGACACAGAGGAACACGGGGGCGGCATGCAGACCAACCCTTTGATTGTTGGTCGAGTTCTTTATGGATATACATCATCGCAAAAGGTGATTGCTCTCGATGCGGCAACGGGCAAACTGCTATGGAAGTTTGATTCGGGTGTGAGCGGAGACCAGCCTGCACGCGGTCTGTCGTATTGGACGGACGGTCATTCCGGACGTCTGCTAGCCGCCGTCATGAATTATCTGTATGCGCTTGATCCTCAGACCGGTACTCCAATTGAGAGCTTTGGCGAGCAAGGTCGTATTGATCTTCGCAAGGGCCTCGGAGGCGACTACACCAAGCAATCGATCGTACTGACCAGCCCGGGCAGGCTCTACAAAGACCTCATCATCGTAGGAGGTCGAAACCCTGAAACTCCGCCTGCGCCGCCGGGCGACATCCGCGCTTTCGACGTGCATACAGGCACTCTTCGCTGGCGGTTCCGAACTATCCCACATCCGGGCGAGCCGGGATACGAAAGCTGGCCGAAGGACGCCTGGCGAGATGCTGGCGCCGCAAACAATTGGGGTGGGATGTCGATCGACGAAGCACGAGGCATTGTGTATGTACCGACCGGTTCCGCGGTCCCGGATTTCTACGGCGGCGCGAGGGTCGGCGACGATCGTTATGCTGACACGCTTCTGGCCCTTGATGCGGCCAGTGGCAAACTGCTTTGGCATTTCCAGGGCGTGCACCACGATATATGGGATCGCGATTTTCCCGCCGCACCTTTACTGTGCACCATCCGGCGAAATGGAAAGTCGATCGACGTTGTCGCGCAAACCACGAAGCAGGGCTTCCTGTTTGTTCTGGATCGTGTCACCGGCGAGCCAGTGTTTCCTATCGAAGAGCGGCCTGTTCCGGCCAGTACCGTGCCCGGCGAAGTCAGCTCAAGAACGCAACCCTTCCCAACTCTACCTGCGCCGTTTGCGCTTCAATCCCTTACAGAAGACGACCTGACCACACGCAGTCCGGAAGCGCACGCATCGGCTTTGAAGCAATTCCGCACCTTACGCAGTGCAGGGCAATTTACGCCGCTGAGTATAGGAATCCAGACGGTCGCCGCCCCCGGATTTGATGGTGGAGCGGAGTGGGGCGGTCCAGGAGCGGACCCGCAGTCCGGTGTTCTCTACGTGAATGCAAATAACATTGCCAATACGGGGGGCCTGGAAGCAAATGATGCACGCGCGGGCCTCGGCAAGAACGCCTACCAGAGCCAGTGCGCCCTTTGCCACGGGGCGAATCGCGCTGGCTCGCTCCCGGATTTCCCTTCATTGATCGGCGTTGCGAGCCGTCTCACCCCGGCACAGATTGCGGGCACGATCCATCAGGGGAAAGGCAGGATGCCGGGCTTCCCTGGTCTTGAAGGCAGTAGATTGACCGCCCTTACGGACTACCTTAAAAGCGGGGACGAGACAAGCGCCAAGGAAGATGCAAAGGAGCTTACCCATACTGCAATTGTCGGATCTTCGGGCCAAGTGGCTAAAGGCGGCGTTGGCGCCCACCTTTATGCGAGCCAGTGCGCGATTTGTCACGGTGACAAGCAGGAAGGAATCGTGCCTTCGTTCCCGTCTCTGCTCGGGGTTGGTCAGCGACTCACCTTTGCGCAGATCAGCGATGTTACGCGCAAGGGCAAAGGAAGAATGCCCGCCTTCTCGCAATCCCGGCTGCCGGATGCGCAGCTTCAATTGCTGCTCGCCTACTTAGGAGCTACGGATACTCTTGAAAACACAAATGAAGATGCTTCTGCTGTTCCCTACAACTTTACAGGCTATCGTAAGTTCTATGACTCTGAAGGCTATCCAGCGAACAAGGCCCCCTGGGGAACACTGAACGCGATTGACTTGAACACGGGACACTATCTCTGGAGAGTCCCGCTTGGCGAATATCCAGAGCTTAGGTCGCAAGGTTTACCCACAACAGGCTCAGAGAATTATGGTGGACCGGTCGTCACCGCAGGCGGACTTGTCTTTATAGGTGCCACTGTCTTCGATCACAAGTTCCGCGCCTTCGATAGTCATACCGGGCGCCTGCTTTGGGAGACAATTCTACCGGTTGCGGGTCTTGCTACGCCCGCTACGTACATGGTCGATGGTAAGCAGTTTCTTGTAATTGCAGCCGGTGGCGGGAAAGATCCTAAGATGCCGCGGGCGGGGTACTATCTTGCATTTGCTTTACCGTGAATAGCTCCGCTACGGACACGAGTGCGGAAATCGCTCAGGGCATGTTCCTAAGACAGTATTCAGCGCTCAGGCCGCGTTCCTCGTTAGGCTCGCTCAGACTTGTATAGCGACCAGCGAAATGTCTGAGGCGCTCAGTCGAGGTGCCTTTGAAAAGATGTTAGACATTTTCTATTTTTACAATCCCTTTCGACAGACAAAAGCTTGCCGCTTCGGTTCTGTCGGATACTTGCAACTTGCTGAGCAAGTTATAGACGTGGTTCTTGACCGTACTTTCAGATATAGAGAGAACTGAGCCAATCTCAGCGTTTGTCAAACCGCGCACGATCAACGTGGCTACCTCTATTTCTCTTGGGGTGAGGTCTTTCCTTGTGCTGCGATCCTTAAGGTGCGCGGCTACACTGGCCGGCAGCCAGGATCCTCCGGCGCAAATTGTCTCGATAGCCTGAAAGAGAGAATCGCGTCCTAAATCCTTGAGGAGGTAACCACGGGCGCCGGCTCGGAGAACCTGGAAAACCTCTTCTTCTACCTCGTAGCTTGTCACTATCAGGAGTTTCGCATCCGGATCGCGCAAGATGATCTTGCGGATCACTTCAAGGCCATTTGCACATGGCATGCGGAGATCAAGAAGTACAAGATCAGGCCGGTGCTTGAAGTAGAAGTCGATTGCCTCGGTCCCAGTCACAGCTTCCGCTACAATCTCATAAGATGGCTCAGTCGAGAGCATGCTTCGGATACCCAAGCGGTAGATCAGGTGATCGTCCGCGATAAGGATTCTTCGATGTGGCTTTTCGTGGACGTCGGTCATAGTACCTTGGGCGCCGTGATTGTAATCGTCGTTCCGTTCTGCAACGCCGAATGGATAGAAAGCTTAGCAGAGATAGCAACGGCGCGCTCTCGCATACCCGTCAACCCAAAGTGTCCGGCGTTCATGCCAAGAACCTTGTCGGGATCAAAGCCGCGACCGTTATCAACAATGCTTACATTAACTTCTTCTGCTTCATACTGGACCCGGATCACCACTAGCTTGGCGGCCGAGTGTTGGAGCGCGTTTGCCATGGCCTGGATGCCGATGTGGTAGAGATGATTTGTTAATGAATAGGCCAAGACACACTGCTCACCTACGGATTGTTGTTTGACGATGACTGGCAAGTTATCTCCGAGCTCATCGATAGCTTTCTTGAAGAGGCTATCTAGCGACTCGTTGCGTGACATGGCGCGGAGGATACGAACTGCGTTGTGCGACTCAGCCCGGCTGTGGCGCAGCATTTGCAGACCTAAATCTAAAGCGTGAGCCGCTGCTTGCTGATCACGCGGAAGCAGGATGGCCGCGGTTTCCAGTTGCAGCGTGATGCCAGCGAAGCCCTGTGCAAGGGTATCGTGTATGTCCCGAGCGATACAGCTCCTTTCGTGAAAGACAGCCGTCAGCTTTTCCGCCCGCACTCTTTGAATGCGCAAATGCACCATTCCCAATGTGGCAAGGAGCGCGAAGGCGAGCCACGCGATGTGTTCCCCGGTCCACCATGGGGCGGGACTGACTAACTCCACATCTTCATCCCGTGGCAACAGAAGCTGGAAGGGCGCATCCGCCACGCCGCCCGTCCTGTCGACGTGTACGGCGAGGACGCCTGTCAGGCGGAGTGTGGCGTCCCGTTCCCACTTATCACCTGCTAGTCGCTCAGGTGCATGCCTGGCGGCATATACCGCGTCGTAAATCTGATTCCTACCCTGCAGTGTAAGGTGCAGGTCGTGGTTGGCGCTGAGCGTGGAACCAAGCAGCCGGCCTTCCATCTGAACGAGGAACCCGTTTAGATCACCTCTGGCTGCTCGATCAGGGTCAAGAGCTATGGGAAGCGGCATGGATTCGCCCCACAGCCGGCGAATGGATGTCGCAATCAAGGTAAGCTCAGGCTTCTGCGTGATCGTGCCTTTGGCTTCTATCTCATCTCCAAGCGATGGCACTTCCACGCCTGGTGGTCGACGGAGCCGCAAAGCACCGGTTTGGTCCTGGATGAACAGCTGCTCCCCGGTAAGCGTCACAGAGCCTCTCACCGCAACAGGTTCGGTAAACGCGTGTCGACTATTCTTAAGCTCCGCAATCGAGATGAGGGAAGGTGAGCCGGAGGCGAGCGCACGGCCGTCTCGTGCAATTGCGCAGACGAGTATAATCGCCTGAAATGCGCTGCGGATACGCGTGCCCAGGTCAGGCCGGCTGATGGCCACGAGGATCTCCATTCATCAGGAACAGCGCCTCAGACGGATTGTGGCCAGGATTCTTCTTCTTCCGTTGGCAGCCTGCCTCGGCTGTGTTCCTCGGGGCAAAGAACCGGAGCTGGAATGGTATCCGGTGAGCGGCAAGTGGCAGCACAAAGAAGGCGCTGAGGCAACTGAGTCGCTGCTGACCTATGGACGAGGCGATCTTGAAACTGCAGGCGATCCGTCCTGGCGGAATTATACATTTACGGCAGAGCTGCAGTTTCGATTGCTGTTTCCGGAGACTCACTACGGTGACGCAGGCCTGACCATTCGGACCGCAGATGCCGAGCCCGGGGTGGACTCGTACCGGGGCTACTACCTCGGGCTCCGCCCCGACGACCAGATGCTGCTTTTCGGCAGGGCTGACTATGGCTGGAGATCCCTTGCCACGGTGCGTATGCTGCAGCGCGTGCGGCCTGGCGTCTGGTATCGGCTGAGTGTGACGGCACGAGACTGCACATTTGATGTATCTGCCAGTGAAGTAGGCTCGACTGCGACAAGCCTTCACTATGTTGAACCCGGTTGCATCGCTCATGGCGCTGTCGGTCTCCGGTCTTTCTACACTCAAGCTTCCTGGCGAAACCTACACTTACGTCCTCTCCCTTAGCCTGGCTCGTACACTGGAAGCTCTCAGTGATAGCCGCGGATTGCGCTGACACTTGGATCTTGGCTATGAGCCCCATCTACCAGGTGTGTAGTCACCACCACCGGCGAAGGAATTGCGCCGGAGAGCAGCTGCCCGAGTGCATCCACGCTCTTTCTCGCCAATTCTCGCGGATCTGTCGTGATGAGCGCATCGACGCGCCCGCTCTCCAAAGCGTGCAGTTGGTCTAGCTCCTGGGCTACGCCCACGAGGAAGGGTCTTGATCGGGGCTGATGATCAAATGCCGAAATGGTACCGTGCGTGCAGAACTCGTCGACGGAGAAGATGCCTTTCACCGGCACGGTATCCGTCGAGGTAAGGTCCACGGCAGCTTGTCGAGCCTGCGCCCAGTCCGATAGGGCGTAACGCACCTCGGCGACGGACATGCGAGGCTCCTGGTGAATTCTCTCGGTAAACGCTCCTTCTCGCGCGACGGAACTTTCAAGGGTTGGAGAGCTGCCGATTATGCCGACTCGCCCGGCATGATGTAGGAGTTGGATGAGGCGCTCAGCGGCCAATCTGCCGATAAGTGCGTCGTCTTGGCTGACTCGTGCTATCCGTTCATCTTCAGCAATGGCTATGGGTGCACTCACCACCACGACAGGGATACCTTTGCGCAGCGCTGTGCGCAGGATAGAGACGAGCACGAGCTGGTGAGACGGAACGATAACGATGCCATCCACCTTATGCTCGATTGCTTTGGCCACCATTCCGGCTTGTTCGGGTGAGTCATTTACTGATTGCGGAGCCTCGTAAGAAAATCGGATCTTCGGTGCATACTGTTGGACCGAGTGATTGAAGACTTCCCAGTACACCAGGCCACCTGTAGGATCAACCACAACTACATGCAAGGCGCGTGTTGGACTGCGGCAGCTTGAGAGCAGGATGAGCGGCCAAAGCATAAGCAGCAAGCGCATAAACCAATGTCGCTGGTTACCTAGCGATGGAAGCGCAGGGTGTCCCGGCTGATGCCATCCCGCCCTTTGATCAAACTGCGAGCGCTCGTGCATTTCGGATGACCTTCTCCACCTCACCGGGTGCTTGCTCCAAGGTACCGTCTACAAAAGATATAGTAGGGATGTCAAACATACGGTTGAGTTCTAGACGATCATACGGGATGTGTCCTAACTCGTGGACACCGGTCGAGCCGCGGCTTGGCTCTCCCATGGATAGGTGAGCAAACCGGCGCTGGTATTTTCGTGTCCAGGCGAGTGGCCCGTCTGGCGTCTGAGACCAGGGCACGAAAGAAAGTGATAGGTCGAACCAGGACTCTGACGCGATAAGAAACTCGGGACGCCTCGCTCGAAGCTCCTGCGCGATGGTCCGGAATCCATCAAGCGCAGAATAGCGGCTATCGTTATCTGCACTCGGTTGCGTATCGAAGTAAGCTCCATCAAAGCCATAGGTAGCACTTAGGTCGGCGATCTGTTGAATCAGATGATCCCGCCACAGTGGCGCTCCCGGATTAAGCCCCGGCTCTCCGCCGTGCATACCTGTACCACGCAACTGGCCCCAATCCACAACATACCCCCGCATAGGATCCCATCGGAACCCGTTGGTTGAGTGGAAGACCGATGCCGGCCCATACTCCTCATACCCAGGCAGGCTGGCCAAGGGATAGTTGCCGCTGTAAAACGGCAGGACTTTAGCACCACGCGCATGTGCGGCCTGAACCAGGGCCTTTAAACCCTCAGCACCACCCATGCGGTCGTTGGCCTTGCTATCACCATATTGACGGTAATAGCGGCCTTCCCATCCCGCCAAATGGAATACAACATGTTGACCGGGAATCCTACCGCAGACCCACTCAATGGTCTTCTGCATGCGAGCGTAATCATTAAAAATATAACCGCTCCAATGCATACCGTGCAGAGTAGCCACAAGCTTGGTTTGACGTGCCCAGGAAGGAACGTCCGAGCGGGCTTCCCAGGTGCGCAGGCCGGCGCGCTCCACCAAAATCTGCTCGCGACGCGCAATTACCTGCGCGAGCGATGCGTTAGGGCGCAACTCCCAGGCAGGTACTTCGAGTGTGGTGCCGAAGTGGCGAGCATCTTCCTCGTGCACCAGGTCTATGGTAGTGGTGGCTCCTTGACGGTAAGCTGTCAGGCGCTTCGGGCGCGGTGTGGTGTCAGACGAGACGATACCAAGGCTACCCTGCGCAAATGCCAGCTGCCAGGCTGGCATGCCGCCTTGGTACTCCGGGTAAACAAAGTTCATCCCCTCTGGCGTGATCGCGAGCCCATTTGGATCGACATTCCAAGCCGTCTTGAAGACCTGTGCCGGCGCCAGCCTGTGAAGACGCACCTTGACCGCCCGCAGCTTCTCAGGGCAACTGGCCCTGATGTTGCATAGAAAGGATCCGTCATCCTGAGCGGTGAGGACGGCTTGAAGGGTGCCTTCGTGAGTCAACTGCTGCCCGGCAGACGCAAATTGAGTAGCTGCTACCGTCCACTGGCGGTCCTTTCTTTCGACTTGTACGTGAGCCTGTGAAAGGCCGTAGCTGTTCTCGTCATTGCCCATCACGAACACTTGAAAGCTGACCTTGAAGGGGCCGAGAGAAACAATTGGATCTCGATTATCAAAGCTCCAGAACTGCGGCTTCGGCCGGTAAAGGTAATCCTGGGTTCGTGGCACACCTTCCTGAGCCGAGACCGCAGGACAATCTTCGACTGTTTGTGAGGAAGCGCTTGTCGGCAAGAGGGAGGCACTGCAGGCGAGTCCAGCAGTGACCAGAAAGTCGCGGCGGTCCATAGGAGCCTTTCGATAAGTAGAGGAACAGGAAAGGCTGAGCCCGCTAGCGAAGACCTGGCGAGCTCTCAAGGCGGTTAGAACACCACGCGCGCTCCGAACTGAAACTGCCGGGGAGCGTAGGTGTTTGTTGCCTGGCCGAAGGTCCCGCTGCTAATGTCCCCTGTGACCGATGACAGATTGACTCGATTGAAGACGTTGGTAGCTTCCGCTCGAATCTGGAGGTTCAGCGGTTCTTTGCCTAGAATAGAGAACCGCGTGTTCTTAAGCACGGAGACGTCGCTCCCTGCGAAGCCCGGACTGCGATAGGTGTTGCGACCTAACGTACCTTCCTGCCCAAGAGCAGGAGCCGAGAACACATTGCTGCAGAGACTTCCAGTGCAGGGGAAAAGACCTTTCAGGAACTGCTGCTTGGAGGCTCCCCGGATCGTGTTCCCCGTTGATGGCGCATTGGGCCGATCATAGTCAAAGCCGTCAGCGTTGTAGTCGCAGCCGACGTTTGTTGTTGTGTCCGTTTGCCCATTTTCCAGCGTGCCAAACTGGAACTGTCGTGAGCAGAAGACGCTGAAGGGAGTGCCTGATTGCAGGATGGTAATGTCGCCGACCTCCCAGCCACCCAGCACCGTGCGTACGAGCGCCCTGTCTGCTCTTGCCCCTGGCAGCTCATAAAGCAGGCTCACCGTCATGCGGTTGCGTACGTCGAAGTCAGCTGGGGCATACTCCGCCCTCAGGTTCAAGGGGTCAACGATATTCAAGCCGCCGCCTGCACTGCTGGCCTGGTCGAGCGAATGGCCTAAAGTGTAAGCGACTTGCGTTGTTAAGCCGTGGTAGCTGTTATTGCGGACTGCTGCAGTAAGTCCATTGAAGCTCGCGTTGAGATTGGATTGTGCATACTGGATGCTGCCGAAGCTGGTATTGAGCCGTGTGAGCGACCCTTTGTTCTGGATGAGGTCGCCATTGAAGCGGTTGACCTCATATTGCGCGTACTGGTGATGGGCTGCCGCTCCGATGTAGTCCAGTTCGGCCACCCACCCTCCACGGAAGCTCTCCTGTATGCCCAGTGAATAGTTTTCGCTGTACTCGGTTTTCAAGTGCGGATCCATGACAGTGAGCGAGGCTTTTGTGAACGTAGGAGCGTTCTTCGCATCCAGACCCGTTTGCACAACCGGAGTGGGGAATCCGTAGGGTGGGTTGGGCGAAGTGCCCAGCCCGTAGACAGGCACATAGGGTGGCGTCTGGTTTGAGAGGCTAACGAAAGCAATGACCGGCGGATTGGACGGCCCCGGCGGGAAGATCTGATCTGAAGGGACATCGTAGTTGAGACCGAACCCTCCACGGATGGCGAACTTGCCGGTTCCACTAGGATCGTAGGCAAAGCCCAGCTTGGGGCTGAAGTTGTTCTTGAGGTTGCTCAGCAAGACCTTCGGCAGTATGGCGACCTTTGCATTGGCGATCTGTTGCTGAAAGGTAGAGCCGCCCTGAAAGACGATGTTAGTCGTATCAGGATTTACCTCGTTGAAGTTGCCGAACGACTCATACCGCAGGCCGAGGTTGACGGTCAGACTGGGCGTGACCTTCCAATCATCCTGAGCGAAGAAGCTGAAAAACTGGCGCCGGTCGTTATAAATTGCGCCCGTAATCTGTCCCGTAGTCAGGCTGGCTGCAAGCCCGCCTTCCGAGGATGGGGCGTCGGCGGCAAAA
>CAXTMM010000011.1:0-11412 GCA_964245415.1 uncultured Acidobacteriaceae bacterium | reverse complement strand
AAAAGTCAGTTGGTTGTCAAATGAGTAGGAGGGACGCTTGAATGCATCCAGCCCACTCGCATTGCTCTGCACGCGAGTCAAAGATCCACCAAAGCGAAGATTGTGCGGGCCTTTGTTCCAGGTCAAGGTGTCGCCGCCCTCATAGTTGTTCTGCACAAAGGGGAAAGGTCCAAAGCCGCCGAATCCGTTTGTGCCGCCTATGTTGATCGAGGGGATGTCGCAGTGGGCGCAGTTAACGATGCCATAGACGCGCGTGTAGGAGTAGCGAACCTGGTTGAGCACACGAGGCGAAAAGACGTGAAGCTCAGAGATGTTTCCGTAGAAAGTATGCGATGGGCTATCCGTTGTGAAGGCCGAGTAGACGGACGGGTTCATAGTATCGAGTGTCGTTCGGAAAAAATTGCCGTAGATCTTGTCAGCGCCACTGCGAAAGTTCTGATCCAGACGAGCGTTCCATTGCAAGCCATTTCTGGGTGAGCTTACCGAGAATTTGCCCTGGCCTGTCACCGCAAGGTTGCACGGGACCTCGCCAAGAGGTGTTGCGATCGGAGTGTCAGGCGAAGCCAGCGTGGCGCAGTTAGTCCCGACGATGGTACCCGCGGTTTGCTGGTTGAGATCGGTAGAGATCGCGGTGGGAAAGCGGGTGAGGATCTGTGTCGAGATGTTGTTTGGCTTTGCGGCTTTCAGATAGCTGATAAACGACGGAGTGAATGCGGACTGAAGCGAAGCGCTGGGAAAGCTCGCAAGCAGCGCGTCGACTGAGCCGAAGAAGAATGTACGGTTGCGCCAGATCGGAGCACCGATGCTGCCACCGAACTCATTGCGACGGAAAACAGGCACAGCACCAGAAGAAAAGTAGGATCGTGCCGTCAAGTCGTTGTCAGTGTGGAATTCATCGATGGATCCGTGAATTTGATTGCTTCCTTGGCGGGTGATGACATTCACGGTGGCACCCGCATTGCCTCCGTACTCGGCCGTGTAGTTATTCACCTGGACGCGCAGCTCCTGCACGGACTCGGCATTGGGATTGATATTGACCACGCCGCGTCGAGGACCCGAGTTTACTGGGGCGGAGTCAATCAAAAAGCTGTTCGACTCCGTACGCATACCCCCTGCGTTCAGGTTCACGCCGAGTTCCACGTTGAAGATATCTGCCTGCGATTGCGCATACGCACCAGACCCGCCGCTGGGAAGGCCCGTGACGCCGGGTGTGAGCACGACAAGGCTGTAGAAGTTGCGCCCTTGGAGCGGCAGTTCCTGTACCTCGCGCTGTTCAATGGTGCCGGAGATATTTGCATCCGCAAGCTGGAGATCGGGCGGCGCATCCGTAACGGTGATCTCCGCAGTGGCTGCTCCGGCTTGCAGCCTCAGGTTCACGGTAGAGGTAAGTGCCGCCTGTGTTTGCACGTTTTCCTGGATAACCTTGCTGAAGCCAGCCGCGCTGACCGTTACCGTATAAGCGGTTGTGGTCAGCGCCGAGAAGCGATAGAAACCCGCCGAACTTGTCGGGGTGGTCTGGGGGGGGCCGTTGTCTGGATCGGTCAGGGTGACAACTGCATTTGGTACCACCGCTCCTGAGCTATCGGTGACTGTTCCCTCAATGCCGCTTGAGAACTGCGCATGTGCGCAGGTGCTACAAAGACCCAGTGCAAGGATGGTGACGCATGTCATCCATCGCGGAAGAAGCCGGCTGTGTATCACCAGTGCAAGACTTACAACGGCACCGTGTGCGGTGCCTGTTGTCCCTGGTCTCCTAAGATAGCTTCCTAAGCTCATCCCGTTCCTCATCCGTCTCATCTCCGGTAGTTAGTACTCTTGGTGAGATTGGCGTTCTCTCTGGTGGGACAGTAGGTAGAGGAACGCAGGCCTGGAAATAGGCACATCTACCTAGTCAGTGTCTGCAAGAGCCTAGGTGAACCTTCCCATATACAGCCCGATGACGGACCTCCTATGCTCGCGGCGTAGTCAACCAGCGCCTGGAATGCACGGCGATCCCGCTTTGCCGACTCGACGGATGGCTGCAGGGATCCATCCTGGATCATGACGTATTCAGACGTCGAAGGAGCAAACAGCTATGTCTTTGTCACAGAACACTACATATATGAAGCTCCAGCGCACGCTCGTAGTCACTTGTTATGTCCTGTTATGTCTTTGGCTTACAACTGGAATGATTGAGCAATCAGCATTCGCCGCTCCGATCGGCTTTATACGAACCCTGAATTCACCCGTAGTACCGGCAGCGAATGGCTCAGGTGCAAGCGGCACCTTCCACGCAACCCACGCCTTCAATCCGAGCGTCGTCCTCTTCAATGGGACCTATTACCTCTACTTTCGTGGCCAGGATCAAAACGGTACTCTGTCAATAGGTGTTTGGACCCAGACAAGGGCGAACTTCGATGGGGTTACCTGGAATCAAGCCGCGGCCCCTGGGCCGGTGATCCGGGATGGGCAGCTCTCCGATCCGTGCGCAGTCGTTTACAACAATCAGGTGTACCTGTATTACATGGGTGCGAACGGCGGAAGCTATCTCGCAATCTCCAGCGATGGTCTGAACTTCTCGCTTCAGGGACACATCCAGGACATGAGCGGCAGCACGAGCTTAGCCGGCGATACCCCTTGCCCGTTTGTCAATGCGAGCAACGGTAAGCTCTATCTATTTACGACGCAAAAAGCCACGCCACAGAACGGCTCAGGTCTCGGCTATGAGTACACAGTTATGAGCAGTTCTGACGGACTGAAGTTTGGCAGCAAAACCACGGTCATCAGCCCATCATTCCTGGAGGGAACCGTAGATTACCAAAGCATCAGCACCATTCGCATTTACCAAGAAGGGTCCTATTACTATGCGATCTACGGTGCGAGTTCCAGCCATGACGACTACAACGAAGGCTTTGGCCTCGCTCGCTCGACTGACCTCGTAAACTGGACGAAATACAGCAAGAATCCAATTCTGCTGCGGGGGCCGGCCGGCAGTGGTGACGAGGGTGCGGTCTGGTCTGGATCTCTGATTAAGGTTGGAAGCACCTACTACCTGTATTACGAGGGGTGTGGTTCAAATGCGGGCGCTGGCTCATCCGCCTCTAATGAGGCGAGGAACACCGAATACGGATGGTTCGGTACAACTAACTTCTCCCAAATATGGCTGGCGACTTCGTCTTCCATCAACCTTTCCGATTGGGACACGAGCGGCGATCTCGCTCCGGGTACGACCTACTCAGTTAAGAGCTTAACCAACCCTGCGACTTTGCTAGACGTGAACGGCGGAGCTATGGCAAACAGTGCATCACTCTACCTGAATACACCGAACGGCAGTGCCAGTCAGGCCTGGCAGTTTACGAACATGGACGGCTTTTATCTGATCTCAAACCATGCTGCAGGACCAACCGGGTACCAGGTGTGGGATGTTTCTGGGCAGTCAGTGCTCAATGCTGCGACTGTTGATCAATATCCATCCTGGGGGGCCGCTAATCAGCAGTGGCAGGTGATCCCTGTGGCCGCAGGCACCTACGCATTTAAGAATCGTGGCAGTGGGCAGGTTCTTGATCTGAGCAGCAACAGCACGGTGCAGAACCCCTGGACAACCGCCCCTTCACAGCAGTGGCAGCTGGCCAGTGTCGGAACCGGCACGATCAACGAGGCTGTCAATCCTGGCTTTGAAGCTAGCGCTGCTGGTGCTTCACCCTTGGGTTGGAATATATGGACCGGGGATGGGAATGCTGCGGCAGCCTACACGGAGACGGGAAGCCACGGCGGGAGTTACAGGTTGACGCATTATTCCAGTTCCCCTTTTCAGGTCTACACGTCCCAGACTGTGAACGGTATCGCGAACGGCTCCTATACTCTCTCCGCCTTTGTTGTCGGAGGTGGAGGGCAAAATGCAGCTTATCTCAGCGCGAAAAACTATGGGAGCGGACCGGAACTGACAGCGAACGTCATCCCCTATGAGTCAGGTTGGGAAAACTGGTCTCAGGTTGTAATCCCTAACATCGCCGTCACCAACAACTCTTTGACTATCGGCCTCTATACCTACGATCCAAATGGCGGTACCTGGGTTTCGATCGATGATTTCGAGTTGACGCTACAATAGGACGCCTTAAGTTGCTTCCGGTTTGAAACGGGCGGGAAGGTAAAAACACAATCGCCAGACGAGGAGCAGCATGGATTGCAGGTGGGGAGATGATCGCGACCCGCGATAGTCATGTGATCTATAGACTTGAGCCGGCGTTGGAAGCGACACTGCACTTGTGCCTTCGCTGCGAGGGCGCACTTCGTAGAGAGCCTGTGAAATGCTCCTTGTATACGCCGGTAGTCATCAAGCTGAGTGAACACCACGGGCTCGGCGACTGCCCTCGCCTCACACGGCGTAAACAATGGGCAGGCTCTCAAGGCTGCTCCTGTACGGTCTTTCATTTCCGGCAAGAATTCAGATCGGATCGGCATAACTCAGATGTTATCCATGCTCGACAAGTATCACGGTCTGCCGAATAGGATGCTCTCCTGTGATGAGCACTTCTCGGGCAGAAACGCCTAGCAAGGCTCCGAGTTGTGCCCGGTGGTCGAGACGATGTTTTCGCTTGAGCAGTCGCTCGCCGTTCTTGGCAATGCGAGCCTCGGCGACATTCAACACACTTCCCGGTAGTTTTACCGACGACATGTGGGCGCACCAGTACAACCATAAACCCGATCAGGTTTAGGTAAGTTTGCATAGCAGCCATGGACAACCGACGGCCCCGAATCGAATATCTCTTGCGGGGCGTGTTTGCGAGCGAACTCTCCCGCCCGTAGTGGACGACGATATGTTACATGGCTTTCTCGTGCTGCACCGAGTCGCCGGTGATCTTGCCCACATCGGCGGGGTAGCGGAAGCCCAGCCAGTCTGTCCCGAGTTGTCTGCCATCCTTGACCGATCCGATAGGCTTCGCATAGATAGGGATGGCCGTCGTCCATCCGGAAGGAACGCGCTCCGAAAGGTTGCTTCCTGTTTGCCCGGCACTCGGGCACTACTCGGATGGCTCCCGGTAAGTGCGTTGGCGATTTGGCGTAAACGCGGGAATTCTGATTCCCCGAAGCTTGTACGTAGCCTCTATCACTGCTTTAGAGACGACGTTATTAGGAGCCGCAGACATTTTCGCTACAACGCGCGTCACCGATGAATTGCGAAATCTATGCTCTGCTTGGCGCGGGCGGGATGGGTGAGGTTGATCGCGCCTACGATCCCGGGTCGGAACGCCAAGTTAGCGATCAAGGTTTTGCCAGCAGCGGTTCCGCAAGACTTGAGCATCTGCGCCGGTTTGAAGATGAAGCGCAGGCCGCAGCAGCGCCGAATCACCCGAACATTTTTGTTTCTCTCGGTTTGGCGTGCTCGAAGGTGCGCCGTACCTTGTATCGGAGTTGCTGGAAGGTCATTCTTTTCGGCAGGTCCTAAAGCAGGGGCCATTCTTGCTAGGCAACACTATCGACTAACGGTGTGCAGATCGCGCATGGCATGGCGGCGGGGAGCAAAGCTCAGTGAACAAGAGAAAATGCCTAGGACATGCCGTATTTGCGTGTCGTTCCCAAATTCGTGGAGAAGGGTGCGGTTTTGGTGACGTACTAGTGATGTACTGCCTGCGTACTTTATAGATTAGCGTCATCAATGGTGGGCCCACCAGGACTTGAACCTGGAACCAAAGCATTATGAGTGCTCTGCTCTAACCAATTGAGCTATAGGCCCGCTTACCGTGTGCCACCTGATGCGCAGCGAGCTTTCATTCTATCGTTTGCAAGCCTCGCGCGGGTTTTCCTCTTGTTGCGGCCGGGCGAGCGTCAATACGGCCGCGCAATCCCTTAGCTCGGCTTCCACCGAGTGAGAAACTCATGCACCGACTCGGGCTGCATGTAGCGCATGTCTGAAAACTCGCCGCTCTGCCCGTACAGCGCCTTACCCGCCGGCGTCAGCACCGCGAGCGCGGGCACGCCTTTTTTGAGGGCCACGCCGTATTTGTCGCCGATGTCGAGGTTCTGGTCGATCCGCCCGACGTTCACGTGCACCAGCACATAGTTCTGCTCCAGCAGGGGCAGGTTCTCTGGATCGTGAAAGTAAATATCCAGCACCTGGCAGTCGCCGCACCAGTCCCCTCCAAAGTCGAGCAGCACGCGCTTGTGCTCACTCTGCGCCTCCTTGAGGCCGGCAGCGATGTCGCCCTGCGCCGCCGATGGATCAGCATAGATGTGCTTGCGTGTAAACGGGTGAGCTGGCGGCTTCGCTGTCGCGGTGGACGGCGTTGTGTCCGTAGACGGAGCCTGACCGCTCGCAGGCTGCGCCTTGCA
The DNA here is from genome assembly GCA_964245415.1 of uncultured Acidobacteriaceae bacterium. Lineage (GTDB taxonomy): Bacteria > Acidobacteriota > Terriglobia > Terriglobales > Acidobacteriaceae > EB88. The sequence goes on along the minus strand of CAXTMM010000011.1, from coordinate 5,103 downwards.
CCCGCTCAAGCAGAGCATGGCCGAGCTAATTCCAAGGATCGCGACAGCACCGCAATGCAAAATACGCATAGAACCTCTCCTCATCGACTTGCCTCTTCATCTCGCCGAAGATCACTGCCCCTCCGGCCCAGGCACAATCACTCTTCCTAAGGATGAGAAGCAGCCGTGAAAGACTCATAGCACCACCTGATAATTTCCGCTCAGAACAGATCAGGAATATTGGTAAACGCAATCCGCGTAGGAGCCGCTGCCCGCGCCAGCAGCATGCTCGCAGGCGCCACCATATCGGTGCCGTACTTGTGGTTCAACGCATCCATCGTGCTCGACAGCCTCGTCCGCTTGGCCTCCGTCTCAAGGCCCGCAAACAAGGACAGCGTATGCAGATGGTCCGGCACCAACTCCCCCAGCCACACCCCGACATAAAACGGCTTGTCGTACTGCCTCCCATCTCGACCTTCCCGCGGCCGTCGCGCCCAAAGCTTTTTGAGGGTCTCGACCAGCGTCTGGTTATCCTGGCACTCGATCACCGAGCTCCCCTGTGACCATCCGCTCTGCGGTATCCCCGACGTATGTTGCTTGCTCGCAGCGCTCTTCGGCACCGCATACTTCACAGTCACCGTCACATGGTTAGTCCACAGCCGCGCCGAGCGCAGCCGCATGGCCGCCTTGTGCAGCAGCTTTTGCAGCACCGCATAGGCCCCCTCGTCCGAGCGCAGCTCCGGCGGCAGCACATGACTTTGCGAGATCGACTTCTGGTGCTCGAGCTTCGGATCGTTGAAGTCCTCGCCGCGCAGCCAGTACCACAGCTTTTCGCCGCTCGTTCCGCCCCAGACCGTGTGCATTCGCTCGCGATCGAGCGCCAGCAGCTGCGGCATCGTTTCGATCCCAGCGGCCAAGAGGCGCTGCTCCATCCGCGAGCCCACTCCCGGCAAGTCGCGCAGCGTCAGCCCGGCGAGCGCTGCATGCAGGATATCGGGCGTCAGTGCCACCAGCCCATCCGGCTTCTCCATGTCTGAGGCGATCTTGGCCAGGTACCGGTTCGGCGCCAGGCCCACCGAGCAGCGCAGCGTGGTGCCGGCATGCTCCCGGATCGACGCCTTTACCTGCGAAGCCAGCTCCAGCGCTGCCATCAGCGGCTGCTCGCGCCCCATCAGGCTGCATGCCATCTCGTCGATCGACATGACCGCCGAGACCGGCACGCACCGCTCGACAGCCTCGATGATCCGGTGGTGGTAGTCCACGTAGACCTCGTGACGCGCGTCCACCAGCACCAAGCCCGAACACCGGCGCTTCGCCTCCCCTACCTGTACTCCCGTCCTGACCCCATAGGCCTTTGCTTCGTAGCTTGCGGCGATACAGCAGGTGGTGTCCGTCATCACCGGCACAACAGCCACCGGACGCCCGCGCAGCTCTGGCCTTAGCTCCTGCTCCACCGAGGCGAAGTAGGAGTTCAGGTCCAGAAACAGCCAGCGCACTTGCGGCTCGGCGTGAGCGTTCCCCTGCACGTCTTATCTTCGCCTTAATTTCGCCCGGCGCCAACCTGTTTTCTGGATGCCCTCTTGGTAACACTCTGAGCCAAGACAGGCCCGGATTGGCACTTCCATTAGCTGGCATCTGAAACCAGGCCCTATTTCTCTTTCCAGCCACACTCCAGCGTGTAAGGATGAAACTGAGAAGCCGTGATGCAGAAAACCTCCGGAAGGATTCGGCCTTCTCAGTTGTTGACGGCATAAAGCGACCCTATAGCATTTCTCCTGCCTTCGGTGCTTTGGCTAGCCAAGTCTCATCGGTGGAGTCTTTCTGTTCGGGGGAGGCTCCATCGCCTGGACAGTGCACTTGGAGGAGCAATCTCTAACAGTTCAGGAGCGCCTCTATGTGGTTTTTACATTTGCACGACCTCATCCTCCACGTCTCGCACCTCAGTCCGCACCTGCCGGAGATCGCGATCACCGTCGGCGCTATTCTCCTGGTAGGCAGCGCAGCCAGCTGCGTGTGCTCACCCTGCGAGGAAAAAGACGAACTCTTTCGTCGCGAAGTCTACTAACGCCTAGACCTTTGTCTGCCATGGTGACGACATAGCTCTCACTCCTCGCTCTTCCCGCGCGCCTTTCCCCCGGGCCCACAAACCCTCTAATTTCGCGCCAAAATAACCCTCCGCCTGTACTCTCCCGTCCACAGCCCTTTTCGTCTACTCTTCTCGGTGAGGTACCCCCACTATGCCTAGCAAGAGCCATGCTCGTATTTCGCTCGCCAAAAGCGAACGGGCCGCGCCGCCCGACTCCACACTCAGCGGCCCGATCTCTCCCCAGCAAACGCTCACCGTCTCCATCATCGTGCGGCGCAAGAAGCCGCTCCAGCTCCACACCCTCAACGGCCGCGTTCTCTCCCGCAAGGAATTTGGCGACCAGTACGCAGCCGACCCAGCCGACTTCGACGCCCTGCGCCAGTTCGCCAACCAGCACGGTCTCGCCGTCGATGAGTCCACCTCCAGCCTTGATCGCCGGACGCTCGTCGCACGCGGTCCCGCCTCGGCCCTGGAAAAGGCTTTTGGCGTTACCCTCAACTCCTACCAACACAAAGATCCAAAGTGCAAGTTCCACTCTTTCATCGGCAGCATGAACGTGCCCAATACCCATGCGCCCATGATCGAGACCGTGCTCGGCCTGGACACCCGCCCTGTCGCCAAGCCCCACATCCGCCGCGCCGCCGCAGCGCCTGCCGCCTCAGGAACAGAAACGCCCTTCAACCCGCCCCAGGTAGCCGCGCTCTACGAATATCCCACCGGCCTTACTGGCGCCGGCCAGACCATCGGCATCATCGAGCTCGGTGGCGGCTACGAGACTTCAGATATCACCACCTACTTTAAAGGTCTCGGCATCACCCCGCCCACCGTCGTTGCGGTCTCGGTTGACGGCGGCACCAACGTCCCCGGCGGCGACCCCAGCGGCGCCGACGGTGAGGTCGCCCTCGACATCCAGGTCGCCGGCTCAATTGCCCCGGGAGCGAAGATCGCCGTCTACTTTACGCCGAATACCGACCAGGGCTTCATCGACGCGATCACCACCGCAGTCCACGACACAGCCAACTCGCCGTCCACGATCTCGATCAGCTGGGGCGGGCCGGAGTCAAGCTGGGCCGCGGCGTCGGTGAGTGCGCTTGATGACGCCTGCCAGTCCGCCGGCGCCCTCGGCGTCACGATCACTGTTGCCTCGGGTGACAATGGCTCAACCGACGGCGCTACCGGCAACAACGTCGACTTCCCTGCATCGAGCCCCCACGTGCTGGCCTGCGGCGGCACCCAGCTTGAGGGCTCCGGCTCGACGATCACATCCGAGGTCGTCTGGAACGATCAATCCGCAAGCGGCGGCGCTACCGGCGGCGGCGTCAGCACGCTCTTCGCGCTGCCCACATGGCAGGACGGCGTTGGAGTCCCCAACAACTCCGCCGGCTCGACCGGTCGCGGCGTACCGGATGTAGCAGGCGATGCCGCGCCGGCCACCGGCTACAACGTCCTGATCGACGGCTCGGCGACGGTGGTTGGCGGCACAAGCGCGGTAGCCCCACTCTGGGCAGCGCTGATCGCCCTCGTCAACCAACAGAGTGTGGCTGCCGGCAAATCGCCGGCGGGTTTCGTCAACCCGGCGCTGTACGCCGCTCCAACCGCGTTCCACGACATCACCAGCGGCAACAACGGCAGCTTCAAAGCCGGCACCGGCTGGGACGCTTGCACCGGCCTAGGCTCACCGAACGGCACCGCGATCGCAGCCGCGATCACCGGCACGACAACCGGCACGACAACCGGCAGTGGGACCGGGACGGGAACTGGCACCGGAACTGGAGCGGGGACTGGAACCGGGACAGGCACACCGCCGGTCCACAAAAAGAAAAAGAAACACCACCCGAAGCACTCCAAAAAAACAAAAGGCAAGGCCGGGAGAGAACCAGCCAAGCCCACTAAAAAGCCAAAGAAGCCTTAGGCAGCCCCACATGCAAAAACGAGAAAGCCCGCCCCAGTCACAAAGGGCGGGCTTTTCCATAGCCGCGCCAGTCACCCCGTCGTACTCTCACGCAGCACCGGCCGCCCACGCGCGCCTCGCTCGACCACCCCAAACGGCGCCGCGTGGTCGTGAGGAAACACCACCAGCCACTCTCCCGGAATCGCCCGCGCATAGAAGCGTTTCCGCTCCTCGATCGTTCGCAGCGGGTCCAGGTCGTAGCTCATCACCCAGGTTGGATCCAGGTGCGCCGAGGTTGGAATCAGGTCCGAGATGTAGCAGGCATGCTCGCCACCAGACTCGATATGCACTGCCAACAGCTGCGCTGTATGCCCCGGAAAAAGCTCCACCGCTATCCCCGGTGCAATCTCCTCAATCTGCCCCACGCGCGTCGCCAGCATTTCCATCTGCCCGCTTGTCAGCAGCGGCTCATAGTTCTCCTCCAGGTAGCTCACCGCATCGCGCTCCAGCTGTAGCCGCCCATGCTCTACCTCACCGCGGTGCACAAGATACCGCGCGCAGGGGAAAGTAGGCATCAGAGACCCGTCCGCACTCCGCGTCATATTCCAACCGGAGTGGTCCCAGTGCAGATGCGTGTTCACCACCAGGTCCACCGAGTCAAGCCCGATCCCCACTTCCGCAAACGCCTTGAGCAGCCGCCCACGCGCCCCATGGATCGCGCGCGTCTTCTCTGCCATCTTGTCGCCGAGTCCGGTCTCAACCACCACCGTCTTGTCTGAGCTGCGGATCACCAGCGTGTTCAATCCCAACATCACCCGGTTCTCCGCGTCCGTCTGCACCCGGCGCGACCAAAGTGCCTTCGGCACCACCCCAAACATTGCTCCACCGTCAAACAGGCAAGGCCCGTCGCTCAGGACCGTCAGCTCGATCTCTCCAATCCGAGCCCGCCCCCGCACCAACCCGTCCCCTACAATCATCTGGCCGCAGGCTTCAGGTACAGTTCGAACTCCTCCACGATCCGCGTGTACAAATGCGTCCGCGCCTCTGGGCCGGCAATCGAGTGCGTCTTACGCGGATAGAGCTGCAGGTCATAGGGAATATCCGCATCAATCAGCTTTTGGACAAACTGGATGGTATTCTCCATGTG